>DASSFL010000265.1:0-7407 GCA_035694525.1 Candidatus Udaeobacter sp. | reverse complement strand
TCCGGTAACATCCTGGAAAAAGATGATGGGTAAGCTTGTTTGATTGCAGTCCATGATAAACCGCGCTGCCTTATCTGCGCTATCGGGATAAATGACGCCACCCATCTGAATTCCCTCCTTTTTGGTCCTGACCTGCAAACGTTGGTTAGCAACAATTCCCACTGGGCGTCCGTTAATGCGCGCGTAGCCGGTTACGATTGTCTTACCATAGTCGGCCTTATATTCGTCCACAGAGTTTTCGTCGACGATTGTGGCCAGTAGATCGCGCGCGTCGTACTGCTTTTGCCCGTCGAAGCTGACTAAATCATAAACAGTATCCGGGTCTTTCGCTGGTTTGAATGCTTCTTTGGGAGTCCTCGATGTTTTGGATTCTTTCGCTTCGGGCAGCAATCCAACAAGTGAACGAAGACGTTTGAGGCAGGACGGATCGTCCTTTTCAAAAAAGTCCACCGTCCCGCTGATTTCGGCATGCATTTGCGCACCCCCTAGTTCTTCCGCGTCGACAACCTGGCCAATGGCTGCCTTGACCAGGGAAGGACCAGCCAGATACAAGCCGCTGCCTTTTGTCATCAAAATTTTGTCACAAAGGACAGGAAGGTAGGCGCCGCCGGCGACACAGTTACCCATGATTGCGGCCAACTGAGGAATCCCAGCCGCTGAAATAACCGAGTTATTTCGAAAGATTCGGCCGAAATCGTCCTCGTCTGGAAAGATTTCGTCCTGCATCGGAAGGAACACGCCTGCAGAATCGACCAGGTAAATAATGGGAAGCGCGCACTCAAAAGCGATGCGCTGCGCGCGAATCACTTTCTTAGTCGTTTGCGGAAAGAAAGCACCAGCCTTTACGGTGGCGTCGTTTGCAATAATCATGCACGGAACACCCTCGACGTTGCCAATGCCAGCGACGACTCCGGCCGCCGGAATCTTGCCCCATTGTTCGTACATTTTGTAAGCAGCCCAGAGACCGATCTCGAAGAACGGCGATTCTTTGTCGACCAAGCGACTGAGTCGTTCGCGCACAGGCAACCGGTTCATCTTTCGCTGGCGTTCGTGGCCAGCCTTGCCCCCACCCTCACGAAGAATGGCCTCCTCCTTTGCTATCGCGGCGCAGTGAGCGCGCAACAATTCACTACTGGACGACGCTGACGAACGGGACATAACGCGAAACGCTTAATCCGCGAAGGCGACTGAATCAAGCTATAGTCGCGGGCATTCCAACACGGAACGACGCCTTTCAACCGCCATTGAGGGAAGAACTGATGAAACCGCGGATTACGCGGATGGCACAGGATCAAGAAACAGAGAAAGGATTATCAGGATCGTCCCCGAGAGCTTCTTGAGCAACACCATCCGGATCGGTAACTCTGATGTCACCAACACTTTTATCAGCGGAATCAGTGGAACAAACTCCCCAGGGGCTGTTGCGGTCTTTTGTAATTCAGATGTCAAGCTGGGTGTAATTAGCTCCTCGGCGCGATTCAAGAAGGATATAAAGACGATGGGCAAAGCCAGCGAAGTTATTCTAGGGTTTAAACCGGTGAGCTTTCGTTTTAAGAAGGAAATCGATCCTCACGGCATCCCGGAGTTCGGGCTCATTGCTGAGGTGGTAGAAAAAGTAAATCCCGACCTGATCATTCGTGATCGGGAGGGTAAGCCCCAGACCGTCCGCTATGAACAGGTCAATGCGATGTTACTCAACGAGTTTCTCAAAGAGCATCACAAGGTACAGGAACAACAAAGACAAATCCCCTCCCTTAAGGCGGAACTAAAGGAACAATGGGATCTGATTCAAAAAACTGAGCGATAGGGTAGAAATGACCAAATCGACGGAATTACTCACAAAAAGTCCGTAAACAGGCGATGTTTGTAGCCACGGCATAGGCTGCCTCGCGTGGCTACGGCGCGCCAGGCACAGCGAGGCGGCGACAAGTGCCAGCTAAACAAGCTAAGAGAAGCAAATGATAGAGGCGCAAGGTCCAGATTGAGCGCCTGTTTCAATCTTCGTTTTCTTCGTTAGCCTCTGTGAGACTTCCCACATCGTTATGCTGAAGCATATCTTCAAACGGTCGATAAAAATTTGTATAGAACGGATAACGCCGGTCGGCGTGTTCAGGAAGGTAGCGCCAATGTTTGTACATCCAGAGCCAGGGCGCTGGATTCTTTCGCACATACGGCTCAAAGGAATTCCAACATGCTTGTGCGATTTGTTGATGGGTCATCCCACCTGTGTTGCTGATCTTCGGGTGGAAGATAAGCCTGTAACGCCCATTCGGCAGCGGTTCGCAATGCGCGGGAATGATCGGGATGCCAGTTTGCTCGTGCAGCCAGGCATGCGCGGAAGTCACGCTTGTTTTTAATCCGAAACAATCAATCGCGACGGCGCCCTGACTGGGTGGAACGGTGAGATCGACCAGCAGCGCAGTGCGCCCTTTCCGTCGCAGCACCTTGAAGAGCCGGACAATCCCGCGCTCTCGCGGAATAAGCTCATGCCCGGATTGCTCACGCAGATTTTTGAAAATCGGATCGAGTAGCGAGTTCTTAAATTCCTGTGAGATAATTGTGCCTTTGAGTTCCAGAAAACCACAAGCCAGACTAAGCCATTCGAAGTTGCTGTAGTGATAGCAGGCTATAATCACGCTGCGCTCCGGCCCCGTGTCCCGCATTGTTTCTTCGAAGTTCTGCAGTTCGATATACCAAAGGAAGTTCAGTGGCGTCAGGCGCGGGCTCCACAGCAAATCAACCATGGTTCGCGCGAAATGTTGAAATGATTCACGGACAATCTTGCGTCGCTCACGGGCAGATAACTGGTCGCCAAATGCGACCTCCAGGTTGCTTAGCGCAACATGGTATCGAGGCCGATCGAGAAAGCCAAGCAACCCTCCGGCCAGCTGAGCAAGGCGATAGCAGGCCTTTCGCGAGCATAATGGGATCAATTTTGTCGCCAGAAAAAGACCGGCCCACTCCAGGCGATATCGAATTCGCTTCCAGCGTGAGCGCATTTCTCACTTTGAATGACGAAGCATGAATGTCGAATCGCTTCGCCAGCGTGAATCGTCACATCGTTGAACCGACAAAACCGCGAATTCGATGTAACCCGCCTGAGGCGCGTGACAGTCTAACGAATCACGCCGTATTTTGCCTTACCAACCCTGGCCGGGATTGGCCACCGGAGGGAGGCCCTTGCGAAATTCTGCCTGTTGGCGCTGCGATTGCCTCTGCTCGTCCGCATCCCGTGCCTGCTGTTCGGGACTCGGACCTGAACTACAGCCAAGTAGCAAGAGAACAAAAACTGACGCAAGAAGAGCAAGAACCGAAGTCTGTTTCATAGGGAGGATTCAATCATAAGCAGACTGGTGAACGCAGCAAGATTCCAAGCGTGATTCGTGAATTGTTACGCGCCTCAGGCTGTTCCATGGAATTGAGATTCAACGATTCAACGTGGCGATGGCTATTCGTTATTCGCGTTGTTTTTCCAATGCCGGATTCAGGTAGTCGCGCTCGAGAGCTTTTAAGCGTTGAAGAATCTCATTCAAGGCGAGTTCGTTTTTCAAGTTGACTTGATAATCGATTTCGGAGCGAAGCCGATCTTTGTGAGACTGCCGATTTTGCGACATCAAGATGATCGGTGCTTGCAGCACGGCGAGCATGTTGATCGCAGTGCTGAGCAATAGGTAAGGGTATGGATCAAAGCCGTTGTTGGTCAGCAGCCAGGTATTTATCAATACCCACACGTTGAAAAAGAGCACCGCAGCAATGATGAATTTCCAACTGCCGCCAAACTCCGCAATAATGTCGGCCGCGCGATCTGCAAACGTAAGCTGCGCCGCTTCTTCCACGTTCACGTTGCGGGTAGCGCTCCGAAGCAAAAGTTCGTCGGTGTGCCGCAATCGGTTGGCGAGCGCCGTGAGCAGTTCCAGCGCGACGTCCGGGCTGCTGCGCACGAAGGAAAGAAAATGCTCGCGCGAAAGAACAGCCAATCTTGCATCCTCCGCGACGATCGCATCCGCCGAGCGGCGTTGTCCGTCGAGCAACGCCATCTCGCCAAAGAAATCGCCCCGGCCCAGTTCGGTTAGCGTCATGTCGCGTCCATCGGTGGCTCCCACGGAAATGCGGACTTTACCGCCCTCGATCAAATACATTGCGTCTCCCTCGTCGCCGGCGCGGAACAAAGACGTTTTGGCTTTGCAGTCGATACTCCGCAGCAACTGACATAATTTCCGGGCCGCCTCGTCATCGAGCGACTCGAACAACGGCACATGGCGGAGCGTGTCGATGGTCATTACAGCAGGGCAACAGAACGATGAATAGAATAGCGCCAACTCACGCTACAGAGAAGCTCCAATTAAGTAATACGCCTGGCCTTACTCTTACTCCTGCTCATGCTCGAAACGTCATCACCTCGATTCGGGAAAGCCCATTGAAATTTTGCATGGCTGTGCTCCAACAGTTCTGATATTGCTGCGAGTGATCTTCGCGGAATCAGGAGTCAAAAGAAAAAAATATGCTTCACCTCATTTGGTATATCTTCGTCGGCTTCCTCGTGGGTTGCGTGGCCAAGGCGCTCATGCATACGCATCTATCGATCACCTGGACAGTCGTGCTCGGTATTGTCGGCTCGATTATCGGCGGCGCGGTGACTCATCTGTTTTATCCGCCTGGCGCAGGAGGCAAATTTCATCTCGGGGGAGTAATTGTTTCAATCGTTGGGGCGATTTTGGTTTTGTACATTTGGCACAAGTTCAAACTGCAACTGCCACGGGGATAACTAGTCTGATTTGGAACTAGTTTTCACGTGGTAGGGATGGATCGCCGGGCCGTCCGCGGCTGTTCCTCGGCGCGCCCTGCAGATATTCCAAGGCAAAATTGACTTGGACCCGTTCGACTCTAGGTTTGGATTGCGCTCGCTCGCGCTTTCCAAATTGTGAAAAGCGTCCTCTTTGTTTGTACAGGTAATATCTGCCGCAGCCCGATTGCGGAAGGGCTTTTTCGCCGTCTGCTTGGGAACCAAAAGGAGATCGAGGTTATTTCGGCTGGGGTGCACGCGGTGCGCGGCCAACCGCCAAGTCTTTATGCCGTTGAAGTCTGCGCAGAAGGAGGCGTGGACATTAGCAATCTGCGCAGTCAGCCTCTGACGGCAGCGCTGGTCGATCGAGCGACACACATTTTTGCGATGACCGGCGCGCACCTTGAGACAATCCAAACATTATTTCCTCAAGGCGCTGAAAAATCGTTCTTGCTTCGCGAATTTGAAGAGGCGGGCACTACCGTATGGCGCGACGTGCCTGACCCAATCGGTCTTGGCCGCGAAGTGTACGAAGAGTGTGCTCGCATCATCAAGAACGCCTTGCCAAGCGTGCTCGCATTTGTCGAACAGGGCGAACTGGTGCGGCCTGGTGCGACGCGCGCACGCGAGCTATCGTCTCATCCGATGGATCATCTTCCTCACCGCATCGAGCCTGGATTGCCCGGTTCGAAACCTCAGCCCCGTTACGGCGACGCTTTGCGCAGAGTCGATCCGGAAATCTTCGATGCCATCATGGCCGAGGAAAAACGTCAGCGCGAGAACATCGAATTGATTGCGTCCGAAAATTTCACTAGCCGCGCAGTCATGGAAGCCCAGGGCAGTGTGCTGACAAACAAATACGCCGAGGGCTATCCACGAAAGCGCTGGTACGGCGGCTGCGAGAATGTCGACATTGCCGAGCAACTGGCCATTGATCGCGCAAAGCGGCTGTTTGGCTGCGAGCACGTGAACGTGCAGCCGCACAGCGGCGCGCAGGCGAACATGGCGGTTTATTTCGCCCTGCTCAAACCGGGTGACAAGATTCTGGCGATGAACCTGGCGCACGGCGGGCACCTGACGCACGGGCATCCCGCGAATTTCTCCGGTAAATTTTACGCCGTCTCGCAGTACGGCGTTAGCGACAAGACCGAGCAAATCGATTACGACGCGTTGCAAAAACAAGCCGAAGAAGTCCGCCCGGCTATGGTCACCGCCGGCGCGTCCGCCTATCCGCGTATCATCGATTTTCCGCGACTGCGTCAAATCGCGGATTCGGTTGGCGCGGTTCTGTTTATCGACATGGCGCACATCGCAGGCCTGGTAGCAGGCGGTCAGCATCCAAGTCCGATCCCGTACGCACAATTTGTCACCACCACCACGCACAAGAGTTTGCGCGGACCGCGCGGCGGCATCGTCATGTGCGAGGAGAAATTTGCCAAACAGCTCGATGCGACGGTTTTCCCCGGCGTGCAGGGCGGCCCGCTCATGCATGTGATCGCGGCAAAAGCCGTTTGCTTTCATGAAGCGCTTCAGCCGCAGTTCCGCGAATATCAACGGCAGGTTGTCCTCAACGCCAAAGCGCTTGCCGCCGGCCTGGCCAAACATGGTTATCGTATCGTCTCGGGCGGCACCGATAATCATTTGATGCTCGTCGATCTTCGCCCAAAGGAAATTAACGGCAAAGAAGCACAGGAAGTTCTCGACCGGGCCGGCATCACCGTTAACAAAAACGGCATCCCGTTCGATACTTATCCAATCTTCAAGCCGGGTGGTATCCGGGTCGGCACGCCTGCCGTCACAACTCGCGGCATGAAAGAAGAGGAAATGTTAGAAATCGCAGACCTGGTCGCTGAAGCGCTCACGAATCGCGTCGATCCTGACGCGCTGGAGAAAGTGCATCAACGAGTCCTCGACTTGACGAGAAGATTTCCCCTGCCCATCTAATCTCGAATCTTTCGGGCGTTTCGTTTATGAATCTAGCTGCCGATCAACCGGAACCTAATCCGCTGCGCGAAGGTTTGTCTGCGCGCGCTGTACCGCAGCCATGCGCGATTGTAATCTTCGGAGCCACCGGCGACCTCACCCATCGCAAACTGATCCCTGCATTGTATAACCTCGCCGCCGATGGCGACCTGCCGCCGGCTGTGACGATAGTCGGCTTTGCCCGTCGCCCAAAAACTGATGACGAATTCCGGGGCGAGCTTGAAGAATCAACGCGCCAGTTTTCGCGGCAAGCGGTGCGCGACGAAATCTGGAAAAACTTTGCGCAATCGATTTTTTACCACCAGAGCGAGTTCGAAGACGAAGCTGGCTACAAATCATTGGCCAAACGCCTCGATGAAATCGATAAGAACCACGGCACCCGCGGCAACCGTCTTTTTTATTTCGCTGCTGCTCCCGATCAATTCGAGCCGATTCTTACGCACCTGAAAGCCGCTGGCTTGAATGAGACCTGCAAAGGAAGCTGGGCGCGAGTAATCGTTGAAAAGCCTTTCGGTTCGGATCTCGCCTCAGCCCGCGAACTCAATCGCATCATCCACAATTCCTTCAGCGAAGAACAGACCTACCGGATCGACCACTTTCTCGGGAAAGAAACCGCGCAAAACATTCTTGTCTTGCGCTTC
>DASSFL010000264.1:0-2143 GCA_035694525.1 Candidatus Udaeobacter sp. | reverse complement strand
GCTCATGTGCCAGGATCGACAATTGGCAACCGCGCTCATCGGGATTGCGCGGTGTGATAACGGTAAACTTTTTCGATCCAATTTCGGTTAACAGGAATTCCAGGTAACCGGTAAGTCTGATCGACTTCGCGCGCAGCTGTTCCATTCCGCCGCCGTCATCGAAGATCGCGAGCGAGGCGCGCAATGGCGCCATCGAGAAAATCGGCGGATTACTGATTTGCCAGCCGTCGGCCGACGCAACTGGATTAAATTCGGGTTCCAGATGCAATCGGAACCGAGTGTTCGGATCGTTGCCGAACCAGCCGGCGAACCGCGGCAATTTCGTGTTGGTCGCGTGTCGTTCGTGCACGAACGCGCCTGCGACTGCGCCGGGACCTGCGTTTAGATATTTATACGAACACCAGACAGCAAAATCGACATTCCAATCGTGCAATTTCAACGGCGCGTTTCCCACGGCATGGGCAAGATCGAATCCAACGACGATGCCGCCTGCCTGTGCTGCAGCAGTGATTCTTTTGATATCGAACAATTGGCCGGTGAAAAAATTTACACCGGCAAACATCACCACAGCGAGTTGATCGGCGTGCTTCTCGATCAGGTCGACGATATCTTCCGTTTGGATCGTGAACTCGCCGTTGCGGGGCCGTGCGAGAATAAGTGCGTCTCTTGGGTTGAGCCCATGATGCGCGATTTGCGTTTTGATTGCATAGGTGTCGGAAGGAAACGCAGGTTCCTCCATTAAGATTTTGAAACGCGGTTTGGTCGGCCGATAAAACGTTGCCATCATGAGATGGAGATTCACCGTGAGGCTGTTCATGCAGATTACCTCCACCGGGTTCGCGCCAATAATCCGCGCGGTCGGTTCGCGCAATGCCTCCTGATAGGTGTACCATGGCGTCCCGGTCGCGTGATGCGCATCAACACCGAGCTTCGCCCAGTTGTCTAATTCTTCTTCGACGATGCCTCTCGCCGATTTTGGCATCAAGCCTAACGAATTGCCCGCAAAATAGATCAGCGGTTTGCCATCTTTGCCCAGTGGGAGATAAAATTTTTCCCGAAAATGCCGCAACGGATCCTCGGCATCGAGTTGCAGTGCGAAATTTTCGTCGGCGGAGAAATGCATTAACCGCAGATTACGCAGATTTCACAGATTCAAAGGAAAGAAATCAAAAGCAACAGAACGTCTTCCGTCCTTCCGAATCGGTTGAATCCGCGTTATCCGCTGTTCGCTTCGGGCGGCGGCTGCATGAACTCGATTGTTGTTCCATCGGGATCGCGAACATATACCACCAGCTTTCCGGCGTTCGGACCTGACCGAAGAGTTTGCGGTTTACCAGCAGCTTTCCAACCGGATGTCTCGATCGCGCTGAGAATTGGGCCGAGATCCTCCACGACGAGCGCGACGTGCACGAAGCCAACATCGCACGGCCGAAGATCGACATTCCATTTATGCTCGAGCGGCGCCAGATATTCGAGCAGTTCGATCTTGTGACCGCCCGGGGCTTTTACGACTGCAAGCTTGATCTCGGCACCTTCGACTCCAGTGATTTCACTGGCCATTTCGCCAGTTTGATGCGCGGTATGTGAAAGCTCGAAGCCGAGAACGTCGCGCCAGAATGCGAGCGATCGCTCAAGATTCGAAACGGTGATGCCGGTGTGGTCGGCGGCAAGAATGCGAGATGGAGGCCTCTTAGTAGTGCTCATGCTCGTACTCGTAATCGAAAGCCAAGGTCGAATTGTGAACGCTTAACGTCCAGCGCCGAACAGCGTTTCATGCCGAGTCGCGGAGACGACGAGGGATCTCACATTCACCCTATAGATCACACTATCTAGCTCGCGTGCTTTCAAACAAGGAAGAGAGGTCCTTCACCGTCTTTTGCGGTTCAGGATGACAAACTAGCTGACCGCAGCGATGACTTTAAGCTCAATTGCAATTGGCGTCGGCAACGCGCCGACTTCAATCGTCGTACGCGTGGGATTTGGTTTGCCGTCACCGGAAAAATATTGTGCATAAAGTTTGTTGTAGGCCGGGAAATCCTTTTTCATGTTCGTCAGGAAAACGGTGACATCGACGATAGCGTTCCAGTTTGTGCCAGCGTCTTCGAGCACGAGCCGCACATTTTCAAACACGGCGCGACATTGC
>DASSFL010000263.1:0-3283 GCA_035694525.1 Candidatus Udaeobacter sp. | reverse complement strand
GATAACGCGAGCGCCCAGACGGCCCGGCGTGGTCTTAGACACTGGCATGTGCGCACGCTCTTTGCTCGGGAACCGGGAGATCTCATGGTCGGCCAGCGCCACATGCGTGCGGCACTGGTCCGTGTCGGGAAGGCGAGGAGCCGTAGCCGACGATGTACGATCATGAGAAGTCTGACCCCGCCATAGTGTGCGCTGGGCAGCGCATGAGTCAGGAGGGTTCAAGTCCCTCCGGCGCTCGAATGAGGAGCGCCGTATCCAAAGGTGGGGGTAATGCCTCGCCAGCCAGCGGCGAAAGCCGTTGGAAGACAGGGTGTCCGGAGCGATCCGGAATCCGAAGGGTTTGAGGAGAAGTATCGGGCCGTAATCAATGGGGGCCACCCCGACGATGAACAGGTCGGCCAAAGATGGGGAAAGGTCGAGCCCGCACTATGGGGGCGAAGGCGTTACTCATTCACCCATCGAACCAAGGTGTTTGCTGACGGCACGATACGGAAGACTCATGCGTGACCCCAGGAGACCTGCATAGGTCCCGGCCTGCCAAGCCGGGTAAGCAACCCTATAAGCGAAAGCGAAGCGGGGCGCGAAGCCCATGCAGGAGTCGGAGAACGGAATAGTACCTGAAGCGCGAGACGAATAACTCGCGTGACCGGAAACGGCGGATCGAGAGTGGTCCGGGGAAGGACGTTCGTGAACGGATCGAGCCAGGATGCGTCGAGATGGATGAGAAAGGAGCGTGAAGATGGAAAGTTCCCTTTGTGAAAAACCCGAACGTCACGCTTCCAGGAGACTGTCCGATCATCTGGTGCTCGAAGGTCAGAAGCAGAAGGTCCACTCTCTGGTGGACAAAGTCTACTCACGCAAGAACTTGAAGCTTGCGTGGGAGCGCGTTCGCGCCAATCAGGGTGCAGGCGGCATGGATGGGGTGACGATTGGAGAATTTGAGGCCGAGCTGGATGCGAATCTGGACCGGCTCCATCGCGAACTCCGAGAGAAGACCTATCGGCCGCAAGCCGTGCGACGAGTGGAGATCCCGAAAAGAGGGGCTCCCGGCAAGACAAGACCTCTCGGCATACCTTCGGTCTATGACCGGGTTTGCCAGCAGGCGCTGGTCAACCGCCTGGAGCCGATCTTTGAGAAGGTCTTTGATCCGAGCAGCTTTGGGTATCGCAAGGGTCGCAAGACCGCCGATGCCCTGGCCAAAATCTGGCGCGAAGTGGAGGCTGGAAACGAGTGGATCGTGGATGCGGACCTGAAAGACTACTTTGGGTCCGTGGATCACGAGAAACTCATGGCTCTCCTCGGAAAACAAATCGCCGACAGCGGCGTGTTGAAGCTCATTCAACAGATGCTGAAGGCGGGCTACGAGGCAAAGGGTCAGCGGTTCGAGACTCCACGGGGGACCCCGCAAGGGGGAGTCATCTCACCTTTGTTGAGCAATATCCTGCTGACTCCCTTTGACAAGGAGATGAGGCAAAAAGGGTACCGGCTCACACGCTGGGCGGATGACTGGGTTGTGACCTGTCGGACCCGAGCGGAGGCGGAACACGCCTTGGCGCGAGCAGGAAGGATTCTCGAAACGCTTGGTGTGACGCTCAACCGGGAGAAAACCCGGATCGTTCACATCGCGCATGGCTTCGAGTTCCTGGGATTTAAAATCCAGCGTGGGAAAGCTCGACTTAAGCTGACCCGCGATCGGATCAAATCCAAACTGAACCGGCAGAATCTCTATGCCATTCCCACACAGAAGTCGGTGGACCGATTCAAGGATCAGATCAGGGCCTTGACCATGAGGCGGATACCTCTGCGTCTGGGCGAATTGATCGAGACGATCAACCCGATCATCCGAGGATGGGGAAACTACTACTGTCGCTCTCATGTCAGAAAGCGCTTCCATCAGCTGGATGGCTGGATCATCCGAAGGCTCTGGTCGCACCGCGCCAAGCGGTGGCGGAACGCAGCCTGGAAGGAATATCCGACCGCACGGCTGCGCACAGAGTTCAAGCTGGTAGGGCTGGTCTCACTGATCCCTTCGCTTCAGGCCGCAAGAGCCCGTTCATGAAAGCTGGATGCGGGAAAACTGCACGTCCAGTTTGTGCGGCGGACGGAGGCCAGCGCAAGAGCAATCGAGCGCGCCTCCTCCGACCCGACACCGCGGAAGCCGGGTAACTCCGGTGGAGGGAAGGGACCTCAGTTCAAGACAGACGCAATACGTGGTGAAGGACCTGGAGATTGGGAAACCTATCAACTCCAATAATGTTCAGAAGCTGCAGATGGCGTTGCCCGCGAAAGCGTGAGGTCTTGTCCGAGAGCCGGATGCGGGAAATCTGCCTGTCCGGTTCGATGAGCGGGATGTGGAAACGGAGCCATGGTGGAACTACTAAGGCACCGCCAAACGAAAGGGGCGGCAACAGATATGTTCTACCTAATGCCACCGCGCCACATCTCGACTCTACCAAAGCCGGAAGTCGTCGTCGGCTAGAAGCACGTCCGTTTGTCCCCCAGGAGCAGACATCAAGCGCAGCCCGATCCGGCGGTGCGCTGATCGAAGGGTGGGAAATCGGCGTGACGATGGACGAAACACCACTCGGCGTTGATTGGGCGATAGATGTGCGTCACGCGGATGGTCATCGAGGTGGGAGCATTAGCTATTGAGCAGCGCGTCTCAACGGTGTCGGACGGGAATCCACCGCTTAACCCCGCGCCCGCACCAACCTGTCGGCATATACTTCTCGGCCATTTCAGCCTTGATCTGGTTTGCGTTGCTTTTCTTCAGCGGCAAGTCGAACAGCGTGGACGCATGTTCAGCTGCCTTTTGGTTCGACAGGCGCAATTCGATTAGAAGGTAGGTGATAAAGGCGCACAAGTTCGGGCCGAACTGCCAGCTTCGTGAATAGGTGGTCATTTCAGCGCGACATTCGCTGCATCGATACATGCTGTACGAGTACCGCACCGCCCAGCGCTTAATCCCCCGGCGCGTGAACCTCAGATCGTAAACGATCTGCGATCGGCCGCGGTACGTCCAAAATTTTGTCGCGCGACACCTGGGACACTTTTCAGGGACTTCTCCGGCTGTCACTTGCCGTTCCACGGTTGTGCTTTTGCTTCTGCCTTGGGATTGGTGAACGATCCGCCGGATCACCTTGTTGGTTCGTGCATACACCTTTGATCTTTGATAGTCCCAGTACGCCGCGTCGTTGATTTTTGCGAACTCTGGCAGGGCGCTGTCGAATTTCCCGAAAGTTCGTTGGAAACCAACCTCCAGCGAACTGATATCTACCATATC
>DASSFL010000262.1:0-4434 GCA_035694525.1 Candidatus Udaeobacter sp. | reverse complement strand
TTGGGCTGACGCTTGCTTGTAAAGATCGGCGCTGATTTCCTGGAACTTGTTCTGTAACTCGTCGTAGGTCCGCTTCATCGCGTCGGCGTCGTTGCGATTGATCGCGTCGCGCACCGCGGCAATGGCGTCTTCGACTTGCTTCTTCTTGTCGCCGGAAATCTTGTCGCCCAACTCTTTCAACTGCTTCTCGGATTGATAGGCGAGCATGTCGGCGTTGTTCTTGATCTCGATTGCTTCCTTCGCCTTTTTGTCCTCTTCGGCGTGCGCTTCGGCTTCACGCTGCATTTTCTCGACTTCGTCCTTCGAAAGGCCGGAGCTGCCAGTGATGGAAATCTTCTGTTCCTTTCCTGTGCCGAGATCTTTCGCCGAGACGTGCAAGATGCCGTTGGCGTCGATGTCGAAGGTAACTTCGATCTGCGGAACGCCGCGTGGCGCCGGTGGAATCCCATCGAGATGGAATGTGCCGAGTGTTTTGTTGTCGCGGCTCAGCGGGCGCTCACCCTGAAGCACTTTGATCTCCACACCCGGCTGATTATCGCTGTAGGTCGAAAAGATCTGCGATTTGCGAGTTGGGATCGTTGTGTTTCGCGGAATCATCGGTGTTGCTACACCGCCAGCGGTTTCAATCGCCAGCGTCAACGGCGTCACATCGAGAAGCAGCACATCTTTGACTTCGCCCTTAAGGACGCCGCCCTGGATGGCTGCGCCGACCGCAACCACTTCGTCCGGATTCACACCTTTGTGTGGTTCCTTGCCAATTAGATCGCGCGCGACCTGCTGCACCTTTGGCATGCGCGTCATGCCGCCGACGAGCACCAGCTCGTTGATGTCCTTCTCTGTGACCTGTGCATCCTTGAGACATGCCTTCACGGGCGGAACGGTTCGCTGAACCAGATCATCTGTGAGCTGTTCCAGCTTTGCGCGGGTCAATTTTTTCTGAATGTGCTTCGGCCCACTCGCATCCGCTGTGATGAACGGCAGGTTAATTTCGTATTCCTGCGCGCTCGACAGCGCGATCTTCGCTTTTTCAGCTTCTTCTTTGATTCGCTGAATCGCATCCGGCTGCTTGGTCAGATCGATGCCGGTATCTTTTTTGAATTCGCTGACGATCCAATCCATTATCTTCGCATCCCAATCGTCACCGCCAAGGTGCGTGTCACCGTTGGTCGCTTTTACTTCGAAAACGCCATCCCCAATCTCCAGAACGGAGATATCGAATGTGCCACCACCCAAATCGTAAACGGCAATCTCCTCGTCCTTCTTCTTGTCGAGGCCGTAAGCGAGCGACGCTGCGGTCGGCTCGTTGATGATGCGCAAAACTTCCAGGCCCGCGATCTTGCCTGCGTCCTTGGTCGCGTTGCGTTGCGAGTCGTTGAAATACGCCGGCACAGTGATGACTGCCTGCGTGATTTTTTCGCCAAGCTTCGCTTCCGCGTCGGCCTTGAGCTTCGACAAAATCATCGCCGAAATTTCCGGTGGCGAAAATGTCTTTAGCTGGCCGTTCACCTCGACCTGCACGTGGGCGTCGCCATTGGCGGCCTTCACAAGCTTGTAGGGCACGCGCTTTTGCTCTTCGTGCACTTCATCGAACTTGCGGCCCATGAAGCGCTTGATTGAAGAGACTGTGTTCTGCGGATTGGTCACTGCCTGACGCTTCGCGGCCTGGCCGACTAATCGCTCCCCGCTTTTCGTGAACGCGACGATCGACGGTGTCGTGCGCGCGCCTTCGCTATTTTCCAAAACTACCGGGTCGCCACCCTCCATCACGGCCATGCAGGAGTTAGTCGTGCCCAAATCGATACCTAAAACTTTAGCCATAATTGAAAATTCCTTTCTGTTTTGAACTCGCCAACGAACGGACTCGCCGTGGCGAGACTCTAAGCCTTCCGATTCTTTAGCAAGCCTTGAGCCAGTTAGCCTTCCATCGCTTAAATTGTTCTTTACGAATGATTAGTATCGATCACGTTCCGGACGGCTCTACCCACACTGAGCCAATTCGACTCGATTCCACCCCTGTTCTCATCGGTGGTCGCGTCAACGAGGCGCACTTTTCGTAGCAAACATGAACTGCCCGTCGGGAAGCGGTTCGCTGCCGCCGCGGAGATTGCGCGCGTGACAAAAGAGAATTCTGTTTCGCGAAAGCGCGCACCGCGATAAAATTTTATCGTGCAACAGTACCACGATCTACTCCGACTCGTACTCGAGAAGGGTCAGCCGCGAACGGATCGCACAGGCACGGGGACGTTATCTGTCTTTGGCGCGCAGACACGATTTGATTTGCGCACGGATGGGCCGGGATTCCCGCTACTGACGACAAAGAAGCTGCACATCAAATCGATCGTTTACGAGTTGCTTTGGTTTTTGCGCGGCGATACCAATGTTCGCTATCTCAACGAACATGGTGTGACGATCTGGGACGAGTGGGCTGACGAAACCGGCGATCTCGGTCGCGTCTATGGTGCGCAATGGCGGGACTGGCGCGGTGCAAACGACGTGCGAGTGGACCAAATCGAGAATCTGATAGCGCAAATCAAATCAAATCCGCAGAGCCGCCGTCTCATAGTGAGCGCGTGGAATCCGGCCGAGATCGACAAGATGGCCCTGCCACCGTGTCATCTCCTCTTCCAGTTTTACGTGCAGGACGGCGAGCTCAGTTGCCAACTTTATCAACGAAGCGCGGATCTGTTTCTCGGCGTCCCGTTCAACATCGCCTCGTACTCACTATTTACGATGATGGTAGCGCAGGTTGTCGGTCTCACACCCGGTGATTTTGTTCACACCTTTGGCGATCTGCATCTCTACAAAAACCATCTCGAACAGGCGCGCGAACAACTTTCGCGGGAATACCGGTCGTTACCACGGATGAAGCTGAATCCGGCGGTAAGAAACATTCGCGATTTCAAGTTCGAAGACTTCGAGCTCGCCGGCTACGACCCGCATCCGTCGATCAAAGCGCCTATTGCAGTGTAGAGAAGACTGTAGAGGCGGGCGTGTCGCCTGCGGGAATAAGCGCAAGCAGCCGATATCCGCTTCAGGCCACCACAAAAGAAACGAAGGCGAAAAAACAGTCGCTTTGCGTTACGGCCGCTGTTCGGGCGCCGTTTTATCAACATTAATGGCGCTTGCGGTCTTCGGTCCGCGCGAGAGATCAACCAAGTCGGCCAATATGTTGAGCGCTTCGTCACGCTCCGGATCGATCGCCGGTGTCTTAGTGTCATCGTCGGCGTTAGCGGCACCGATTAAATCCGTATCACTGTCCGAAGCAGCGTCGGGATCAACCTTGGGAGCAGTACCGTTCTTCTTCGCCTCAGCCAATTTCCCAGGATACATGATCAATTGGAGATTCGGTTTATCAACGGTATCGAGTGTCACCCGATAAATTCGCGGCTCATCCTGATTCCGAGCCAGGCGTTCCTTCGACCGCGTTTCCTTGCGCAGTTTGTCGTCCTGAAGTTCTTTTTTCCGCGCGTCTTCGTTTAGCGAAATCCGATTCTCATCGAGCTTGTGACGCAAACGATCGATGTCCTCCATCACGTAGTGGAATTCCGGGTCGTTCTTAACGCGTTCCTCCGAGCGACGCCGCAGTTGATCGATAAACAAGGAATGGCTGTCGGACCACTTCGTGTATCTGGCCTTCGCGACCTCGTCATAGGGCAGCGCGTTCTTTAGCGCGCCTTCGCCAAATTCCGGAAGATCGCTCAAGCTCGGCAGAACAATGTCAGAAGAGACGCCGTGAAGCTGCGTGGAACCGCCGGCCACCCGATAAAATTTCTGGATCGTCAATTTCAACGCACCATCGTCATCGGAATGGCTGCCCAACAATGAAGCGAACCTCCCAATTGGAAGAATCGTCTGCACGGTACCTTTTCCGAATGAGTTCTTGTCACCGACAATTACGGCGCGACCGTAATCCTGCAGAGCGGCCGCGAAGATTTCACTGGCGGAGGCGCTTTGGCGGCCAATCAAGACGACCATTGGCCCAGAATAGGCAATGCCCGGATCCGGATTGGCCGAGACCCTGATACTTCCGTTGTAATCTTTCGTCTGAACGATCGGACCCGATTTCAAAAACAAGCCTGTGAGCGAGAGCGCTTCTTCGAGTGAACCTCCCCCGTTCCGTCGCAGATCGACAACCAGACCGGCGATGTTTTCTTTCTTTAGCCGTTTGAGCAGTGCTAGCACGTCGCGCGTCGTGCTTTTCTGGTGTTTGTCCATGTCCGCATAAAAAGAAGGCAACGTAAGCCATCCGAGTTTTATGGGATCGCCGTTCTCGTCTTTTCTAATGATGATATCGGCGCGAGCTTCCTGATCCTTGAGCTTAATTTCATCCCTCACGAGCTCGACATTTTTCCGGCGCGACGGGTCTGTCGCATCCGAAGGGATCACGAGCAAACGCACGTGTGTGCCTTTCTTGCCCCGGATCATTTCGACGAC
>DASSFL010000261.1:0-9283 GCA_035694525.1 Candidatus Udaeobacter sp. | reverse complement strand
GAAGGCGGCGTGTTGCTTTACGATTCCGACAACGTCGAACCGAACCTCGACGACAAACGTTTCGTTTATGTCGGAGTTCCCATCACCGGTCTCACCGTCGAAGCACTCGGCGGCACGGCGAAAGACAAAGGCAAAAACATTTTCGTGCTCGGTCTGATCGCAAAAATTTTCAATCTCGACGACGACAAACTCAAAAAACTGATCACCGAAAAATTCGCAGGCAAGGACCAGAGCATCGTAAACACCGCGTTAATGGCGTTCCAGGCCGGTTACGCTTACCCGGTCGGAAACGTCCTGACGAAGCATTATCGATTCGAGCACTTCCCGAAAACGAGCGGCCGCGCGCAGATCACGATGGACGGCAATCAGGCCCTCGCCTACGGATTGATCGCCGCCGGTGTGCGCTACGGCGCCGGCTATCCGATCACGCCGTGGTCGTCTATCATGGAAACGCTCCGGCGCGAGCTGCCGAAGTACGGCGGAATTTTTGTGCAGGCTGAGGACGAGCTTGGCGCGGTGTCGCTGGCTCTCGGATTTTCGTATTCAGGATATCTCGCGGTCACCGGCAGCGCCGGACCGGGCATCTCGCTCAAGGCCGAAGCGATCGGCTGGGCGTCAATGGCTGAGATCCCGCTCATTGTTTGCAACATTCAACGCGGCGGCCCGAGCACTGGGTTGCCGACGAACGTCGAGCAAAGCGATTTACATCAGGCGATCTTCGGCAGCCACGGCGACAGCCCGCGCGTTGTGCTCGCAGCAGCGAGCGTGGAAGATTGTTTCTACATCGCGATTGAAGCGGCCCGAATCGCGCGCAAATACAGCACGCCGGTTTTTATTTTGAGCGACACCTCGCTCGCCACGCGGATCGAAGCGTTCGACGAGCCCGATCTTTCGAAGATGATGGTCGACCCGAAGCCCGATCTCACACCACGCGAGGGCGGTTTCAAGCCGTACGATCTCGAGCGTATCACGCAGCACATCCCTCCCGGCACGCGCATCCTTGACGGAAAATATCCCCTCATCGGCGGACTCGAACACGACGAGATGGGCCACCCCACGGGCAGCCCGAAACTGCACATGGCCATGACGGCGAAACGTCGCAACAAATTGCGCACACTCGCCGAAGAAATTCCGGTGCCGGAAATTTTTGGCGATCAGGAAGGCGACACCCTGCTCGTCGGCTGGGGATCAACCTATGGGCCGATCCACGACGCCGTGAAGATGGGGCGTGAACACGGCGAAAAAATCGGCGCCATACATTTGCGTCACGTTCATCCGTTACCGAACGGACTCGAGAAAATCTTTGCCAACTTCGAGCGCGTCGTCACCGTCGAGATGAACGATCAGGGCCTTTACGGGTTCGGCCAGCTCGCCACCATTTTGCGCGCGCGCTATTGCGAACCAAAAATTCAGAGCGTCACCAAGACCGACGGTCTCACCTTCCGTGTGAAAGAAATTCTTCAAGGCGTTTTTCCCGGCAAGTTTGTCTCAGTTAGGGGCTATTCACCGAACCGTCCGGTTTCCGGAAACGGCGAACAAGATGTCGATGTTGCCCGCGCCGAGTCTATCGAACAAGGAGCTGGCTAATGATGAGAAGAAAACGCCCAACGCTCAACGTTCAACGCCCAACGTCAAATTGTAGGGCGTCTATGGCAGACGCTACCGCGGATTACGGATTTACGGTTTAAAGATTCAACCATTTAACGATTCAACCAACCCATGAGTGAAGCAACAAACCCAAAGGGCGACGGCGCCACCGCCGTCGCAACTGCCACTCCGGCATCGGAGCCACGGGAAAAATTAACCAAGAAAGCCATCACCGCCGATCACCCGACATGGTGTCCGGGCTGCGGCGATTTCGCAGTGCTCGCCGCGTTCTACAAAGTGATCGAGAAGCGCCAGCTCGAACACGAGAAGATCGTCACCCTCGCCGGGATTGGTTGCTCATCGCGCTTTCCCTATTTCGTCAACGGCCACGGCGCCCACTACATTCACGGTCGCGCCGTTCCGCTCGCATCCGGCATTAGCCTTGCCCGGCCCGATCTCCATGTGTTCCTCTTCGGCGGCGACGGCGACGGCTTCTCCATCGGCGGGAATCATCTGGATCACGGCGCGCGCAAGAACATCAACATGACCTATTTCATCATGGACAACTTCGTCTATGGCCTGACCAAGAAGCAGACTTCGCCTACGTCGCCCATCGGGTTCAAATCCAAGACCGATCCCAGCGGCGCGATCGATCAGCCGGTCAATCCGATGAAAAAATTGATCGCCGGCGGGGCGACCTTCATCGCGCGCACTCACGCCGCCAATGTCAACCACATGATACAGTTGATCGAGCGCGCGTTCGATCATCAGGGCTTCAGCGTCATCGAATGTCTGAGCGAATGCGTGGAATTTTACCCCGACGTATTCGATCCGGCCAATCCGAAGAAGGGCGGCAGCTTCGAAGTGATCCAGGAAAAGAAATGGGACAACACACCGGAGGACGAGTTACGACACGACGTCACGGATGAGTTGGCCGCGTACAAACTGGCGTCGCTCCCGTTCCCGGGCGTCTTCGGCGTGTTTTACGAAACCGATCGCCCCAGCAAAAACGCGCTGGAGAAAAAGTGGATCGAAACGACACGCGAAAAGACCGGCAACGCGAGCGATTTGGAACTTCTGCGAAAAACGTTTGATCGGATGAAGTGATCGAACGTTTTCGTGCTTCCATTTTAACGCGGCGAAGCCAGCATTGTCATTCGTTGTAGCGGTCCGCCTAAGGCCCGGTGTCGGCCGCAATTCTGTAGCGAAGTATCTCGCAACCTAGAGCAAGCGCGGCGGCTCCCGCTCCGCTTCTTGATTCTTTTCGCTACTTTCTTGATCCAGCTCTGGTTAACCATTAAGACATGAAAATGACTAAATTCCGTTCCTTCATCTTAGCCGCATTTCTATTTGTTAGCTTACCGCTGGCGTCTTCGCACGCTCAGGTAGACATATCGGTCAATTGGGCTCCGCCGCCTCTGCCGGTATATGAGCAACCGGCCTGCCCGGTCGCAGGCTACATCTGGACCCCGGGCTACTGGGGTTGGGACAGCGATTACTACGATTATTACTGGGTCCCTGGCGTATGGGTTGCGCCGCCGACAGTGGGCGTACTTTGGACTCCGCCCTGGTGGGGTTGGAGAAACGGCGTTTATGCGTTTAACCAGGGTTATTGGGGACCAAGTGTCGGTTTTTATGGAGGCGTTAATTACGGCTTTGGCTACACCGGAAATGGTTACTGGGGCGGGCGATGGAATGGAAATACCTTCAACTACAACACCGCGGTGACGCGGGTGAACACGAACATTGTTCATAACACCTACGTTAATAACTCGTTTACTAAGAACGTGAACGCGAACCGCACCAGCTTTAACGGTGGAAACGGTGGAATAAAGGCGGAGCCGAATGCTCAACAAAAGGCCGCTGCGGCGAACGCTAAGAAAGTGGGGCCAACTGAACAGCAGCTTTCACGTCAGCAATTAGCGAAGAAGGATCAAAATCTCCGGGCGTCAGCGAACAAGGGCAAACCGAACGCCGACGCGATCAAATCATTCGATAAGAACAACGGCGCGGCGCTTGGCAAGGCGGGCGAGCAGGGACCCGGGGCTGCGGCCGGAGCGGGTGCAGCCAAGGGTGAAAGCAAAATCGGGAACGAGGTTAATCGCCAGGGCGCGGGCGCAGGGCAAGGTCCAGGCGGAAACAAAATCGGAAACGAGGGGGCAGGAAAAGGTGGAAACAAGGCGGGGAACGTAACCGAACGTAATCTTCAGGGAGCAGGTAAAGGTAAGACGGCGGGAGCAGGCAACGGTGGCGCAAACGGAAACAAGCTTAACACCGGAAGTCAGGGCAACAACATGCGAACCGCTGGCGGAAACCAGGCCAAATTGCATACCGGCAAAGGAGCAGGGGCTGGAGCTACGGCTAACGGGCCCCATACGATGAACAAAATGTCGCATAATCCACAGATGGGAACGCGTAATGCTCAAATGGGAGCGCGCAACGCCCAGATGGGAGGGAAGCGTCCACAAGCGGGCGGAGGGAATCGCCCTGCCCCAAAGGGACAACAACCTCAAGGCAAGAAGAAAAAGCCAGGCGAACGCTGACGAATGTTGTAGTCGCCTCGCTGTGTCGAGGCGTTCCTGTCCCTCTTCCCCCGCGGCAACGCGGCGGCACAGCGCCGCGGCCACAGCTCCGCGGCTCCGAATGGTACGCGCCATCAAGCGCGTTGTTGTAGCCGCCTCGCTGTTTCGAGGCGCAATTCTGTAGCCGCGGGCGCCGACCGCGGACACTAGCGAGATCCAATGTCACCGAAATGACTCTCGCGTTTCCTCCGCGAGGGAGTTTAGTAGTTCTCACCCCGTGAAAGACGAACCGATCGATACCCATTCGAAGGCGCTCAGGATCAATCTCGATCCGCGCTGGTACGGCACGTTTGCCGAGATCGGCGCGGGGCAGGAAGTGGTGCGGTGGTTTTTCCGGGTCGGCGGCGCCGCCGGCACAGTCGCAAAGAGTATGTCGGCTTACGACATGCAGGTGAGCGACGCCATCTACGGGCACGCAGACCGCTACGTTTCGCGCAACCGCCTGCAAGCCATGCTCGATCACGAATTTGGGCTCGACATCGAGCGGCTCGGGCCGGAGCGCGGCGATAACACTTCGTTCTTCGCGTTCGCTGATACGGTAGTCGCGCGGAGCTATCGCGGAACTAACGAGTGCCACGGCTGGATGGGGATCAAGTTTCAGAGCCGCGCCAACGATGAGCCCAGCCAGGTCGTCATGCACATACGCATGCTGGACGAGGAAGCATCCGCGCAACAAGAAGCGCTCGGCATCGTGGGCGTGAACCTTTGCTACGGCGCGTTTTTCCTAAGCCACGTCCCGGAAGAACTCGTTGAATCGCTGCTCGACAACCTGACCACGCGTCGTCTCGAGGTCGACATGCTCGAGTTCAGCGGAATCGAATTTCGCAACGTGGACAACCGCGTCATGGCGCTCAAGCTGGTGCAGATCGGCCTGAGCGGCGCAGCCATGTTCGGCCCGAACCGCGAAGTGCTGCAGCCGTCCGACGTGTTGCATAACAAGGCGGTGCTGGTCGAGCGCGGCAGTTTTCGTCCGGTCACCTATGTCAACCTCGACATGTTTCAGTGCGCCCTGGCGAAGTTTAAAAAGGAACCCGCCGTGGAGAACAAACCGATTCTCGGTCTCACAGAACTGACCATGCGCAATCTGCTCGCCGGCGGCAAAGATGTTGACCGCCGCGATTTCCTCGCGCGCGCGGACGTTCTCGCCGCGTGCGGGATGACCGTGCTCGTCTCCGATTATTTCCAATACTACCGGCTCGCCGCTTATCTCTCTTGGCGAACGCGGGAACGCATCGCCATCGTCATGGGTGTGCCGAGTGTTTATGAGTTGTTCGACGAAAAATATTATGCCGACTTGCCCGGGGGCATTCTTGAGAACTTCGGACGCCTCTTTAAGAACGACCTGAAAATTTACGTCTATCCGAAGCAGCGGACTCCCTCCGACGAATTAGAAACCGTTTACACCGTACAGGTGAAACCCGACCTGCAACCGCTCTACAGTTATCTGCTCGGACGCGGCAGTTTCGTGCAGCTTGATAACTATAATCCCGAATATCTGCCGATCTTTTCCCGGGACGTTCTCAAACGCATCGCTGACGGGGACGAAACATGGGACAAGATGGTCCCACCGCAAGTTTCCGAGATCATCCGCCGGCGCGGTTTCTTCGGATACAAGAAACATTAACGCTGTAGCGACGGCCGTGTAGGCTGCAATTCTGTAGCGGCAGGCGTGTCGCCTGCTACTTTGTAGTGGCGGCCATGTCGGCTGCAATTCTTTCTTCTCGAATAGGTGAGCCGCATCCCGAGCGTGCGGTAGCAACTGGGAAAAGCGATTGCAAGATCAGCCTCCATCATTCATCCTCCGCACTTTTTATGAAGACCTTTCGCCTTCTCCTGGCGAATAAACGCACTTCCACTATCGGATTTCGTCCGAAGGCTCAGCCCCCGATAAGCCCTACATCTTGTGCCGAATGTACTTGCATGGCCATACATCTTGCGCAAATCTCTCAAACCAGATGGATCGGCCTAACGATGACCTTACCGGCCGTAAGTTTGGAAAATTAGTAGTCTTGCCTCGCAACGACTTTGATTTCAACCATCAGCATCGAGAATGGCTCGTTCAGTGCGAATGCGGAAGGCTTAGGCTCGTCGCTGGACAGGACCTGTTAAATGGGCGGTCCTCATCTTGTGGGTGCGCATCGAGTCGCAAAAACAATGGTGAAGACAAGACCTCTGTGCGCGGTTCGGCGCTGCGAACGCGATTGCAGCGTGTTATGAACGAGCTTCCACCACAGGCAACAGCACCCAGGGGTAAATCTGAAGGTGCGCGAGAATTCGGTGTGATTGATGCGGATACACAATCAGATCGGCGGATGATTGTCTGATCAGACAAAATCCTATCGTCGCCCTGACGCGCGAATTCACGGCAACGCCTCTGCGCGTGGGCGGTTTGCATGGTGAGCAACCATGATCCGCAGCACAAACGGAAGCATTTCGAGACGCGAATGGAAATTCGCTCTCGACATCACGTGCATTTTGCTGGCACTGCCGATTTGGTTGCCGCTGATGATTTTGCTTATCCTGGTAACGCGAATCGCTTCGCCTGGTCCAATCTTCTACCGGCAGGAGCGCGTCGGTCTCGGAGGAAAACCTTTCTTAATCTGGAAGTTCAGAACGATGCAGGCGACTGCTGAGACACAAACTCACGAACATTACTTCCGTGAATTAATGGCAGTCGATCGCCCAATGACCAAGCTGGATGCTTATGGCGATCCACGCCTCGCCCCTTTTGGCCGGTTTCTGCGTGCAAGCGGCCTGGATGAGTTACCCCAAATCTTAAACGTGCTTTGCGGCGAGATGAGTCTGGTTGGTCCGCGGCCCTGCACGCCAAATGAATTTGCTCATTACGAGCCGTGGCAACGGGAACGCGTAAACGGTCTGCCGGGGCTGACCGGACACTGGCAGGTAAACGGCAAGAACAAAACGACCTTCAACGAGATGATCATGATGGATCTCTTCTATCTGGAGAACATGTCGATCTTACTCGATCTGAAAATTATGCTCAAAACCGGCGCTGTTATCGCCGGGCAACTCTTGGAATCCCAGCAGGCGGCTAAGAACGCGCTTGAAAAGAAATGGATCGCGATCGACACGCGTCTGAAGGAATAACGGGTTAAAGGAACGCTTCCGCTCTAACGCTCTAACGCTTTAACGCTTTAACGCTGTAACGCTTCAACGCTTCAACGACTCACGCGCCGACAGTGCACTTTCGCTGATTCTACCGCGCAGCGACCAGTTGAAGGTTCGATTCGTCGATCTTGCCGATATGTCACACGACTGTCATCTGATTGTTGCTTGAGGGACCGAATGAACTCGCTAAAGATTTCGCTCCGAAAAACGCTCCGCACACATGAATACGATACGTCTCATTTCCTGGTTTACTGCCGCGCTCGCTTTGGTCCCGTCGCTTGGTCAAGCGCAACCCACCCTGATAGCGACAGGCTCGCTTACCGAGTCGCGAGCTGGCGCGAATGCGGATCTTTCCAGCCTCACTTATAGCCTCGAGAACCAGGCTCCCGCGAACCTGCTGGGCGGCTTGGGTTCGGCCATCACCTACGACTCCGGCAAGAAGTTCGTGCTACTGCCGGATCGCGGTCCGAATGCGGTTACCTTCGATGCGCTAATCGACAACACGGTCAGCTATGTCAACCGGTTTCACACCGTGCAGATGGAGCTGAATGCGAATCCCGCCGGACCACTGCCGTTCACATTGACTGCGCGACTCCAGAACACAACGCTTCTGTGGAGCAGTGATCCGCTCGTGTACGGCACCGGCGCGGGATTGGGTGTGGGTTCCGGCGTTCCCCCGATCAATGATGTGCACCATCACTACTTCAGTGGGCGCTCGGACAACTTCGATCCCGCCGGGAATTCCGGCAATCCGAACAACGCCCGCTTCGATACCGAAGGCGTCCGCGTATCGGCCGACGGACAAAGCGTATTCATTTCCGATGAATACGGTCCGTACGTTTACCAATTCGACCGGTCGTCCGGAGCACGGCTCCGCTCGTACACGCTGCCGGAGAAGTTTTATGTTACCAACCAGAGTCCCGTCGGCAACGATGAAATCACCGGCAACACCACGGGCAGGACAGCAAACAAGGGCATGGAAGGTCTGGCGATCACCCCGGACGGCAACACGCTGGTGGGGATCATGCAAGCAGCACTGCTCCAGGACGCTGCCCAGGGCGGTGCCGCTGCGAACCTTCTGCGCATCGTCACCATCGACGTCGCCAGCGGAGCCACTCACGAGTACGCGTACCTGCTCACGACGGGAAGCGGCGTCAGCGAAATTCTGGCTATCAACAGTCACGAATTCCTGGTGGACGAACGCGACGGCAGAGGGCTGGAGGGCGGGAGCAACGGGACGAGCAACGACGCTAGGGTAAAACAGCTCTTTAGAATCGACCTGGATGGCGCGGTAGATGTCTCCAACGAGGATGGGCTCACCGCAGCCACGCACGCCGTCAACAAAACTCTGTTCCTGGATCTCGTCGCCGCGCTGACCGGCAACGGTATCGCCGCCAATCGTATCCCTGCGAAGATCGAAGGGATTGCGTTCGGTCCGGACGTCCGGGTCGATAATCACACCCGGCTTCACACGTTGTGGGTTTCCAACGACAATGATTTCCTGTTGCAGACCGCGGATGTGCCGGCGGTACCGAATCCGAACCAGTTTTTTGTATTCGGCTTCACAGACGACGATCTGCCTAACTATGTGCCGCCCACGCATGGGCTGCCGTTCGGAAACTAGATCATCGTTAGCGCTGCCGTTTCAACAGTTGAGCGGCAGCTCCCTTTGCGCATTGCTAGAGTTTTCTCGGTATCGGGAGTAAGGCGTCCCATTACGCGCAGCCGCTTCAACGATTCAACGCTTTAACACTTCAACGAATCACGCGGCGACAGCCTGATCATCCGCCGGCGCGGTTTCTTCGGATACAAGAAACGTTAAGCTCTGCGCCGATCCACCGCTCGGCGAATGGGCCTCAGCTTCGTTAAACACCGATCATCAGTGTGGCGTTCGGCCCGACGCTGAATAGCGTTTGCTTATGCCCGCTGCACTTACTCGCCGCGAGTGGCTCCGTCTGTCCGCCGGCGCATTATTGTCGCTCGGT
>DASSFL010000260.1:0-14196 GCA_035694525.1 Candidatus Udaeobacter sp. | reverse complement strand
GGGCCTGCCAAGCCGGTCGCGTTTATCGAAGATGCTGCTGTTCGCCCGGCGCAGTTGCCGGAATACGTACGGGGATTGCGATCGATCATGCAACCGCTCGCGCTGGAAGCGAGTTACTACGGTCACGCTGCCAGCGGACTTCTACACGTGCGCCCAGTGCTCGACCTGCATAGTGCAAACGATCTAAGAAAGTTTCGGCAGGTCGCAGATCAAACTTCTGCGTTGGTGCGGCAATTCAAAGGCTCGCTTTCCGCCGAGCACGGTGTGGGTATCGCGCGCACCGAATACATGCAGGAGCAACTAGGAGATGAGCTGCTCGGAGTAATGCGCGAGATCAAGCGAGTGTTCGATCCGAAAAACATTTTCAATCCGGGAAAGATTTTCGCCGCTGCGTCCGACCCGGACGGTCATCGACACAGAATCGACAATTATCTGCGCGAACACTTCACACGACCGCTGGAGCTCCCATTCAACCCCGTGCTCGCCTTCGCGTTCAAAGATCAGTCGTTCATCGGCAACCTGGAACAATGCAACGGCTGCGGCGGCTGCCTTAAACAAACCGGCGTCATGTGCCCAACGTTTATGGCCACGCACGAAGAAGTCATGTCCACGCGTGGCCGCGCCAACATCATCCGCGCTGCGCTGGAACTGCGTGTCAACGGGCACGACCCCTTGCGTTCTGCGGAATTGGACGCCGCACTGAGCAATTGTCTCTCTTGCAAAGGGTGCACACCCGAGTGCCCGTCCAACGTGAATCTGTCGCTGATCAAAGCGGAATTGATGCATGCGCGAAATAAGCGTGATGGTCTGCCGTTGCGTGAAAGCATTCTCAGCAACGTCGATTTGCTAGGCAAAATCGGCTGCGCGATCCCAGCGCTCGCAAATTGGTTTCTCGATTCAAAGCCTGTGCGGATCGCGATGGAAAAAGCGATCGGACTTTCAGCGCAACGTTCGTTACCACATTATGCGAAAGAGCGATTTGATAGCTGGTTTAGGAGGCGCGCATTAGCCGCGGTCGCTGACCCCGGCGCTACGGTCCACGCTCGCGGCTACAAGCGGGGCCCCCTCATTCTTTGGGACGACACGTTTGTACGCTACCACGAACCACACATCGGAATTGCCGCGGTCAAAGTGCTGGAGGCGCTCGGGTTCGAAGTTTCGCTCGTAGAGAATCGGCGCTGTTGCGGACGACCAGCGTTTAGTCAGGGAAATCTCGACGCCGCGGTGAAAGTCGGAAAACACAATGTGGATCTTCTCTCATCACTCCATAATGGCGGTCCGGTTCGGACCTCCAGCACTCCAATCCTGTTTCTCGAGCCATCGTGCTGGTCGATGTTCGTGGAAGATTATCGCGAGCTAAGGATCGAGAAGGCGGAGAGCATAGCGAACCGCTGTTTTTTGTTCGAACAATTCGTGGACGATTTGCTCGCGCAGGAACCGGCGGCGCTGAAATTCCAATATTCAGAGGCGAAGATTGCGATTCATCCGCATTGCCACGCCAAATCGATCATGAATCCAGCATTCATGCGAAGACTCGCCGAACGTTTGCCCGGGAGGAAAGCGACGGTGCTCGATACCGCATGCTGCGGAATGGCAGGCGCGTTCGGAGCGCTCGCCGAGAAATACGATGTCTCCGTCCAAGTCGCCCGGGATTTGATGGACAAGCTCGATAGGCAAAGCCGCGAGACACAGATCATCGCCTCAGGAACAAGTTGCCGGCATCAGATTACCGATCTGACAAATGTACGCCCGAAGCACATGGCAGAATTGCTGGCAGAAGCGCTCGTTTAACTTCAAAAATTGTTTAATCTTCATTGAATGTCGGTGACTATTGGTCAAAACTGCGTCTCCGACTTGTCAGACTATTTTTTTGTCGCATCAAATCCACAGCGAAAGGGAAGGAGAACGAAACGCCGTTCATAAACGCGTTTTCGATGCAAACGATGAGCAGTGATTGTCCAGATCGAAAAATAGCGCAAGACAGTCCGTCAAATAATTGCGCGAAGTTGAAACTCGTGCGGTGCCCGTCGTCGGTATTGGCATTACTGTTAATCGCGCTTTGCCAGGTGAGCCTGGGGCAAGACTATGACATAGAAGTGCCGGGCCAGCCTCCTAGCATTCCGATCCCAAAAGGGGTAACGCTTTTTCAGAACGTGCGGATCTTCGATGGTACGCGTCCCGCGCTGTCGGCTCCTTCTAATGTGTTGATTAGAGGTAACACTATCGAGCGAATATCTGCGAGCCCGATCACAGTCGACGCGAATGCGAATGTCATTGCGGGAAACGGGCGGGTCTTAATGCCGGGCCTCATTGACGCGCATTGGCATTCGTTCATGGCAGCGACACCTCAGCTAGTCCTCATGACTTCGGAGCCATCCTACCTCCATCTTCTGGCTGCGCGACAAGCTCAAGCGACGCTGATGAGTGGTTTCACGACTGTGCGCGATTTGGGCGGACCCGTGTTCGGCCTCAAACGCGCCATTGACGAAGGTGTGATGGTTGGTCCACGCATCTATCCGTCGGGGGCGATGATCTCGCAAACTTCGGGTCATGGAGATTTTCGGTTTCTCTTCGAGCTTCCGCGAAAGCTAGGTGGGCCATTGAGCAACTCCGAGGTCGAAGGCATCGCAGCCATTGCCGACAGCCCCGATGAGGTCCGCCTGCGAGCCAGAGAACAGTTGAGAGCGGGCGCGAGTCAGATCAAACTCATGGGCGGTGGCGGCGTCAGCTCGCCTCTCAATCCGATCGAATCAATTCAGTTCACTGAACCGGAGATTCGTGCGGCGGTTGAGGCTGCCGAAAATTGGGGCACTTACGTGACCGTCCACGCTTATATGCCTCGTTCGATCCGACAAGGGATCGCTGCGGGCGTAAAGTGCATTGAACACGGCCACTTAATCGACGAGCCGACGGCCAAGTTGATGGCAGATAAGGGCATCTGGTGGAGCTTGCAGCCGTTGCGATACGATGAAGGCGCATTTCAGCGAATGAGCCCAGTTTCGCAGAAGAAGGCCCTGCAGGTGTGGGCCGGAACGGACAACGCCTATAAACTGGCGAAGAAGTACAAGATCAAGATGGCTTGGGGCGCAGATATTTTGTTCGACCCCGGTGCGGCCAGGCGACACGGAACCGATCTCTCCGTGATGGTGCAGTGGTACACACCAGCGGAAGTGCTCAAAATGGCCACGGCCGACAATGGCGAGTTAATGGCACTCTCCGGATTTATCAATCCCTATCCGGGCAAGCTCGGTGTTGTGGAAGAAGGTGCACTTGCCGATCTGCTTTTGGTCGATGGCAATCCGTTGGAAAATATCAAGCTCGTCGAAGATCCCGACAAAAACTTTCTGATCATTATGAAGGATGGCAGGATCTACAAGAATACAGTGGCCAGGTAAGGGCGAGCGTACGTCCTTATCGCCATTTCCGTCCTGGCACTCTCAATTTATATTGCCACTCACTAATGCATGCCAACGATCTAACCAGTCGATGAAGCCAACGACCCCTGTGCGAAATAAGTTCGGTGTGTTTGTCACGGCACCCTGCCGTGGCTTATCTCTTTTTCGTTAGGCCCATGCGTGCCGTCTTGATTTTTCGTGCGCTGTTACTCGTGCGTGTCGGCTGGTTGCTTCTGGAGTGGTTCTTCGGCTGGGATTCCCGGAGACATGTGAACTCGTTCACTTTGCTGCACCCGTATGCTGCGCTCTTCGCGCATGCTGCTGCCGAATTCACCTTGTTCGTCGTTCTTGCAGGTTTGTGGTATTTTCGTCGCTGGGCGCGTTTGATATTTGTTTTGGCTCTCGCGCTCTCAGTCGTTGACAGCGCCTTTTGGCCTTATCGCGGTCTATCGCTGCCGCCGCCATTTGTCCTCGCGATCGGTTGGTGTGTTGTCTTGCTGAACGGCGCCATTGTAGCGATGTCTTTTCTACCACCGGTTCGTGATGTGTTTGAAACGTCAGACCTAACCAATCGATGAAGCCAACCCGCCACCTGGTTTACACGCGCGGCGAAATCGGAACCTTTGCTTCAAGTGGCTGGATGGCTTATCTCTTTCTCGTTAGATAAGAACCCGCTCAGAGACTATAGCGCGTTTGTCAGCGCGATCCGCGCGGGAACACTTGATGACACACTGCCTGATGGATACTGAGGGGCCTAACCAAACACCGCAGCCGATCGCTAGCCGCTGCGCGCTCAGAGTTTCTATGACAAAAACAGTTCTGGAGACCGGTTAAGTGAACTCGGAACTAACCTCCGGGCGTGTAAGAGCGTAGATCGTGAGTCCTCCTAAAATCGTGCCGATAGGAATTGAGATACACGAAATGCAGGCAAGCACCATAGCGCCGCGTCGCCAGCGCCGTGCTGAAAGGAACAATGCGAGGCAAACACATATGCCAATGAGAGCAAAGGCGAAAACTGAGGTCATAACGAGCGGCATCCAGTGAATGCCTGACAATTGCATCTGGCCAGCGGACTGTGCCCGGTAAACACGAAACAGAAGCCGACAGATAAACCACGCGATCAACAACGCATAAATGACGTAACCGACTGAAAGAAATGGAAGGATGCGTTTCACGGATGGCTCCGAATGCTGCACTGGTGCCCGCTTCCCAGTGTCTCGGAGGATTTCGGCGGGGAAAGGGCGTGTGGATATCGAGCCGTCAGAGCGATGTCGGTTGAGAATCCATCGGGCTACGAAGATAATTGCTACAACAACTGAGAATCCGACACCGGCGAATATCCACTCCTTATTTACAGCGACATAGTCAAGCATGAGCAATTACGTCTAGTGAGAAAGAGATGAGCTACCGCCACCGAGAGCTAACATCTCTCGAAAGAAGCGATCTAGCCATCTGAAATGCGAACATGCGCCGCGTAGCGTTTAGTAAGTGTCTTGATTTCAAGCATAGTTGGATCTCGCACGAGCTCGGCCTGCCTGCCAACCTGGGAGCATCGTGAAAGCGCAGAGGCAGATCGTGTTGTCAGCCAAGCGCCGAAAGACTCATAGCAAAACGATCTTAAAAGTTTCGGCTTGCTACTGCGAGTAGAACCTTACGGCGTCGGTGACGGTGTTGCCGGCCGAGTCCTCTGCACCACGCCTTGGCTCGTACGGTGTTGTGTTGATGTTGTTGCTGTTGGCTGTGTCCGGTTCGTGGTCGATCCCTGTTCCTGACAAGAAGCGAAAAACGCCATCGTTGCGATGGCACCGAGCAAAACCAATATGTATTTGTTGTTTGAATTCATGGTTACTTTTGAGATCGAATGCCGCAGAGTGTCAAGCTTTATCCGGCCACGAAGATCTCATTGCACGCTCCATTTCAGCTGATCGATCGTGATTTACGTGTATTCGCACGTCAAGGGCCTAACCAAGCGCTGGAGCTAACCGCCACCCGCCGCGCGTTCACGTTTCAGATGATTAAAACAATTCTAGGACTTTCAGTCGCACTCCAGGTAGCCGGGCGGCAGGCAATCGACTAAGAGAAATCCCGAAGTCGAAGAACACCGCATTCGCCAAAAACGAGTCCAGAAGGTAATGTAGGCGATGAAATCGAAATACACTTCCGCCTGTAGGTTCTTCCTGATTCTGGTTTTCATTTACGCGGTTTCGATGGGAACTGCTGCCGCTCAGTCGCGCGGGCGTCTCATCGTTTCGAGGGACCCGAATCTTGGGAGGAATTTGGTTGTTAATCTTCGGATCGACGACAGAACAGCGGCCAATCTTGCGCGGGGCAGCCGCTTTGATCGTTTAGTGCGGACAGGGCGTCGCGTACTGACGGTGTCAGCCCTTCCGAACGCCTCTCGGTCGACATCGACGGTGCTGAACGTGCGGCGCGGTCGAACATACGTGTTCACGGTGGCACGGCGGTGGTGGGGCACGAACAATGTTGTTCTTGTTCCGCAAGGGCGGTACTAACGGGTAGCCGACAGTTGATCATTGCGAGCTAAGCCAGGTGGCTAAACTCCGTGTTGCTAGACCGCTATAATGTCTCGCTTAGGACGGTGAAACTCGACGACACTGACTCGCGCGCGGTCAAGGCCCGGACAAGCTGGTTCTCCAAACTGTTCATCTGGTTGATAGCTGTCACCGGATTTCTTTGTCGAGTCCTGCTGCTCGCGTGGGCCACCCTGGCGATCTATTACTCAAATCTGCCGTGGGCCTGGTTGCGCGTCGTGCTGGCGTTGCTCTTCGTCGCGTTCGGCATTTGGGCCTTGTGGCTCACACGCCGGCCGCTGATGAAGTGGATCTTCGTCGGCGTGTTTATCGGTGCCGTCGTGGCGTTTAGCACCATTCAGCCTTCGCATGATCGCCCATGGCGGCCTGAGGTGGCAGTGATGCCGAGGGTAGCTATCGAAGGCGACCGCGTGCGAATCACTGGTGTTCGCAATTTCGACTACCGCACGCGAAATGATTTCACCGTACGCTACGAGCAGCGTGAGGTTCTGCTGTCGCACCTGATCCACGTCGACTTCTACGTATCCTATTGGGCACCGGGACTAGTCGCCCACACATTCGTGAGTTTCATCTTCGATAACGCGCCGCCGCTGTGCATCTCCATCGAAACGCGACCGGAGGTGGGAGAGGACTTTGCGCCCATCGCCTCGCTATTCAAGCAATTCGAGTTGATCTATGTCGTAGGTGACGAGCGCGACCTCGTGCGCTTGCGCACCAACTACCGCGATGAGGAGGTGTATCTCTACCGTCTAAACGTCTCGGCGGAAAGTGCGCGCCGACTGCTGATGGTCTACCTAAAACGGATTAACGAGCTCGCCGATCGGGCGGAGTTCTACCATCTGCTTAGCAACAGCTGCACGATCAACATCGTGCGCTACGCGAATGCCGCCGGTAGGGTTGGCCGGTTCAACATCCGCCATCTCTTCAATGGCCTGATCGATGGCTATCTCTACAACTCGGGCCGGATAGACACTACGCTTCCGTTTGACGAACTGCGCAGGCGTTCCCAGATCAACGAGGCCGCAAGGGCAGCCGACCAAGCCCCGGATTTTTCTCAGCGCATTCGCGCCTCGGTGCCGACGATCCACCCCTGAGGCGGCTTCCCCTGGCGAACCCGCGGCCGCGAGAGAGTGCCAGGAACGCGACGGTGCTCAAGACAGCCTGCTGCGGAATGGCAGGCGCCTTCGGAGCGCTCGCCGAGAAGTACGATCTCTCGGTCCAAGTCGCCCAGGATTTGATCGACAAGCTCTAGAATCAAGGCCGCGAGACACAGATCATCGCCTCAGTTACAAGTTCGGGGTGCCGGCTGCAAACGTCCCAGAAGCGTTTCTATTATTGACTATGCAAGGCCACACCCTAGCCTCGGTTCCATGAATCCAGTCGTTGCGTCCGATAAACTTAAGCGCGCTGAAGTCTGGGCTGAGGACGATAAGTCAGTTCATTGGGCTGGCGCGTTTGCCGTCTATGGTGGCCACGGCACGACCGCATCTTCTACCATTGTATATGAAATTGAGCCCGGGCATCGCCTCGGCTGGCATACCGATGCCACTGAAGAGACCCAGTACATCATTGCTGGCACCGGGGAATTGCACATGGAAGATGGCAGCACCTACCGGGTTGGTCCGGGGAGTGTTTTTGCCATTCCGACGCCGGTAAAGCACGACCTCGTTAATGTTGGTAAAGACACATTGCGCGCAGTCGCTTTCTTCGCCGCTGCAATGTTCACGCAAAAGTTCGACAACGTGATGATGCCGCCGAAGAGCCATATCCTCGGGACACCAAATCGAGAAGGCTAGGCTGCGCTAGCTAAAATGGCGGGTGCGAGTTACAGCATAGGGCGGAATTGTTTGTCGAATCAATCGCGGGACGTCAATCGCGCACACAGTGATAGCTTGCGGCGACGGGACGAAATCAGTCGACTTTCACTTCCTACCGAACAAGCGTTTACGCGCTCCTGAAGTGATAGCAGTCACAATTGGATGCGTTAGCCTACGTTCAGGTGTAATGCCATAAAATCGCTGCCGACAAGCATCCGTTCGGCCAATGACTCCAAAGCCAAAGCGAGTCGCAGCTTCCTTCGCCACGAGCGTGGCCACTGGGATGAAGCCCAGTCCGTGGAAAGCAAAAACGTGGAGTAATGCAGGATCTTCGGATTCGCCCACCAACCGCGGCCGGATACCGTTAGCGTGAAACCATTTCTCAATCGACCGGCGTAACCCAGTGTTCGCCATCGGTAACAAAGCTGGCGCGCCATTGAGCGATTTTGGAAAACCGCGCTGCAGCTTCCTCGCAAGAGTGGCCTCTGCGCAGAATGTCACGCCGCATTCGCCCAAGAGATGATTGAATATTCTGGCATTGACGCCACTTGAGGCCGGTTCGTCCGCCAGGACAATATCCAGGCGATAAGCGGCGAGCTCGACGAGCATATCAGAAAGCTTGGTTTCCCAACAGGAGACTTGCACAGGCTGTTCGAGGCTAAAAATTGGCTCAATGATCCGATAGGTGACCAGCTTGGGCAGTGCAGCAATCACATATATCCAGGTAGTCAGCAGTCCCCTGACTCAAAGGATATTTCGCCTGAGGGGCAGGGAGTGCGCTACCCGTGCGGTTTCGGCGGTTCGCCAGGCTTTGCAGCTTCGCCGGGCTTCGGTGGCGCGCCACCCGCGGATGCACCGCCAGCAAGATCCTCATCGGGAGCCGCGAGTATCTCAGGTTCAGTGAATGAATTTGGATGATCAGCCAGCTCTTTGCGTAACGCGGCAATTTGCTCGGCTGCCACTGGGCTGGCGTTGTTCCCCCACTCGCTTCGCTCGTATGTGAGGACATCGGCAATTTTTTGGTCAGTCAATGTTTTATCCCACGGTTGCATCACCGCGGAGCCGAATTGCTGGCCTTTCACTTTGACTGGACCTGTCAAACCTTTGAGAACAATCATCGCCGGGCGGCGCGAGCCGCCCGTTGTAAACTCCGAACCGGCCAATGGCGGATACTGCCCTGCCACCCCGAGACCGTTCGCTTGATGACATGTCTGACAATTGGCCGCAAAAACCTTCTTTCCACGATCACGCGGCGAAAGCTCGGCCTCTGGCTGGGCGCCCTGTGGTCCGGTAACTTTTTTCATCGTGGGCATTTCGCCGCCGTATGGGTCAAGCGCCTCGCCACTGAAATTTCCGGAGAAGCGGCCGAGATAAGCGCCGCCAAAAAATACTGCCAGTCCGTACACTGCGATCAACCAGATGGAAAGCGGTTCGCGGCCCACACGCGGCTCGCGTTTCTCGCGCTGCACCGCGGCATGGACTTCGTGCACATCAGCGATTTCGCTGTAGTCCATACCTTGGCCGGAAGGCGGCTCCGATGGTGGAGTGTTCTCGTTCATTTAGCTGGTTGTCCTCCAGGCGAAGGTGAAGCCGCCGGCAACGCGGCTGCTGGCGCACCAGCCGACCTGACGTCCTTCAACGGATGGGATTGATTAAGCGCCATCATGTAGGCGACCAAACATCTTGCATCGAAGGTGGGAACGATTTCCCAGCCCTCTGGTGGCACGTCCGAACCGGTGAGCCGCAAAGCGTCCGATGACCGCCCGGCACTGATGCGGCGGGCGCGATAAAGAAAACGATAGGACGGCATGTTCGAGTCAAGATTGATACTGCGCGGCGAATAAAGATGCACGTGATGCCAGGCAGCGGAATACATTGGTGGTAATCCCGCCGTTTGCTCGGGCCACGGTGGTCCTGCCGAAGGCGGTGATGGAGCTGCAGCTGGACTTGTGCCCCCAGCCGCTGTTGTTGCAGGGGACTTTGAAGGTGGAGAACTCGGCGGACCGGGGCTGGTTGGCGGTTTCGATGCAATAGCACCGGGTGATGGTGCCGCCGCGGCCGCAGGCGAGGTCGCCGGCGAAGGAGACGCTGCAGTTGACGGCGGCGGACTACCCGCCTTCGCCGAGGCTACGGCGCCTGAGGAAGCCGCCGCTGCTTGTGGCGCGGGACTTGCGCCGCCCGTGGGCGAAGGACTTTCCTCTTCCTTTGGCGCGCGTGCGCCGATGTTCGCGAGGTCCTGGCCCATGCGCATCTTCCCAAGTAAAGCAGGTCGCTCAAAAATGTAGTCCCGTGGCGCGCTGCGGCGGTCACCCCATTTTCGCTCGATATCAGCGCCCGAATACTCGGCGCGGACCTGTTGACTGTGGCAATAGTTGCAGCCGTTCGCGGCGTAAATACGCGCGCCGCGCGTGACCATTCCCGATTGCGGCATTGGGTAGATATCTGTGCCTTCCTCGTCAGATTGAGGATTGAGGTGTCCGATTTGCCAATTCGGGATCACAGTCAATCCCACCCAGGAGAACGCAAATGTCCCGAAGATTCCGAGAAAAAGAGGGGCGAGTCCTTTCATTAGTGCGCCACTTCGGCCCCCTCCGCTTCGACTGGATTAAGAAATGTGGGCACCGTCGATTTGCGACCCAGGCCGAAAAGCATCAATCCGAAGTGATACGCAAAAATGAAGTGCGACACCGTCAGCAAAATGCCGGATAGGCTGCGTCCGCGCAGGTAAGGCAAAACCGATTCGACGCTTTCACTGAAAGCGAGCGAAGGATTTTCCATGCCCGTGCCTTGAGTAAGGCCGCCGGCGAGAAGCATCAGCGTCATCAGCCCAATGCCATAGGCCGATGCCCAAAAATGCAGTTTGATCAACGACCCATAGCGCCACTCGCGTCCAATCAGTCGCGGCACGATGTAGTACATTGAGCCGAAAATCACCATCGTGAAAAATGCATAAAGGCCGAGATGTGAATACGCGATGCTCGCCTGTGTAAAGTTTACGTAGCGGGCAACGGAGCGCAGTGAAATCAGAACACCGACCAGACTAAAGACGGTATAAGACATCGCACCGAACACGGTAAAGCGAAGCGTCGGACTGTAGCGCATCAGTGGGAAATAGCCTTGCATCGTCATGTGATGATTGAGCCCAACGGTGGCGACGGGAATCAGCGTGAGGATTGTGGCTGCGATACTTGCAGTGACCATCCAGGCTGGGAACGGTCCATCGACGAGGCGCTGCATCCCGGTCCAACTGGAGAACAACGCGTAGCTCCAGAAACCGATCGTTGCCAAATGATAACTGTACACCGGCCGACCGATCACCTTGGGAATCATGTAATATGCGGTGCCGAGACCAATCGCGCCGAACCAGAGAAAGAGCAGATTATTCGCGTACCACCAGCCGACAGCCGCCTGCAACACTCCCTGCACCGGGACGACGAAGAGCATTAACTGGCCAGCCGCGTACACCCACGGGAACCAGAGAAACGCACCAAGTAAATACCATTGCGTAATGTAAATTTGTTCCCCGCGCCGAAACCGAAACATCAGCACGGCCCAAGAAGCAACCAGCGTGTAAGCGACAAAAAGAATGACGGCAGCATAGCTGGGGAACTCGAGCCATTGATAACCGGTGCTATCGCCGAGGAGAATTCCGCACACGCCGAGGAAAACTCCCAGGTTCCAAAATCCAGCGCCCGCAACCAAGAGCAGCGGATAACGCAGAACTGTGCGGCACAATCGGGCCATCAGCCAGATCGCCGTGCCCATGCCAGCCATCGACGCCCAGCCGTACACCATCACATTCATGTGGACAGGGCGCACGCGCCCCCACGTGAGGAAACTGATGTCAGAAAGCAAATCCGGCGTGTGCAGCTTAAATGAAACGAAACCAGCCAGGAGCGTGCCGAGAATCAGCCACGCCACCGCCGAAGTGTAAAAGATCAACACCGGCACGCGTGTTGAGGCGTCGATCAGGGCGCGTTCAAATTGCTCCGTGTCACCTGCGGCAGCGGAAATAGCCGGTTCTTTCAGTGGAATTCCGGTGGCGTTCATGGGCTTTTGGCAGGGCTTGGTGAAGTTGGCGCCTGGGAAGCGGCCGGAGATGGCGATGTCTGGGCTGCCGGTGAAGGCTGCGGACTAGAGATCGCCGCTCCTTGAGGTGCAGCAGGCGCAACCGCTTGAGGTGATGCTTGTGCGCCGCCGGGTTTCGGAGACGTAGCAGGGGCCGGGGAAGTGGCACTCGCTGGAGCGCTTGCAGCTGCTTGCGCCTCGGGCGTAGCGATCGGACCTGCCGTCGCGGGCTTTTGCTTCGCCAGCTCGGCAACTGTCAATTCCATGGCACGCTCGATCGGGATGCGAGCGACGCCTTTGTTTTTGTCGATCCAACCATAACTGATCAAAGCCTTGTCGGCTTCCTCGCGTACAGTCTTCAAATTCTCCACGCGCTTTTTCGCGCGGGCTTCTTCGTAATCGCTTCCACGCGGCGCAGGCCCGATGATCGCGAGCACGATCACACCAAAAAGCGCAAAGAGAAGCACGATCCCGAACCAGGCCGACAACGGAGTGCGTCCATGGGCAACTTGACGAAGTGAGTCGGTACCAGCCATATCAGTTCACCAGGTTCAACGATTCAATCAGGCGCGGATCGCGGACTGGAAAGAGAGAAGTCCGAGGCACAATTCGCAGATAAACAAAACCGAGCGTTGCGCCGATGGCGATAAGGGAAAGTAAATCCCAGATGCTGAGGTGCACCCCTGTGCCGTGTAACGCGGGCAGGACGATGATGTACATGTCCAGCATTTGCATGCAGAGAATCCATCCAGCGACCCAGCAAAGATGACGCGGCTCCTTTTTGATCGATTGCAAGAGGAGAATCCCAAAACTGATAAAGAAGCGTCCTACTACGAGCAGCATGCTCAACGCCCACCACGATTCAGTGTTTCGGGTGATAAAAAATTGCGTCTCCTCCGGTATGTTCGCGTACCAGATGAGCATGTACTGGCCAAAACCGATGTAGGCCCAGAAAACTGTAAAGGCGAGCATCCATTTTCCCATGATGTGGTAATGCTCAAGTGTGATGATGTCCTTCAAATATCCAGCCCGCCGTAATGCTGTAATGACCAGGACGAGCAGCGACATCGAGCTCCCTGCCGCGCCCGCGAAGATGTACACGCCAAACATCGTGGAGAACCAGTGATAGTTCAGGCTCATCAGCCAATCGAATGCGCCAAAGGTGAGACAAAGCGCGAACAGTGGCAGGCTGATAAACGCGGCCTTCCGCATTAAGATGGTGAACCGTGGATTTCCGTCCTTGTCTTGATTCACCGATAAGCGGCGCAAAACGAGCGATGCACAAAGGAAAAAGCCCAGAAACACGACGGCGCGGATTAGAAAGAACGACCAATTGAGATAGGCACGCTTGGCATCAAGCGCGTGTTCGACACCGGGCGGGATATCCATCCAGGAATACAGATGGCGCCGCAGGAGAAGGATCGGCACAAAAAGAATCGCCAGCACCACCAGTAACACCGCAATGTTTTCCAACTGGCGCCGCACCACCACCGACCAGTCAGCGTCCGTGGCGTGATGCACAATCGTCCAGAAAAAGCAGCCGGCGCAAAGCGTGAAGAAAAATGCAAAGGCAAAGAGCCATGAATAACTGAACTGGTGCGGATTTAGAAATGCGCCCACGACGCAAAGCGCCAGCGCCACAATGGCAATCAATCCCAGCAGCGAGGAGAGGCCTGCAAAGCGGTTGCTCTCGAAATATTCACCTTCCGGTGTTGGGACAGTGTGAGAACGCTCGCTCATTGTTTCTCCAGTTCTGCGCGCCGGGCCTCAGGAACATCGGCTGTCGTTGCGCTTTGGCTGCGCTGTAACGCGCGCAGGTACGCGATGATCGCCCAGCGATCGGGCACGATGATGTTCGGCCCGTAGGCCATCATTGTGTTTTTGCCATTCGTAATTGTGTTGAAAATCTCGCCATCGGACATCTTGCGGATTCGTTCATCCTGAAGCGTAACCACAGTCGCGAGGCCGTACTGCTTTGTGATTCCGTTACCCGCTGCGGTAGCGCCGTGACACATCGCGCAGGTTATGTTGAAACGCTGTTGTCCGCGCTCCATCAGCTCGCGCGAAACCGGAACCGGAAAGCCTGTTCCCCAGTGATCGCCCATCTTGCCAGTGTTGTAATAATCAGTGCCCTCGCTAAAACCAATATTCGGATGCGACCAGGGCCCTGTAGCCGGCTTCGCTGACCCCGGTAGGCTGGCATCAGTTGAAGCAGCTACAATGCCCGGCTTTGGCATCTCGTAGCCAATCGGCACAGTGCCAGCGACCGGCAGACGTGGTCCGCGCCCGTCGGCAAAAAGACCAAGCGGTGCTTGTGCACGAACCTTCATCTGTCGCACCATATCGGGGAAAACCTCAGTCGGC
>DASSFL010000259.1:0-1008 GCA_035694525.1 Candidatus Udaeobacter sp. | reverse complement strand
GGCAAGCCGTCCTACACCGTGAGCATCATGGAGTTCAAGGGCGACAAGGTTGCGCGGGAAACACAGTACTTTGCGGATCCCTTCGTGGCTCCCGCATGGCGCGCTCAATGGGTCGAACGGATGGACACATAATCTCGAGGCCGAAACCGATGGAGGGATAAGAGGTGGATTGGAAAACGGTTGGTTCGGGAAAGTTCAGTGGCGATTACTGGCTCGTCGGCAAGTTACTTTCCCCGTTCGACAAGCTTGAGCGAACAATAGAAAAAAGGTCTCTAACCAATCGATGAAGCCAACGACAGGCCGCAGCGCGGCAAGGATGAACGGTGAATTATGAAGGATGAAACGAAAATGGATCGCGCCACCGCCTGCCGTGGCTTATCTCCTTCTCGTTAGATGAATAGCTCTGTTGTTTCGGCGGGAGAACCACGCAGAAATTTACGATACTAAGAAAGGATCCTGTTATGTCCTATACCTTATCGACCTTGCTAACCCGCAATCTTCAGGACGTCTTTGGTGAAAACGATCCCGTCCGCCGCCGCGCGGCCATCGACGAGATCTGGACCGAAGATGGCGTGTTCTACGACCCCAAAACGGGCGTCCACTGTGGCCGCGACGAGATCGATCGCGTCGCAGGCGCGATCAGGGCTACTCATCCTGACCTTCGATATCAGCCAATCGCGGAACCCGAGGAATTGGGCAATGGCGGCCGGATCCGGTGGGTATCGGGCCAGCCTGGTGAGGCGCCAGCTTACGCCGGGACTGATTTTATTATTGCCCGGGACGGCCGGATTGCCGCCCTTTATCTCTTTTTCGATAAACTACCCTGAGCTGTACTCTGCGACGTCCTATGCGTAGGATCAGCGAACTGGCACAGCTAGCATCTAACCAGGCGATGCAGCGAACCGCGAGATAGCGCGATATGTGTGCTTTGATTGTTTTTGCCATCCACCTCTAGCCTGCGTTAACCGCTTTACACGTCTCGCGGTCGTTGATCTTGTGTCTTGTTAG
>DASSFL010000258.1:0-6849 GCA_035694525.1 Candidatus Udaeobacter sp. | reverse complement strand
GTTCCAGGAGCAGGCTGAGGGAAAGCGGTAGACATCGCGGTATGGAAAGTCACGTTACCTTCGACTTTCTGGAGCACCTGATGGATGTGACCGTTTAGCACCGTCACCGAACCGAAGCGTTTCAGATATCCTAGAGCGCGTTCGCTGTCGCTTGTTCCCCAGCCCCATTGCGGGTAAACCGTCCAAAGAGGGATATGCGCAAAGACTACAACTGGAGTGTCCGCACCCAGCCCCTTTACATCCGCTTCGAGCCACTCGAGCTGCTCGTCCCCAAGCTGGCCCAGGCCGCCGGCCTGAAGGTCTAGGACATTGACCAGGGCAATGAAATGGACACCGTTCTTATTGAAGCTGTACCAGCCCGAGCCCTTGCCTTCGACGCTCTTTAAATACCGTTCGCGGTAAAGTTTTCCGCCATCGTTGAGCACATCGTGCTCGCCTGGCACGTAAAAGACATCCTTTGTTCGGCAACTCTTGAGAACCTCATCGAAGGTGTCGAACTCTTCGGGCTTTGAGAGTTGCGTGATATCACCTGTATGAATAAGGAAAGATGGCGGGGTAGGCATTGCGTTGATGCGATCCAGCGCAATTTTGAAAGTCGCAGTGACATCCTTGTTCGCCTCTTTATTAAACCCGATGTGGCTGTCGCTGATTTGTAGAAAGCTAAGGTCGGTAGCTGGCAGCGGCTCGCCGGCTTTCGCAATCTGTGCCAAAGTTTTCGACGCAAGTACGCCACCGCTGATTGTCCAAAGTAGGCCGGTACCGGCCCATGCCATGCAATGGAGAAAGCCGCGGCGATCAATCCCGTCGTGCTCGTGATCGTGAGAAATGTAGTCGGACATAAGTTTTTCTTTCGGTTTAATGAATTGGTATTTGTTTTACATCTATCCTTACCCATCTGGTTCGCGTTTATTCCCAAAATCTTGGCGGGTTAGGTGCGGGATTCCCAATATTTGCAAAAACGCCGCGCTCAGGCATCGGCCCAAAGCGCGGCGTCTGAATTCGCGAAGTACGATTCAATCACCGACTTCCCTCTCTGCCGCGTCCGCAGCGCTGGCCTGAGAAGTAATTAGCTGGCAAAAACTGAGGCGGCTGTCCCCTGAAGAGCCCGTGGAAGCCGTGCGCATTGTCTAGCCTAATTTTCATATAGGGTCTCGCCTGATACGCGGGTCGCTTATCTCCCGCGTCCCCCGTGTCTGGCGTGATCCGCTGCCTCTATCAACTGGCTTAGGAGAGCAAAGAACGCCGGCGGTTGACCGATGAACAGTCCGTCGGCGATAAAGCCGTTGATCGCGCGCGCGGCGGCGCCATCGGTCTCGGTGGGACGGATGATCGAGCAGATCGGGAACGTACGATTGAGGAAGATTGTCGGCTCAGGCATGATCAGGTTGGTCTGGGTCAGTTCGCCGTCGGCGTTGAGGTCGGGGAAGACCAGACCGTTCGTGGGATCGGTCAAGGGAGGCGCATTGCCGGCTTTATCTTGCCACGTCTGGAAGTGCATAATCTCGGTGCCGCCGATGCTGAGCAGAATTCGCAGCACCTCGTTGTGGGTGACCCGCTGGGCGAGCGAGGCGTATACGCTGGTGCCAGCCTGCTCGATCCACGCGAAGTGGAAGCCGGCCGTGTTGGCGATCGCTTGCAGGTGGTCCGGAGGAGTGAGGTCGCCATCGTTTCGCGGAATCGCCGGAAATTGCCCAGCAGCTAGGCCTGGGACTGCTTGCGGGAGGGTGTCGCCGAAGTCGGGGTTCAGCGAGTCGCTGCGGTAGCGCGTCCAGAAACTCGTATCCACGGTAAGCTGCGTCAGATTGGTGAGCCGTCTTCCGACCAAGGCTGGGTTGACTCCCGTCGCGGTGCTGCCCGTCAGAGTGCGAAATTGATCCAGATTGACGGGCTCGGCCCCCTTCGATTCCAGATAGGCGTTAAGGAACGCTGCGTGGGTGTTCTCATCGTCGGTGTTATCGTGAATGTATTGCGGCATGTCCCCATCGAGGACCTGAATGGCGGCGGTATAGGCCGGACTCCCGGTTCCTCCGGGGACTTCGGGGTCTTGGATTCCGCCGAGTTCGTTGTATTGCTGCCACAAATCGGCTTCGATCAGTTCCGCTGCCGCCAGCAACCGAAGAATAGCCTCGTCTCCCGCTGTAAGACCGCCACTCGCTCGTGCGGTGGGAACATTGGCCAACAGTCCCGCGCCGATGGTTCCCGCACCCACGGCGAGCGACTTGCCTAAAAAGGAACGCCGACTCATAAAACTTTTTGAAGGTTTAACTCTCTCTTTCATTTCATGTTCTCCTTTGTTTGGAATTTTCTTTATTCTTTTGGCCCTACCATGTCGGCAATCATCAGAAGGTGATGGATGGTTGCATAACAATATGGGTTTTATTTTGTTTTTGGTTTGTTTAGGTGCTTGGCAGATTGCCTCACACCTGTCTTTACCAATCCGGTGCATTTTTATTCCAAAAATCTTCCAAAAATCTTTGAGAGTAAGACGTGAGATTCTGGCCTTACCAGCCGGATCACCAGTAAGATTTCTGCGCTACTGTTTGGCGCCAGAGCGAGGTTGGCGCTCCCCATTGCGTAGTTGCGATGGAATTTCCAGTACCGTCAGTGGCAATACTTTGCCTTCGTTTAGCTCATCATTGCGCTTCCGCAGCCAGGTCACTACGTCGGCTCCTTCACGCGCGACTGCTTCAGCAATAGCTCGCCCGACGGAATGTTTCCCACCGGTCACAACCACCTTCTTTTCTGTAAGGTCAAGGGTCATAAGTCAGGCCTCCAATTCTGGAATTAATCCATAGTCACGATGGAAAAAACTCTTGATTAGATCGTATCCTCTCCCAGTACTCTGGACCTTGATTAAGAATCGCGTGACGCCATCACCAGTCCGATGAACAACGAGATCGCATCCGTACGACTGGAGCTTCTCTCGTGCGATACGCGCGACCTCTGCATCAAGGGCTTCTTGCGTCATGGGTCCGCCTGAACGCAATTGGTCTAATTCCTTTAACGCGATGGCGGCCGCTTTGCGGATTTTCCGGAGGCGATCGTGGTACTCTGCCTCAAACTCATTTCCCGTCTCGGAGTTCATTGGTCAGTTGTGTGCCAAGCGCCTTGTCTTCTTCTCCCAGAGATCCAAGTCAACGATCGTCTGCTGACCTTCCTTGATAACAACGAGGACGCGGCCGTATCCGTCTCTCTCCGACCGGGCTATGACGGCGTAAGTTCCAACGGGCAATGCCACAACCTCGGGAATTTCATCGGTCGGGAAACGTTGGTTCTTGATGTTTTTAAAGGGCTTTCCGTCGACCGTATGGATCGCATAGGAGCTGTGTGGAAAGTACAACGCGCCGCCATCGTTGAATTCATCGGTGGCGGAATAGACCTTGAGATATCCTTGTGGTAACTCAGTTCGATAATCCAAATTCCCGGGTCTTACTGGGCCGGGAGACAACGGATCCTTACCTCCGGCTTGCGCGACCGTTGAACCGCCAAGGCACAAGGCCAGCAGAACAATTAGAAGCCCGCCTTTCAAAAGGGACGAGCAGTGTGGTGATTTCATATAGTCGGTGGGGTTGATGTTTACTTGACAATGATTTTCCCTGCCATCCGGGGGTGGATGGAACAGAAGTAAGAGTAGGTTCCCGCTGTGGCGAAGGTATGGGAAAAGCTCTGACCAGTCTTAAATAGAGGCGACTTTTTGAATTGATTGTTAGCACTGGACACAACGTGTGGCACGTTGTCGTGGTTAGTCCAGGTCACTGTTCCGCCGACTGATAACGTCAATGTGTTTGGCGAGAAACTGAAGTTGTCGATAGCAACCTCAGTCTTTGTCGCTTTGACAGGAGCTGACTCTCTTGTTTGGGAGCCCCTGCTTTGCGTAAAAATAAATTGAAGCGCAACAACGGGACTACTCAAAAGCGCTAGACCAACGAACATCGCAAACGCCAGAGTGCCTGTATTTAGATGTTTCAGAATCGGAGAGAGTACGGTTACGCGGCTGGCGATGTGTTCCCGATGGTGAACAGGAGAAGCGAACAAAAGATCAGTCCTTTCGAGATTTGGTTTTAGTGATGTTTTCATCGGTAAAATTGTTTTCAGTTATTCATACCGTTTTGCTGAACTAATATTCCCACCGTGTAAGAAGGCGTTTCGGAAAGCCGGGCTGCTGCAAGAGGATCGGACATAGCACTGCAAGACGTCTGAACGGGGCTCTTATTCAAGAAAGGATCCAACGCCCGGAATCCAAGTCGCTCTCAAAAAAACTACGACTTATCCTGCTATGATGTTGGTGACCGTTGCCACTGGCTCAACAGAATGTCTTTCCCATCGGTCGCAACGAACGTTACTTCGTCGCGATCTGGAGTTTGATCAGGAATCGCGTTACGCCATCATCCATCCGATGAACAACGAGATCGCATCCGTAAGAGTGCAGCTTCTCCTGCGCAATACGCGCGACCTCAGCGTCGAGCGTTTCTCGCGATGTGGGTCCGGTTGAACGCAATTGGTCTAATTGCCCTATCGCAACTGCGGCCGCTTCGCGGATTTTCTGCAAGCCATTGCCGTACTTTCTGGCAAAACTCATTCCTCGCTTCGGAGCTCATGCGAGTCTTGGTAAAATTGAAAAGTTACGAATAGCTTGAAACTCGCTACGCGATCACCCGTCAGTGGAATAGATGGCGTAGGAACTGTATGCGTAGTAAGCGCCATCGTTGAATTCATCACTCGCCGAATAGACCTTTAGATAGCCTTGTGGTAACTCAATTCCATGATCCAAATTCCCTGGCCTTACTGGGCTGGGAGACAACGGATCCTTACCTCCGGCCGGCGCACTGCCGAGCGACACCAGGAACACTATTGTAAAAAATGCCATCAGGCTCGACCTGAACTCTGCTAACATGGTCGGTCACGCTGTTTATCCTTTCGTCTTGATGTAGAGGGACACCAGCAGCCCGATCAGCAAGCCGATGAGCGAACTTATCGCGCAGCCGACAACAGGAGCCGGCAGATGCCAGAGACCCAGAATCATTTCGTCCACCGCTTACGCTGCGATTACTCTGTCGGTGAGAAATAGCATGACTGATTCCAGCATGGTCACGCACTCAGGATCGAAGATCGATTGACCACCGAACTGCGGTAAGTTTCACTAGGGTAACGGGCTTTCTAATGTTTTATTCCTCGCGAAGCAGAATGGTGTTATCGATAGACTCTGCCACCTGCCCGCCCAAATCCTTACCAGCGATGTGGTCAGTGCGGAAGTGTTGCCCTGCGTAAATACGGCTCAGTCCCGCTTCCTCCCCCGCGGCAGAAAAACTAGTGAAGTGTCGTGTCACTCCTGCCAGCGACTCGGAGCTAACATCGAACGTGAATCGGTCGCCGAAGTAAAAGCTCAACACGGTCGCGCCCGCTTTACTGATTGCGCTGTGTGCTCCGGGGTAGGAAGGATCTGGAGCGGTCTTCGTGGTTAGTGGAAGCCAAGTTGGATCAGGCTCAGTCTGCGGATTTCCATCAGTGTCTGCGAGTCGAACCGCAGTTACCGGACGCCAAAAGTTGTACGTGTACTTGGCTTCGAAGAAAGCGATCGCAGTGTCGGCCAGGCTTATATTCAGCAGTGCAAATAGGCGCGCGCTATGCTCAAGGTTGAGATGGCGCTGCAGCGCGGCCGTCTGTGCGATTTCGTTCCAGAAGTCCTGGATGTTGCCGTTCCAGAACTGGCCGATCTCGGTTTGTTCCGCAGTGCGGGTTGTGCTGTTAATGAACCCGAGACTTTTGACTTCATTGAAGACCTCAGTATAAACGTCGCTTGTGAGTGCCGGAGGAGGACCGGGACGGAACTCATCGGCCCGCTCCAACGCAAACGGCGTGACCTGGGGCCACTGGGTAAAATCCGCAGGCGCGAAATTAGGCGGCGTCAGCTGGTAGTCTCCGGGCTGGGGTCCCGGCACGTAAGGCGGTGGAGTTACATTCGCTCCATCTGCGCTGCGCGCAGCGAGCAGCTGGCTGGCAACTGCCTGCCCCACGGCCACTCCCTGAGCCTTTCTCTCATTATCGGGAAGCAAAGCCAAGTCCTGCTGCAGTTCCGTATCCAACGACGACTGAAACGCAGGATATAGAAACACGAGGACATCATGAGCTGCCTCATCGGCCGCAGCTATTTTGGACGCGCTCCTCGGAACGTCAGGAAGGCGCACAAGGTACGGACTGAACCTTGGATCGATATTATTGACGGCGTCGTAGATGGCGGCGTGCAAAATTGCGAAATTACGAGTTGAGTGAATGGTAGCTGGCTGAGCGCCGGGCGTGCGAACAATTGCCAAAAGAGTTCTATTCCACTCGATGACGGCGTTGACAGGCTGGGCCGGATTCCGTTCTTCGTCCGTCGGCGCAGTCGCAAGCAAAGCGACCTGCAAGAAAGCGGAAATTAATGCAAACGTGGGCAGAATTCTGAACATATGTTTACCTCAAGTTGTTGATTAGTTTGTTGTTTCTAAGAACGCCATTACTCCGGCGTGCGTATCTCTAGACTGAAAACCGCGTGAGATATTCCTTATTGTTATCAAAAAAATAACAAATCGGTGGCAAGAAGGGGATGACGCTACTTCTCGCACACACGCGAGATGGGGACAGATTGGAATTAACCCGCAAGACACTTGACCTGTGCACAACCCGATGTGTGTTCCGGTTGATTACCGGGTGTTGTACGTGTTTCGTGAGCAGGGCGGCTTTTAGATCAAATGCATTCATACGATTTTTTGTGAGAACCTTTGCCGAGATTCCGACACTTAGTTGCTTGCTATCCCGCTGAGCGATTCCTTGCCTGTGGAATCTAAGTCGAGGACCGTTTGGCGACTCGCC
>DASSFL010000257.1:0-1163 GCA_035694525.1 Candidatus Udaeobacter sp. | reverse complement strand
CTAGAAGTCACGCTCGCCGCTGGCAGGCTGACGCGCATCACCGGGATAGAATTTCAGAATGGAGGCAGAACGAGTACCCAGATTGGTATACTTAGAGTATTTGGTTCTAACACAAACGGATCAACATTTCGATGGGACCACTGCAAATGGACAGCTCTGAACGGGGTTCCTACGTTTGATACGGTTATTGGTGTAATAGATCACAACACGTTTTTCCTCGGCACCGTAGGCCCGGCGATAGAAATTTCCGGAACTCGATGGGACGGAAGAGATTTCGGAGACGGTTCATGGGCTGCTGCTACGGCATACGGTTCGTCTCAGTTCCTATTTATAGAAGACAATGTTTTTACCCACAACCAAACTGGACTGCATGGAATGACGGATGCATACGCTGGAGCCAGGTTCGTGGTTAGGCATAACTCGATTTTTAACGGAACCATGTCGAATCACGGCACTGAAAGCACCGGACGCTGGCGCGGTTGCAGAGCAGTGGAAGTGTATGACAATACATTTACTGGAACTAACCTAAACAGATTTGTAGGCGGCTTCCGTTCAGGAGGAGTGTTGTTTCACGACAACGACATCAGCGGATACTGGGGAGACTCCGCCGAGTTTACGCTTACTAATTTCCGAAGTTTCCATGATTTTCAACCTTGGGACGGCGCTGACGGAACAAGCGTATGGGACGCGAACAATCCCGCCGCCTCTTTCACAGGAACGGCGGCGGCTAATAGCTCTGGCAGGACCGTAACCGTCTCCGGCGCTAACTGGACAAGCAACCAATGGGCAGGATACACTATACGCCGAACCACCAATGTTTGTAATTCCAGTAGTTTAAGATTTAGTTGGATTCTGGGCAACACATCGAACACGATCACTTACTACGGCGGTGCTATTTACCCCGGCGAGATAAACCTGAACTTTTGCACAGGCGATTCCCTTGAAATTCGCAAGGTGAACCATGCCCTCGACCAGCCGGGGGTAGCACGCGGTTCTTTGGTTACGGGAGGTTTGAACCCAACTCCGCCCCCTGGATGGAACAACCAAGTGATTGAGCCGTGCTACTCGTGGAATAACATCAATGAATTTGGTCACCATGTAAATTTTGTCACAGACACGGGCGTAACAGCCAATGTGCATTATTTCAACAATACCCGCATGCC
>DASSFL010000256.1:0-3475 GCA_035694525.1 Candidatus Udaeobacter sp. | reverse complement strand
CCAGTGAGCAAGGGCCCAAGCTCGCGCGTAAAAGCAATTGCAACCAGACCGGGAATCAGCCGCTCCGTTCCGAAACGTTGCAACTGGTAGCCGGTCAACAGCGCCATCGTGAGGCCAAGGAAAAAGGAAACCAGTCCCACGAGCGGCACCGAATCGACACCGACACGTTCAGTGTGGCGAAAAAAACTGGCGGCACGAAACGGGAGGCGCCCATGCTGGATCCGCTCGAACGTTTCTTCGAACGTGTTCGCAATTAACCAGAACACGCTGCCTACCTCGCGAAGAAAATAGCGTGTGACATGGCCGACTCCCTCGGCAATTACAACGGGCGGCGGTTCAGCGTTAGCCATGGACGAGAAGTTGCCTCACTTCTCCATTGGGAAAAGAGCAAAGTATTGAGACGTTAAAACGTTAAACGGGTTACGAAGTCAAAACGGATGGGCGATTTGGCGCTTCGAAGGTTCGCCCTTTCGTGAAAGCTTTCGACGTCCGGCCTCTAAATGTTAAAATCGACGGACGCTAAGCACGACGCAATGTGAAACTGTTTCGAAGAACAAATTGCTTCTTGGCCATCGTACTATTTAGTGCGGAGGCAATCCTGGCAGCTCCCAGGCAATCACCTCCGGCGAGGGCTCCAAACAAGGGAGAACCAGATAATCAACCAAGCATGGAAACAAAGAAAATTGGACTCGCAATCCACGGCGGTGCCGGAACTATCGAGCGAAGCAACATGACCCCGGAGCGCGAGCGCGAATATCGCACCGGACTCGAACGCGCGCTCACGGCCGGTTACGAAATACTTAAGCGCGGTGGATCAAGTCTAGATGCAACGGAGGCCGCGGTGCGCGTGCTTGAAGACGATCCACATTTTAACGCAGGGAAGGGCTCTGTGTTTACAAGCGCTGGGACGAACGAGATGGACGCAGCCATCATGGACGGAAAAACGCTCGCTGCCGGCGCGGTTGCTTCGTTGAAGCACGTCAAAAACCCGATCAATCTTGCCCGGATGGTAATGGAGAAGTCCGGACACGTCATGATGGATAGCGAAGGCGCAGAAGTGTTCGCGAAGGAAAACGGTATTGAACTCGTAGACCAGAAATATTTTTTTACCCAGGAGCGTTGGGATGCTCTGCAGAAAATGAAGGCTGCTGAAAAGAGTCGCACGAGCGGTACCGGGGAAAAGTTTTTGATTACCGATCAAGATCGGCACGGCACAGTGGGTGCAGTGGCTTTGGATCAAAACGGCAATCTTGCAGCAGCGACTTCAACTGGCGGCACAACAAACAAGCGACCGGGGCGCATTGGCGATTCGCCTGTTATCGGTGCAGGCACCTATGCAGACAATGCAACATGCGCCGTTTCCGCGACCGGTGACGGTGAATATTTTATTCGCGCGACGGTTGGACGCGATGTTTCCGCGTTAATGGAATACCGGGGAATGTCCCTCAAGGACGCGGCGCAGGCCGCTTTGGATAAGGTGGCGAAGCTTGGCGCTACGGGTGGACTGATCGCCATCGATCGCCGGGGTGACATGGCTTTGCCATTTAATACCGCTGGAATGTATCGGGGCTACGTCGATCCAAACGGCAAGTTTGTGATCGAAATCTATCGTTGAAGTGTTAAAGCGTTGGAGCGTTGGAGCGTTAATACGATTGAAATGGAAACCCGCTTGAACGGTTCAACGCTTCAACTGTTTAACGAACTCCCATGCTTCCACCTTTTTCCGTCGTTATTCCCTGTTTCAACGAAGCGGCGCGCATCGGAGAGACGCTTCGTCTCACGCTCGATTATCTCGCGGCAAACGCGCCGGAGAGCGAATTGATCGTGGTGAATGACGGATCAACTGATGCGACTGCGGCAATTGCACGTGAAAGATTGAAAGACGCCAAAGTTGAGACGCGCTTGCTCGAGAATTTTCCAAATCGGGGCAAAGGCGCGGCCGTTCGTTCCGGATTGCTTGCCGCGCGGAAACCAATCGGTCTGTTTTTCGATGCGGATCTTTCTACGCCGCTGGGAGAGACGCCGAAAGTGATCGAGCCGATTGTAAACGGCGAGGTCGACATCGCATTTGGGTCTCGGGCGCTGGATCGGGGATTGATCGGCATCCATCAACCCTGGCGACGCGAGCAGGCTGGTCGCGCGTTCAACTTGCTGGTGCGCCTCGCGACCGGGCTCCCGTTTTGGGATACTCAATGCGGTTTTAAGGCGTTTCGCCTCGACGTTTGCCGCCCGGTTCTTGAAGCCGCCCGTCTCGATGGCTTCGCGTTTGATGTCGAACTGCTCTATCTCGCGCAGCACGCCGGCTTGCGAATTCGTGAGATTCCGGTGCGCTGGAATCACGCTGAGGGTAGCAAAGTTCAGTTTTTCAAGGATAGCTTGCGAATGTTGCGCGAAGTGATCGCGCTGAGAGCACGAGCGTAACCTCTTTTCTCAGTGGTGACGTCCAAGGTGGAACGTGTTGTCCTCAACGCGTTGGCAAACAAAATGCGGCGTTGCCGCCTGATTTTCGTGGCCACAATGCTTTAGCAAAAGATCACTGCGCATTCGGCGATTGACATCGGTCCGAGCCGGACTGGCAGCTTAGGAGAAGCCGATCCACCTTGGTACGTTCCGCGCGAACTTTTCTTTCTCGTGGCTTTGCCTAAATTAGATGTTCCGCGTTTCACGGTTTTCTTTCCATGCAGTCCTTCCAATTTCATCCTGCGGTAACACGGTGGTTCGAGCAGACATTCGGATCACCAACCGAACCCCAACTGCGCGGCTGGCCGGCGATCCGATCCGGTCGTCACGCGCTGATTTCTGCGCCCACGGGCTCCGGCAAAACGCTGGCGGCGTTTCTTGCTTCGCTGGATGCGCTGTTCCGTAAAGGCACACTGAGTGATTTGCCCGATGAAACACAGGTCGTTTACGTGTCGCCGCTCAAAGCGTTGAGCAACGATATCCGGAAAAATTTGCAGGAACCGCTCGCTGGAATTCGCGAATTGCTGCGTGAAACGGAAGGTCACGACATCGATGTGCGCGCCGAAGTTCGCACTGGCGATACAACTGCCGCGCAACGCCGGGCGCTGATCAAAAACCCGCCACACATTCTCGTTACTACGCCCGAATCTCTTTATCTGCTGCTCACTTCCGAATCGGGCCGGCGTATGTTGCGCTCCGTCCGAACGCTGATTCTGGACGAGATACACGCTGTGGTAGATGACCGGCGTGGCGCGCATCTTGCCCTGAGCGTGGAGCGTTTGGTTGCGTTAACGAAGTCCGCCTCCGCAGGACAGCTTCAGCGAATCGGCTTGTCCGCGACGCAGAAACCAATTGAAGAAGTAGCGCGTTTTCTGGTTGGAGCGCATGCGGTGGACGAAGCTGGCGATCCGGATTGTGAAATCATCGACATCGGTCACCGCCGCGAATTGGATGTGGCGATTGAACTTCCGAAGTCGCCGCTTGAGGCGGTGATGTCGAATGAGATTTGGGAAGA
>DASSFL010000255.1:0-3294 GCA_035694525.1 Candidatus Udaeobacter sp. | reverse complement strand
AAGGTATCGAGCTCTTCCATTAGGCGTGCCTCGTAGAAGTCACATTCGGGGCAATCGCCATTTGGCTCGATCCATTCGGGATGTTGGATCCGGAGGTCGTCGTGAATCTGTTGCCGGAGCTGGGCGATTGAGTTCGACACTCTCATAACGACTCCCTCTTTTGACAATGAGCGGTCGCCTAACGTTCATTTGCGTTCTTGAGGCAAATCTTGCCTGAGCTGTGTCTCGAACGCACGACGTTGGCCGCTGCGGTTTCTATCCAAAAGTGGACCGCGCGGTAGTCAACCTTCTCAGCAAAGCCGGTTGGAATTTGGGCTGGGTCTCAGCCGTGGATTCCGAAGGGCGAACGATCTGGATTGTTGACGCCCACCGCGATAACGGGAAGAGGTTTGTCGTTCGGTCAGATGAGATGCTGACAGCATTTCTTGAACTTGAGAGGATCACGCACGAATTGGCGATGTCAGCGCTCCTTGGTGATGACAGTAATTGAGATCGTTCACCGTCTCGCAACTGCTTTTTCTCTCTACGCGCCAACGACAAAATGATATAAACAACGCAATGAGGCGAACCACAACATTTGCGATTGGATTGCTACTCTACGCAGTCGCACTTCCAGTGCACGCGGCGACGATCACCGTTACCAATACAAACGACAGCGGCCCCGGCTCATTGCGTCAGGCACTCGCCGTGGCGCATGATGGCGATAGAATTACTTTTGCGGTCAGTGGGACGATCACGCTGACCAGCGGTGCACTTGTGGTCGCCAAGAGCGTCACGATTTCAGGCCCTGGCGCCGACCAGCTCTCGATTGTCGGCATCCCCTTTCAATCTGTTTTCGCGGTCGCAGCTGCGACGATCTCTGGCCTGACCATCAGGAACGGTGCGGTTGGGATTGATAATGGCGGCATGTTGACGGTCAGGAATTGCGTCATAAGCGGCATGTCAGTTGGCGGGATCCACAACGTGGCCAGCCTGACGGTCGTCAATAGTAATGTCAGTGACAACTTCTTCGGTATTTATAACATCACCGGCGAACTTGGAGTTGTGACCGCGACGATCCTCAGCACCACGGTGAGCGGTAATTCGGCGGGCGGTGTTGTCGCTGCACCGCACTTTTTTGGCGGCCGTGCATACATCACGATTACCGATTGCACCATCAGCGGCAACTTTTCCGCGTCGGGAGGGGGTGGGATCTTGGGTGCTCGGACCAAACTGACCGTCGCCAATAGCACCATTAGCGGCAATTCAGCTGGAACGAGCGGGGGCGGTATCTCGGTCTCGCCGGGGATTATTGGTCTTGATCTGGATTCCAGCATTGTGAACAGCACCATTAGCGGCAATTCAGCTGGAACGAGCGGGGGCGGTATCGGCACTTCCACTACGCTGCGCGTTGCAAATTGCACGATCACCGGCAACTCGGCACCTTCTGGCGGGGGAATTTATAACGTGGGATCAGTTGAGGTCTCCAACACAATTCTGAATGCCGGGGCACTGGGCGAAAACATCTTTAACAGCGGCGGCACCGTCACCTCGGATGGATACAATCTCAGCAGCGATGACGGCGGCGGTTATTTGAATGGTCCGGGCGATCAGCTCAATACCGATCCGATGCTTGGTCCTTTGCAGGACAACGGCGGCCCTACGTTCACGCATGCACTGTTGCCCGGCAGCCCAACGATTAACGAGGGCGATCCGAACTTTACTCCGCCGCCTTCTTACGACCAACGCGGCCCAAATTTTTACCGTGTAAGAGACCTTAACATCGACATAGGCTCGTTCGAGGTGCAGGCTGGTATCGGGCCTAGACAACGCCCAACTCCGCATCCACGCCCGACTCCACCTGGGTAAAGGGGATCGCGCCAGTGGATGCGCGCGGCGCCAGAATCGTTTTTGATCGCGGCGCGCCGAATGTCATCGACGAATTCTGTACGCGTTTACGAATGGGGGCTTGCCATCCTGCCGCCCTTTAACGGACACTTCCCTCTATGGAGACAGAAATAGACGACAAAATGCCGTCTAATTCTAGTTAGACCATGCCGTGAATTGGGAAGCGATTAGTGCAATCGGCCAAATCGTCGGCGCAATTGGCGTCGTCGTTTCTCTGATTTATGTGGCGACGGAAGTCCGCAACAGTGCTCGCGCGACGCAACTAGCTTCGAGGCGTTCGATATCAGAAATCTTCACTCTGTTGTCTCGACAACTCGCAGAGCATCCGGATTTAAGAGAATTGTATTATCGCGGTCTCCACGACTTCGAATCTCTCGAAGGCACCGATCTCGTAGGCTTCGCTCAGGTCATGCTCCAGCTGTTTCGAGCCTACGAGGAGGCCTATTATGGACACTTGGAGGGGGATGTGGATCCACGTCTGTGGCGTGGGTGGGAAGCGGCCATGCGCGATATCAACGGATATCCTGGAGTTCAGGCTTATTGGCGTTCACGCTCGCATTGGTACAGTGAGGAGTTCGCGAAGTACATTAATCAGCTACAGCAGACAGCCAAGCCTCCGAGGTTGTATCGCGAACCAAGTCCAGATCAATGATCTAACCAATCGATGAAGCCAACCGCCTCATTTGGAAGCAACCTCAGTGTGTTTGCCACGCCGCCCTGCCGTGGCTTATCTCTTTCTAGTTAGACCTCATGCGCCGCACCTCCAGCGTCCTTTGTTTGCTTCTATCGTCGTTCTGCATTGCTGCACGCACGGATGTCGTCACCGAATATCAGGCTTTGGTTGGACGGATCACGGATCGCGCGATTGAAGATGCCCTTTTCAAGGAGCCGTCGCGCTGGAAGAAGCTTTCGATGAAGTTCAGATTCAACGTCACCGATGATGGCCGTATCCGAGACGTCAACATTACCTCTGACATTCGCAACCGTTGGACCGAAGAAACTGCTCGTCGCGCACTTCTCGCGACCCGACTTCCGCGGGTTCCGAAAGAAGTGTTGGCACTGGTCGGTCACAATGGGCTCTATTCTTCCGCTGAGCTTAAGATTGGCAAATGATCAAGAGGTCTAACCAATCGATGAAGCCAACGACCCCGTGGCGTTTCGCGGTGAAGGCGGTTGCTGTTGCTGCCGCGCTGATCCTGGCGATGACCGCCCGCGGTCTTCCGCTCCGCTTCCTGATTGAGGAGCAGCGTGCGAAGATTGAGCCCGCCGTCAAAAAGTTCCAGCAGGAATGCAGCGGCCACACCGACAGCCAACCCTGCAAAGAGGAGCATGACGCGCTGGTGAAAGCGCTCGATGAATTCCTCAGCTTGGTGCAGAACGGGCTCAAGCTTATCGACGCCCACGCTG
>DASSFL010000254.1:0-36820 GCA_035694525.1 Candidatus Udaeobacter sp. | reverse complement strand
AAATCGCATTTCGATTCAACCGCGGCGAAAAACTTCTCCGCGTCATCGACCAAGTCGGCCGCGAGGCGTACGCCCTCCGCATCGCGCATCACAGTGAACAGGCCCTTTCGCGTTCGGGCATTGTAGAGCCGCTGGATTGTCGATCGTAGCCCGTATTGCGAAACACCGACGCCGACTCGCCGTGACGCAATCTGCTCGACGGTGTGTGCTTCATCCAAAACGAGAAAATCATTCGGAAAAATGAAACCGCTCTCGCGCTCCGCCTGCAATTCCGGGTCGCCGAGCAGGATGAACAGAAGCGTGTGATTGATCACCAGAACGTCGGCCGCCAGCAGACGCTTCCGCGCTTGCTGATAAAAACAGCGTTGATCCTGGCCGCACGTTTTCTGCGTGCAGATGTGCGCTTCGCTGCAGACCTGTATCCACACTTTGGGATCGGGCTCGACCGATAGATCGCTGAGCGAACCGTCGCGCGTTGTGCGCGCCCATTCCGCCAGACTCTTCAGCTCATTTTGCTCCGGTCCCGTGAAAAGCTCATTGGCTTGCTGCAGCGCGCGTTCCAATCGGCGCGGGCAAAGATAATTTTGGCGTCCCTTGATCAACGCGGCCTCAAACTCGACCGGAAGAATCTTCTTCAAAATGGGGATGTCTTTGTAAAGAAGCTGCTCTTGAAGATTAATCGTGTGAGTCGAGACGATTGCCTTTTTGTGCTGCTCGATCGTCCATAAAATTGCCGGCGTGAGATAAGCCAGGGATTTACCTACACCAGTTCCCGCTTCGACTACCAAATGGCGTTCTTCCTCCAGCGCCGTCGCGACGGCGGCTGCCATTTCCTGCTGTTGCGGACGGAACTCGAAGTTCTTTGCCTTCGACAGCGGGCCGTTCTCCGAAAAAAACGCGCGGACTCGTTCAACAAAATCACTGCCCAAGCCGTCCTTCAGTGCGATCATGACATTGCTTCGGGCTTCACCGCGTGTGAGCGACGCAAAACGCAGGCGATCATTGTATCTTTACGCGGCTTCCTCATTCCGGCTTCGTCATTCCTTTTCTGTCATGATTTGGCACGCGCCATTGATTTGAGTACGCTAATTGGGACAGGACCATCTAAATCGCAATGAAACTCCTCGACCGATACGTCATTCGCAATTTCTTGCAGGTTTATCTTTACTGCATCGCCGGGTTCATCTCCATCTGGCTCATTTTCGACGTGAGCGATAATATTTCGACATTCATCGATGAACGCGTCAGTCTTCTTCTGGTCGCTCGTTATTACGCCACGCAGATCCCGCAGGTTTTCATCATTCTGCTGCCGGTTTCGCTTCTGCTGTCGCTCCTTTTTGCTCTGGGTCGAATGTCGCGGGCCAACGAAATTGTCTCCATGCTCACCGCGGGCGTAAGTCTCCCGCGCGTTCTGATGCCGTTGATCGGCATGGGGCTGCTCACTGTGGCAGCCAGCATGGTGCTCAACTATTCGCTTGCGCCGCATGCAGAACTGGCCCGCAAAAATTTCCTTTCCGAAGCGCAGGCCCGTCCTAGTCGTTACATCCAGGGGCAAATTTTTCGTAATCGCACCGACTTGCGCACGTGGTTCATTCAAAATTTCCTTCCTCACGGCAATACGTTCAATAACGTTCAGGTGCTTCAACAGGACGCGAACGACAATATCGTTACGAATTATGTCGCAAGCCGCGCTGCCTACCGCCCAGAAACCAAAACCTGGGATTTGGAGAACGTAAAGGTCGTTCACTATGATCACGCGGGAAATATCGTTGATGAGCAGATTTATCCTTCGCTCAAGATCGAGCATTGGAGTGAGACCCCATTCCGGCTCGGCAGCGCGAATGAACGCGCGGAATTTCTAAGCCTGCCAGAACTCCGAGAGTATTTGCGTTTCAACGCAGATTTCCCCACTACGTTGCTCGCTCCGTTTCGAACACATTTGCACTATCGGTTTGCTCTCCCGTGGACCTGTTTGGTTGTCGTTTGCATCGCTGCGCCGCTCGGAATCGGCTATTCGCGCCGGGGTGTTTTATCGAGTGTTGCCGCCGCGGTTTTTCTCGTCTTTTCAATGAACTTCCTGGTGCACCTGTTTCTCGCGCTCGGCGAAGGTGACCGCGTGTCTCCATGGGTGGCGGCATGGACGCCGAACCTTCTTTTTGCTGGGATTGGCCTTTATTTGCTGTACTTGCGAGCGTCCAACCGCGAAGCACCCGGTTTTCATCTTTTCGCCCCGCGTCGTATGGTATCACGATGAACCCGCTTCCAAACGAATGGGCGATCACACATCGGGCAGACGTCTGCGCCATGACGCATCGGCCGTTTGTTCCCGGAGAATATTTCTATACCCTGCTCTATCACGGCACGAACGGCTATCGCCGTGAGGATTTGAGCGAAGAGGCGTGGCAAAATCGAAATGAAAACATTCAACCATTTTCATTTTGGAAATCGCGCTACGAGCCATTGCCGCCGAAGCCGCAGGAGACTCTGCCGAGGGAAAACGCGGAACAACTCTTCCGCCGTTTAATTGCTTCGAAAAATCCGCCTGCAAACGCCTGCTATGTCCTTGCCGCGATGCTCGAGCGCAAACGCGTCCTGAAACAAGTGAAGACGGAAGAGAGTACCAATGGGCGTGTTTTGATTTACGAACAGGGCGCAACCGGCGATGTATTCATCGTACCCGAGCCGCAATTGCGGCTCGACGAGCTGGAAAACGTGCAAAACGAAGTGGCGGACCTACTCCGGACCGCGGCACATGGTTGAAAGATCGACATGCTTCTTCCTTGGTTTTTCGAACAATTTCCTCTTTACCTGGCGCCGATGGCCGGGGTGTCGGACAAAATTTTCCGGCAGCTCTGCAAAGAATATGGCGCTGACGTTCTCACGACCGAATTCGTTTCTGCCGAAGGAATTTGCCGCCGCAATGCGCGGACGCGTGAGTACCTGGATTTTGATGAGATCGAACGGCCAATCGGTGTGCAACTCTTCGGTGCCAATGGCAAGCACATGGCGGAAGCGGCATGCCAGGTCGTTGATTGGGTGCGTCCAGATTTCATTGATCTGAACTTCGGTTGTCCTGTCAACAAAGTAGTCTCTAGAAATGGCGGCTCCGCATTGTTGAAAGATTGTCCGACTTTGGCCAGTGTCGCGACCGCGGTAGTTCGAGCGATCGCGCCAGTGCCGGTGACGGCCAAGATTCGCATTGGCTGGGATGCCAATTCGATCAATGCCACGCTTGTAGCACGCCTGCTCGTTGATGCAGGAATCGCGGCGATAACTGTGCACGGTCGCACACGCGCGCAAGGTTATACTGGCGCCGCGGATTGGGATATCATCGGCGAAGTTGCCGCTGCTGTTCCGATTCCGGTTATCGGGAACGGCGACCTGTCCGGTGCTGCCGACATCGCGAAACGACGGCGTGAAAACGGAGTCGCGGGCGCGATGATCGGTCGCGCGGCCATGAGCGCCCCATGGATCTTCAATCAGATCAAAGAGTATCTCGCCAGCGGACTGATGGTGGATGCACCCAGCCTATCGGAAAAGTGGAACCTGGTTCTGCGCCACTGCCAGCTCGCGGTTCGCGAATGGGGCGCGGAGGAACCCGCAATTCGATCGATGCGCGCGCGCCTAATGGCTTATTCGCGGACGATGCCCAATGCGAAACGGTTGCGTGAGAACTTTGCACATGTGTCGACGCTCGCCGAAGTTAAGGCGATCGCGGAAGAAAATATTTTGAATCAAGAAGTTACGAGGACGGAGGAGGAAAAAGTTGAAAATGCTAGCCCTGCGTTGCTGCTTTCCTAATTTTTTTCGATGACGACGGAATCCACCGCTATCAATTATAAGATCGGCAACGAGCGCCTGATCAGCGTTACCGAGACAGCGGCGCGCAAGCTGGAGTCGCTGCTTGAAGAAAAAGGCAAGCCGGAGGGGGCGCTACGTCTCGCAGTGGTTGGCGGGGGATGCTCCGGCTTGCAATACGTCATGGATTTGGTGGATGGCCCGAAAGAGCGCGACATTCTCGTGCCGATCTCGAATGTGCGGTTGGTTGTCGATCCAAAAAGCGCGCTGTTTGTCAGCGGCTCCGTGCTCGATTATAGCGAAGATCTGCAAAAAGGCGGTTTTAAAGTCACTAACCCGAACGCCGTCGCGCACTGCTCTTGCGGCGAAAGTTTCGCGGTCTAGTTCGAAAACAAAAGTGCGTTTCACCGAGGTAGCGACTCGTTACCATCACTGGCCCGCCAGCCCGGAGGAAAACGCTGCAGTCGGGATCAACCTATTGGCATAACGCCATCCGGCTTCTGTATTGTGCATGAAAACCATCACAGACTTCGCTGCTGCTATTAATTCCCACGATGTTGAAAAAATAGCTGCCCTGATGAGCGACGATCACACGTTCATCGACGCGCACGGCAACGAAATGGCAGGAAAGGAGACGATGAAGGCCGGCTGGGCCAGTTACTTCGCGGTTTTCTCGGATTACTACATCGATATCGAACAGATTTTTAGCAGAGGCGACCTTGCCGTGGCGTACGGCCATGCAGCCGCGGGGACAGGAGAAAAGGCCTGGAAAATTCCCGCCGCATGGCGGGCAATCGTGCGAGATGGAAAAATTGTGCTATGGCAGGTGTACGCTGACACGAAGATTCAATTCGAAAGAGTGGGAACGTGAGCGTCGAATCGGATAGCTACACCTTCATGATCTCCGCTTCCTTGTGCTTAAGATGATCGTCGACCGATTTGACGAAGCGGTCGGTGAGCTTTTGCACTTCTTCCTCCACATCGCGAAAACCGTCTTCGGTTAATTCACCTGCCGTCTTGAGTTTTTTGGCTTCGTCGAGTGCAGTGCGACGGTTGGCGCGCACGCGCACACGCGCTTCCTCGGCCATTTTGGCCAAGGATCGCACCAGCTCTTTGCGTCGCTCTTCTGACAGCTCTGGGATCGGCAGCCGAATGATTTTTCCGTCGACAGCAGGCATGATACCAATCTTCGATTCCTTGAGTGCCCTCTCGATGTCCTGCACCGTGCCAGCGTCGAAAGGCTGAACAACGAGCAAACGCGACTCGGGCGTCGTGATCAACGCAAGCTGCTTTAGTTTCATGGTCGATCCGTAAGCGTGGACATCGACGTTTTCGACCAGACCGGGCGAAGCCTTGCCGGTGCGCACCGCAGCAAATTCGTGAACCATGTAATCGACGCTTTTGTCCATCGACATCTCGGCCTCCAGAAGAATGTCATCTCTGCTCATGTCGCTGAAGTGTTACGTCCTTGGAAGTTCATCGCAAACCAGTGTCCCAACTTTTCGCCCTAGCACGGCATCGCGGATGTTGGTGGGGTTATTCATGTCAAAGACGACAATGGGTATTTTGTTATCCATGCACAGACTAAACGCAGTCGAATCCATAATCTGTAAACGTTTCGCAAGCGCTTCCGAAAAAGTGAGCTGGTCGAAGCGTCGCGCATCTGGGTGCTTCTTTGGGTCGCGATCATAGACACCGTCAACCTTCGTCGCTTTCAGGATCACATCGGCCCGAATCTCGCTCGCTCGCAAAGCTGCTGTCGTGTCGGTGGAAAAGTATGGGTTGCCGGTGCCGGCAGCAAAAATGACAATACGACCGAGTTCAAGGTGCCGAATGGCGCGTCCCAGGATGAACGGCTCCGCCACATTTCTCATGTCGATTGCCGACTGGACACGCGTCTCGATACCCATTTGATCAAGTGTGCTGCGTAACGCCAGTGCGTTAATCACGGTAGCAAGCATACCCATGTAGTCTGCGGTAGTTCGATCCATGCCGCGATGCGACGCCGAGACACCGCGCCAGATATTTCCGCCGCCAATGACGATTGATACCTGCACTCCGAGATCTCGGACTTCTTTTATCCGTTCAGCAATTTCGCGCACGACGGTTGGCGAAATGTTGTCGCGTCCTCCGCGTTCTTGCACCGCCTCACCGCTTAGTTTGAGAACGATGCGTTTATATGCTGGTTGCTCGGTTTGCATCAGTGACTCACAATGATCAACAGAAGATATCGATATTGGAAAGCATAAACACACCGTCATCCCGAGCGGCAAAGACGGCGAGGACCTCACACAAGCTGACTGGTCACATTACGTACGTTTGTGTAAGGGTCGCGCCTTTGGCGAGGTCCTTCGCTTCGCTCAGGATGACCCCGCGCGGTGTCCGCGCAAGAATTCCGCCGCCGTCATGCCTCTCTTTCCCTCCAACTGCACTTCGCACAGCGATAACGCCTCCTCACCAGCTGCAACCACGAGTTCGTTTTCGCTCCGCAAAATTTCCCCAGGCGTTCCGTGAACAGGGACGATGGCGGCGGAAAAGATCTTCAGATTGCGCCCATCAAATTTCATAAACGCGCCAGGCCACGGATTGAACGCTCGGATTTTTCGCTCGATCGCGTCAGCGGGATCCGACCAATCAATTTTGCCGTCTTCCCGTTTCAGCTTCGGGGCGTAAGTCGCAACTGCGTTGTCCTGCGGAGTACGCGGCGCTTTTCCTTTGGCAAGCAAATCCAAAGACTCGAGTAGCGTTTCAGGCGCAACCCCTGCCAGTCGATCATGCAACGCTCCCCCCGTGTCAGCGGGCAAAATGTCGATGGTGCGCTGCAATAAGATGTCGCCTGTATCGAGTCCTTCATCCATGTACATCACCGTCATACCGATTTCACGATCGCCCGCTGCGATTGCCGCCTGGATGGGCGCCGCGCCCCGCCAGCGGGGCAGAAGTGATGCGTGCAGGTTCAAGCAGCCAATCTCTGGAGTTTCGAGAAGGCCGCGCGGCAAGATTTGTCCATAAGCCATGACGACGATCACATCCGGCCTTAACGCGCGAATTTCTTCAAGCGCTTGTCGATCTTTGATCCGAGCTGGTTGCAAAACTGGTATATTCGTTCCGGAGAGTGTGTTCTTAATCGGCGGTGGCTCGATCGATTGAGAGCGCCCGACTGGTTTGTCGGGTTGGGTCACAACGCCGACGACTTCGTGCTCCGACTTCAGCAAAGCTTGCAGCGTTGGCACGCCAATTTCGCCAGCGCCGATAAAAACGATGCGCATGCCGATTACGGCGTGAGTTGATGCACTGTGGTGGACCGACGTCGACGCCGTCCGGCCATCGCTTGCGTCATCAATTTTTCACCGGCTGTGATCTCGCGGCGACCTACGGACGATCCGCATCCAGTGCAGAGATAATCGAAAATCTCCTTGTCGGGTAAGACTAAAAGCAACCGCTCCCGCACGGGCATAGCGGCTTTGCACTTTTCACAGTACAGGCTGGATGCTGTGAAATTTTCAAACTGCTGCTGGCTCATACACGCCGTTCACGCTCTTTAGAATTTCGAGCAGAACTTTGGCGGGCGGCTGAGTCGCGTCAACCACGGTCACCAGCTCTTTCGAATAATAAGAAAGTACTGGCTTCGATTCCTTTTCGTAAATATCCAGGCGTCGCTGGATAACCTGCTCGTTTGCATCGTCCAGGCGGTTGTCTTTGAGGGCGCGCTTCTTGAGCCGATAAAAAAGCGTCTCGCGACTTGGACAGGCGAGATGAAACACTCTTTTTACGTCGATCATTTCCCCCATGACCTTGGCCTGCCCAACATTCCGCGGAATACCGTCTAACACCAGCGTGTCGATGTCCGGCTTAAATTTGTGCCCCTCCACAGCCGCATCGATCGCCTCTCGCCAAAGCTCGACCGTGACATCGTCCGGAACCAACTGACCTTTGCTCGAGTATTCGAGGAACGCTTTGCCGACTTTCGTGCGTGTGTCGATGGAGCGGAATACATCGCCGCAGGCGCAATGATAATAGCGCGGTATTGTCCCGAGCGTTTTGCCCTGAGTACCTTTGCCGCTTCCCGGCGCACCAAAAAGGATAAACGTGTTGTATCGCATAGCGGAAAAAACCGTTTATAGCGCAGACGGCTCGAAGCTGGAAAGCAGAATTCGACCGGGCTAATCTCCGGTCGCCAACGGATCGACATTTACCCGGCGCCCGGAACGATCGAAGCGCACGCTTCCATCGATTAGCGCAAAAATCGTGTAGTCCCGGCCGAGCCCAACATTTCTTCCGGGCAAAAATTTTGTCCCCCGCTGACGCACAATAATGTTTCCGGCGACGACCCTTTCGCTGCCGAACTTTTTGACACCCAGCCGTTTGCTGACGCTGTCCCGGCCATTCTTAACGCTGCCTTGTCCTTTTTTGTGAGCCATCGAAGAAAGTCGTTGGTTGAGAGTTAATAGGTGATTGTCCGCTATCCGCCTTTATTCGTCGGTTTTCTTCGCGGCGGATTTTTTCGCTCCTACACTGATGCTCTTGATCTTTACGCGCGTCAATTTGCGGCGATGCCCAACCGTCCGGTGATAGCCCTTGCGCCGCCTGTACTTGAAAGCGACGACTTTTTTGTCTTTGCGCTGTTCCAGAACTTCAGCAGTGACTTTCGCTCCGGATATAAGCGGGTTCCCGTGCGTCACTTCTTTTCCATCGGCAAACATCAACACCTCGCCGAAGGTCGCAGTCTTGCCAGGATCGACCTCCAGAAGATCGACATCGATCGTATCGCCTTCCGCGACGTGAAACTGTCTGCCACCAGTTTTAATAATTGCGTAAGCCATGTGTCGGAGAAAAAGCCGACCAAACTTCCACAGATGAATCGGTTTGACAAGCGGAAAGCTTGACCGGTGCCCCGACGCCGCGCCAGCTAGGCTGCTGCTTCCTCGGACGCTCCAATAAGTTCTCTATACAGGGCTTCGTAGCGCCGCGCAGATACGTCCCAGGAAAAATTGCGGGCCATCGCCCGCTTCATCAGCCTGGTCCAGAGATTCCGGTCGCCAAAGATTTGCCGCGCTCGCTTAATTGCGTCCCAGAAGGCGTCGCTTGAATATTCGTAGCAGAGAAAGCCGTAACCGCTATCTGAAGTCGGATCGTAATCCTCGATGATCTCGTGAATTCCGCCTGTCGCGCGCGCGACTGGGAGAGCGCCGTACTTTAAGTTGTACATCGCGCTCAAACCAGCCGGCTCGAACCGCGACGGAATCAGGCTGATGTCCATCCCCGCCTCGATCAAGTGCGCCAGGTTCGCGTCGTAATCTTTTTGATATGCAAACCGCGTCGGGAATTTTCTGGCTGCAACCGCGAGGGAAGTTTCGTACGCGGGATCGCCTTCCCCGAGTATGATCAAGCGCACATCATCCCATAAGAGTCGATCAAGGAGCGGCACCAGAATCTCGAAACCTTTTTCCTGAACAACACGAGTCACCATCCCGAAGACCGGACCCCGCGGCCCGGATGCGAGTTTCATCTCCTTTAGCAAGGCATCGCGGCAAACCTGTTTTCCACGAAGCCGTTTTTCATCGTAACGTGCTGGTAACAAACGATCCGACGCTGGATTCCAAACCTTGTAATCTGCGCCATCTAAAATGGCGCTTAGGCGATGCGCATTTTCGCGCAATACCCCATCCAGCTCGTGGCCGCCAGATGGCGTCAGAATTTCGCGCCGGTAATGTTCGCTAACCGTTGTGATCTTATCGGCGTACAGAATTCCGCCCTTCAGAAAATTCAGTCGTCCGAAGAATTCGACTCCATGCAGGGTGAAAAATCGCTCTGGCAAATTGGTAAGCCCGAAATCGAGTCCCCAAAAACTGCCTTGATCAGCGAGATGATGAATGGTCAACACAGTTTTGAACGGCAGGCCCTGCCCGGACACGAACACCGGCACGAGCGCCGCCGGCCAATCGTGCACGTGCAGAATTTGTAATTGCGGCGTTAGTCGGCGAGATAATTCCAGCGCCGCTTTGCAAAAAAAGATAAATCGTGACGCGTTATCTTCGTAGGGTTTGCCCCGTTCGCCGTAAATTCCGTCGCGATCAAAAAATTCATCACATCGAACCAGGTACAACTGCACGCCACTGGCACTTCGCCCCTCGAGGTATCGGGCAGGATAAACTTTGTCGCCCACCGGCACATCCACAGCGATCCCGGTGTTCTTTGTCCTGAATGCGCGGTTCTCTCGAATTTCCCGGTAGAACGGAAGAGCCACACAGACATCGTGCCCTCGGGCGCGCAGGGCAGCCGGCAGTGCGTCCATCACATCGATCAGGGCCGCTGTTCGCTGCAGTGGCGGCCCTTCGGCGCTAATCATCAGAATTCTCATTCGATGTTAATGTCTATCCTCTAACGCGTATTCGCGTTTCACCCACTCGAGCGCTTCCTCCCGAGTACGCAACCTTCCTTCGAGCTGGCGGGTCTCGACCGCTTCAAGAATCTCGCCAAATTTCGGGCCCGGTTTGAAACCGAAAGCGATCAGATCATCCCCTCGTACGAACGGTGGCGGAATAATTGGTTCGTTAGCAAACTCTTCGCGTTTACGAAGAAGAAATTCGTAGTTATCGAGCATGCGATGGCTGCCCTGGCAATCAACCCGATGCAGCTCGAGCTCATCCTCAAAGGTTGGCCGCGCCATGAAGCGCTTCAATTTCGCCACTCGCATCTCGGGCACGTCCTTAAAAACCATGTGCTGCCGCACCATCTCAACCGTGGCCTCGATTTCAGCGCCGGAAAATCGCAAACGCCGCATGATTTCTTCGGTCATCTCAGCGCCGACACGATCATGCCCGCTGAAGCGGATTCGCCCCGTTTCGTCCACGGTTGCCGTACGCGGCTTGGCGACGTCATGGAACAAAACCGCGAAAACGAGCGGCACAGAAACTTTCTCCGGCAAAAAATCCAGCATTAATCGTGTGTGCTTGAAGACGTCACCTTCAGGGTGAAATTGCTCGGGTTGTTCGCACCCTTTCATTGCCTCAAGCTCAGGCAGAATGGCGCGCATCAGTCCGCTTGCATCGAGCAAGTCCCAGCCACGCCCTCGGTTCGGTGACAGAAAAATCCGCACCAACTCATCGCGGATTCGTTCCGCACTGATGTCGTTGATCGAAACGGCGCTGGCGATCAGTGCGTTCCATGTTTTTGCATCGATCTGGTAATCGAGCACCGTCGCGAAGCGCAGCGCGCGCAGCATTCGCAAACGATCTTCCACGAAACGCTGCGCCGGGTCGCCGATAGCGCGCACCAATTTTGCAGCGATATCGGTGCGGCCACCGACGAAATCAATCACTTCTTCTGCAACCGGGTCGTAAAACATTCCATTTATCGTGAAATCCCGGCGCCGGGCATCCTCTTCCGGCGATGAAAAGTGAACTGCGGTCGGGTGCCGTCCGTCAATGTAAGCCTCGTCGGACCGAAATGTTGCCACCTCGAATTGGAAATCGTTTTCCAGAACGACGATCACGCCAAAATGCGCGCCGACCGCATAGGTTCGTGGAAAAAGTCTCTGCACCGCTTCCGGTCGCGCGTCGGTGGCGATGTCGTAATCCTTTGGAGCCAAGCCGCGCACCATGTCGCGCACACAACCGCCGGCGAAGTACGCGATGTGACCGTCTTCGCGCAAGCGCGCAGCGACTTTGCGTGCCGTCTCTTCCATTGGCGAAGGTTTCACCAGACCACTGTAGCCGCTTTGCTGAGCGAAGCGCAACGCGCACGAAGACCCCGGCATGCTTGCGTCGCGCACAGCGCGACGACTACAGCAATGCTGTTTTTTTTGGGGGCCCCTGCTTCCAAAACGAATGTATAATAAACAGCACCACGGCAACCGAGATGCAGGAGTCGGCGACATTAAAGGCCGGCCAGGGATGCGCATATGGGATGTGCAAATCGAAAAGCAGGAAATCGATCACGTGCCCGTAAAGAAGGCGATCGGTCAGATTTCCCAGGATTCCGGCGAGCAGAAGAGCCAGTGAAATATCACGCCAATGATCACGTGCTCGCGCCCCTAAGAGGAGACCCAAAACAACCACAAGGGCAACAGACGAAATAGCGATGAAGAAGGTATTGTTGCCTCTAAAGGATCCAAACGCTGCGCCGGTGTTAGTCACGTTAACAAGACTGAAGAAATTGGCGGCCAGAACACGCGGTTCATCAGGACTGATGAATCGCAGAACCATCTGTTTGGTCCACTGATCCAGTGCGTACAGCGGAAGCGAGAGGAAAAGAATGAACTTCATGTCTTTCGGCCGTTTGTGTACGTCGAGCGAAGTCGAGACATCTCCAATTGGATTTCTGTTTGTGAGATTCCTCGACTCCGTTGCGCTTTCGCTCCACTACGCTCGGAATGACAGACATGGATCATCGGGCTTTCTCTGATAAAGCTGTGACCACGGCTTCGCACCGATCACATAAATCGGGATGCTTTTTGCTTGTGCCAACAGCTGGCCGGTGACGCCAGCAACGGGCGCATTTTTTGTATGCTGTTTTGGTGACGGACGCGCCTGCTTCGGTTCCCTGGCGAATCGTCAGATCACTCAGAATGAAAAATTCCTCCAGCTCTTCTTTGCTGATTTTCGTCGTGACCTCGGAGTTTGAATGTAAAACAACCGCTGCCTCGAGAGCATTCCCGATCAGCTTCTGCTGTCGCGCATGCTCGATCGCCTGACCCACTACGCCACGCAATTTCAGGAGCTCCGCGACCTGATCGCTTGCTTCGTGCCCTCGATGTTCGAATGGGGGAAATTCCTGTAAATGGACCGAACCGCCCAACGCTGAATACCGCCACGATTCCTCGGCAGTAAATGCAAGGACCGGCGCGAGCAATCGGCATAGTGCGCGGAAAATTTCATGCATGACCGTTTGTGTTGCGTGACGCCGGGGCGAGTCTGCGGCGTCGCAATACATCCGGTCCTTGGTGATGTCGATATAGAGGCTGCTCAGATCGACGGCGCAAAACTGGTTAAGAGCGTGATAAACCTTGTGAAACTCGAACGCATCGTACGCCGATCGGCAATCAGCAATTACGTGGCTTAGCCGCTCCAAAATCCAGCGATCGACGAGCGTTGCAACCGCTGGTGTTGACTGCAACCCGCCGCGGTCAGCGCCCGCAGCTACAGGGAAATCGTAAACATTTCCGAGCAAAATGCGCAGCGTGTTCCGAATCCGGCGATAGGTGTCTGCCAGGCGGGTGAAAATTTCCTCGGAAAACGGTACGTCAGCCGTGTAATCGATGCTGCTTGCCCACAAGCGAACGAGGTCCGCGCCGTGTTCATTTACAAAATGGCCGGCGTCTACCGGCTTCTCGTAAGCGCTGGATTTGGAAATTTTCTTCCCGTCCAGGTCGACAACGAATCCGTGCGTAACGCAAGTCTTGTACGGTGCGCGATTGTTCAGTGCGATACTGGTCATCAAGGACGATTGAAACCAGCCGCGATGCTGGTCGGTCGCTTCGAGATACATGTCGGCCGGATCGCGCAGCTCCGGGTGCACCGCGCAAACTGCTTTGTGTGAAACGCCGCTGTCGATCCAGACATCGATCGTATCATTGCGTTTTGTTGTTCCTGGTGGAAGACCAAGCTCTAGAGCGAGATCGGCATCGCTCAATTCAAACCAAATATTCGAGCCACGCTTGGCAACCAGATCGGCGAGCTTTCGGATAATTTTTGCGTCGAGAATGGCTTCTCCGTCCTTCGAATAGAAAACTGGCAGCGGCACACCCCAGCTACGTTGGCGCGAAATCACCCAGTCGGGACGAGATTCAACTGTGCCCGCAATACGATTTTCGCCCCACCCTGGAATCCATTTTACTTCGCTGTGAATGGCATTAAGGGCTCTACCACGGAGCTCATCGATCCGAATGAAGAACTGCTCGACATTCCGAAAAATAATCGGCGTTTTCGAACGCCAACAGTACGGGTAGGAATGATGAAAGTTCTGTTGACCCAGCAACATCCTCCGCTCTCGCAGCAAATTGATGATGTCCGTGTTGGCATCAAACACATATTTCCCAGTGAGATTTGGCAAACCGGCTTCATCGGTAAAACGCCCGTGATCGTCGACAGGCGAAAGAATTTCCAAACCGTTGGCCCTGCCCAACCAGTAATCGTCCTCGCCATGGCCGGGCGCGATGTGCACCAGGCCTGTGCCGTTATCCATGGTTACGAAATCGGCAGCGAGTATGGTTGATTTTCGGTCGAGAAATGGATGTTGCGCCTGAATTCCGACCAGCTGTTTGCCAACACGAAAAGTCGATTCTTCCGAAGCAACAAAACCAGTTTGTTGAATGAATTGATCGCGAAGCTTGCGAGCAACAATCACTCCCTCGTCCCGATTGCTCAAAATTTCATATTCGGTGTTCGGATCCACTGCGATCGCGAGATTTGCGGGCAATGTCCATGGTGTTGTTGTCCAGATCGCGACACTGACTGGCTTATCAATTGGCAAACCGGTTTCCGCGACTTGGTCCGGAGGAAGCGGGAACCGCGCATAAACCGCGGTGTCGTCGCGGTCCTGGTATTCTACTTCAGCTTCAGCCAGCGCGGTTTGCGCGCCTGTGCTCCAAAAAACTGGCTTTTTCGATTGATAAACGAGACCTTCCTCAACAAATACAGCGAAAGCGCGCAGGATTTCTGCCTCATATTTGGGATCCATCGTCAGATACGGATGCTGCCAATCGCCGAAGACGCCGAGCCTTTTGAATTGCTCGCGCTGGATATTGACGAACTTTCGCGCAAACGCTTCCGATCTTTTGCGAATCTCAAGCGGAGAAAGGCCGCGTGATTCCTTTACCACCTTGTATTCGATGGGCAGGCCATGACAATCCCAGCCCGGCACGTACGGCGCGCGTTTGCCGAGCATGGTCTGCGATTTGACCACGAAATCTTTAAGAATTTTGTTGAGCGCAGTTCCCATGTGCACGTCTCCGTTGGCGAACGGCGGCCCGTCATGCAGCACAAATAATTCCCTACCCTCTCGCGACTTCTGGATTTGTTGGTAGAGTCGGGTCTCCTCCCACACTCGGAGCATTTCCGGTTCGCGCGCGGCGAGGTTTGCCTTCATCGGAAACTCCGTGCGCGGCAAATTGAGAGTATTTTTGTAGTTCTGACTCATGGCAGAGCGGGCGAGGCTACGTAACATCCGCTGTCGCGCAAATCAACGCGTGCATGGAAACATGCGGCCGGAACGTGCGGCACGTAACAGTGTGTAAAGATAACTTTACGCTATGCCAACGCCTGAGAAATCGAAGGACCCCTTGCATATTTTCGTTCTGGCCGACACCCACAATCGGTTGCCAGAAACGGTTAGAGAAATCGCCAAAGATGCTGACGAAATCTGGCACCTGGGTGATGTTTGCACGGAGACCATTCTCGACGAGCTCCGCGGGATTGGGCCTCGCGTAACCGTGGTGCGAGGCAATTGCGATAGTAACTTTGATTGGCCGCTCGTTGTCGATCTTGCGCGACGCGGATTGAAATTCCGTCTCCAACATATACCGCCTGACCATTTGCCGGATGACGTTGACTTTGTCCTACACGGGCACACGCACGTTCCGCGAAATGAAAGACGCGGGAGCGTGCTGCTTCTAAATCCGGGTTGCGTGACGCGACCGAACCAGGGCGCACCCCCAAGCGTGGCATGGCTGCAGGTTGCGGATGGAGCAATCAACTGGAAACTCGTACCGCTAGGGTAATGCAATGTTTACCCAGGCGCGTTTGATCCGGGACTGAATTGCGCCCCAAAAAAACACCAACGTCTACAACATCACGCGATTGCCAGGCGCAAACCAGCAATTTGCTGATTGACTCCAGAGCTTAAGACGATTGCACGGCGCCCTCCAGCCACGGACATGCGCGAACGCGAAAGCCGCAAGGAAATGGCGAGGTCCGCGTGAAGCACAGGTGGAAGCTCCCTGTCAAGCAAAGCCTGGGCTCCCACGATGACTTGCCACAACCCCGAAGCGCCTACGCTTTCACCCAAAGCTGGCTTTGCCGTGTAAGCAATTGCATCCGGAATCACCTGCTCCAACGCTACCTGCTCCGCTTGATCGATGAACGTGCCGTTGGCGCTTGAGATCACAAAATCGATTTCGGTTTGCCTGAGGTCGCGCAGCATTCTCTTCAAAATTTCCTCCGCCTCCGCTCGCTTTCCGTAGCAGCCGCCCGGGTGAGCGGCTTCAATTGTAACCGGCCCTTCTCGTGCGACCACGATTGCTCCTGCGCCTTCGCTCAAAATCATTCCTCGCTTTTGTTTACTGAATGGCTCAATCGGAGGCGCGGAACGAAGCAAACGCCATCGCCAGTACGCGTCACACAACAACCAATCGACCTCTTCCGTCCCGACGACCAGGCAATAATCGAGAGCCTCATTCGTCATCACGTCCTCGGCCATTTTTACTGCCAGGAGGCCCACCGCTCCGTCGCCAACCACAGTGTAAGTGGTCCCGGTAACACCCAGAATTGCCGCGAGATGGCTCGCCGGCGCATTAAAAACCGTTTCCGGAAACAAGAGGGGACTGGCCGACTGCGCACCCATCTCGACGACATCGCGATAGAAACGTTTGGTGTAAATGACGCCTCCGTTGGAGATAGCGAAGATCAGCGCAATTCGCCCCGCGTTTTGCGAATCCGCCTTTACCCCGGCAGCCTTCAGCGCCTCCAGACCTGCTGCTGCAGCGAATCGCGAAATCACACTGGCCCGGCGAAGACGCGGATGGGCCAAACCCGTCAGCGCCGACTCGGGTACGCGGAACGCGCTGTAAGATCGGTCCCCGGCCCGTTCGGAAATTGCTGTCGCAGACGCCTCGTCGCCATGAAGCAGCCGGTCCCATACCGGATCAACGCCATTTCCAAGAGGGGTCACCCACCCCATTCCGGCGATCGCCAAACTCATGCTTCAACTCTACGCATCAGAATCGAAGCATTCGTGCCGCCAAAGCCAAATGAATTCGAAAGCGCCGTACCCACAACAGCCGGTCGCGACTCGTTCGCCACAACGTTTAAATCAAGGCCGTCATCTAAAGCGCCAAAATTGATGTTGGGAGGAAGAAATTGATCCTTGAGCGCGAGCAAACAGAAAATGGCCTCCACTGCGCCAGCGCCTCCCAATGAATGACCCATCATGCTCTTGGTCGAACTCACCGGAACGCCATTAAACAGCGAACCGATCGCCTTCCCCTCGGCTGCGTCATTGAATATCGTGGCTGTCCCGTGTGCGTTGATGTAATCGACTTCGCCTGCAGAAATTTGCGCACTGTGAAGAGCTCGCTCCATCGCCTGCCGCGGTCCGACACCGGAAGGATCCGGCTGCGTGATGTGAAAATTATCCGTGGAAATCCCGTAGCCGATAATTTCTGCCAGGACAGGCGCGTCACGCTTTCGAGCGAGCTCGAGATTTTCCAGCGCGAGAACGGCGGCGCCTTCGCCCAGCACCATGCCGGAGCGATGTCGATCAAACGGGCGGCATTTCTCCGGCGTCGAGGCCTGAAGTGAATCAAAGCCCGTGAAGACCAGTTCCGAAAGAGCGTCATAACCTCCGGTCAACACGCGCTGATAGCGCCCCGATCGGACGCATTCGAACGCGTGACCAATTGCATTTGTCCCCGAAGCGCACGCGTTCGCAATGATCTGACATGGTACAGACACCCTGAGAACCTCCTTCTGCGCATCGATTACCGGCTTTTGTGCCGGGTAATTGGCGATCCACGTGGGCGCGTGTCGCAGATCCCCTGACCCAAACAGCGATCGGTAATATTGTTCCCCATAAGACATGCCGCCACTCGTTGTTCCGATTACCATCAACTCAGGCTCAAACTGAGGCGCTTGTGCCATGGCTTCAGTTAACGCATGAATCATCATCTGCGACGCTCGATGCAAGCGTTTGGCGCGGAGCCTTTTGTTCAGGCCAGCGAGCAAGCGTTCATCGGAGATTTGACCGGCGGTTTTGCAACGACATTCCGCTACCGAAAATCGTGTTACCGCGGTGACGCAATCCCGCGCATCACGCAGCGAATCGAGCGTTTCCGCCAGTCCGAACCCCAACGGGCTGACCACTCCTGCGGCCATGATTGCCACCCGCTCAGGGGTCTTTTCTCCGGTCGTACTACCTAATTGGGCCATGTAAGAGCCAAAATTTGTTACGTTATTTTCTATTGCTTTCCTTCGGGAAGCATTTTACAAATGAACCAAATCGGAAACGGAAGCCCGGAAGTTGGTGGATTGTCAGTTGAGTTTATTCAGTGGCGATTTGAAATCCGATAAGCGGGAACAGTGACCTGGCGGCCTTTCCAAGAATAAACTCGACGATGGGAACTAAACTATACGTAGGCAATCTTTCCTTCAACACGACGGAAAACGAACTGCAGGAGCTTTTCTCACAGGCCGGTCCTGTGCAGGAAGTTACCCTCATGCAAGACAAATTCACCGGCAAATCGCGTGGCTTTGCGTTTATCACCATGGGTTCCGAAGAGGACGCTCAAAGCGCCATCTCGAAATTCAATGGCCAAACGATTGAAGGCCGGCCATTGACCGTGAATGAGGCTCGTCCACGGGAACCGAGACCGCCCGGTGGTGGCGGACGCGGTTACGGCGGCGGCGGTGGTGGTGGTGGATACGGTGGCCGTCGCGAAGGTGGCCAGCGAAGAGGCTACTAGGCATTCGCACCGGTCCGACTGCTTTGTAACCACGGCAAAGCTTGTTCGCCGTGGCGGGGTGCCGCCGTACGCACTCGTAGTTGTGCTAAAACGCTTCGACGCAGCGAGGTGACTACAACGGCATCTACGTTTTGAAGAAAACTTGGGCAGGGCTGGATTCGAACCAGCGAAGGCGTAAAGCCAGCAGATTTACAGTCTGCCCCGTTTGGCCACTTCGGTACCTACCCGTTAAATGCGGCGATTGATATAGGCTCGTGTAGGGCGGGTTGCAAGTGGTCACACCGCGACCACGGGGTGTCTCTTAAATGACGAAATTCGAATGACGAACATTCGTCATTGATCAAACGAGCTTCCTCGATTCCGCTCGGAATGACAGAGGCAGCGTCAGCTATAAAACTCCGCGATGCTATCGATCACGTATTGCTGCGCTTCGCGCGAAATCTCAGGATAAATGGGTAGCGCGAGCGTTTCGCGAGCCGCGCGTTCAGTTTCGGGGAAATCACCTTTCTTGCAACCAAGATAGGCAAAGCATTTTTGCTCATGGAGCCCGAGCGGATAGTAAATCGCTGTCTCGACTTCGCATTTGGTCAGGTGCTCGCGCAAAGCGTCGCGCATCGGTGTGCGAATGACATATTGATGATAAACGTGATGATTCGTTAGGCCACGATTTCGATAAGGTTCGCAGGGTGTGGCGATCCTTTCAGTCAACCCAACGCGCACAAATTCCGAGCTGTAAAAATCCGCGGCAGCGCGCCGCGCGGCGGCCCACTTTTCCAGATATGGAAGTTTAACCGCGAGTATTGCCGCCTGTATTTCGTCCAGGCGAAAATTACCTCCAATGACGTGATGGAAATAACGCGCTTCCATTCCGTGTTCTCTGAAAGCGCGTAGCTTTTGTGCCAGCTCTTCAGCGCCGCAAACAATCATCCCCGCATCACCAGCAGCCCCGAGATTTTTCGAAGGATAAAAGCTAAAAAAGCCGACTTCGCCGATGGTTCCAGCTTTGGCTATCCTTTCACCGAATGGAAATTCGGCTCCAATCGCCTGCGCGGCGTCTTCGATCAGAACAAGCCGGTAGCGCTGCGTAATTTCACGGAGCGCCTCCATCTCGCAGCATAGACCAAACAAATGGACTGGGACGATGGCGCGAACTTTCTCTCCATTCTTGGTTGTCCATTCGCCATTTGAATTCATCCGACAATTTTTCTCGATGCACTCCTGAATCGCGGACGGCCGAATGTTGTATGTCTCAGGATCTATGTCGGCAAAAAGCGGTCTCGCACCAACGCGCGCAACGCATCCGGCGGTAGCAAAAAAAGTGTAGGGCGTCGTGATTACAGCATCGCCACGCCCGATTCCAAGCGCCATTAAAATGGCCAGCAAAGCATCGGTTCCCGACGAAACACCGACGGCGTGCGGCGTATTACAATAAGCGCACATCGCCTTCTCGAACCCCGCCACTTTTGGACCAAGGATGAAACGGCCGCTGGCCAGGACGTCGTTGATCGCCTCGCGAATTGAATCGCCCAAGGCGCGATATTGTTCGCCGAGATCGAGTAGCGGCACGTGCATGGGCAAATAGCTTGGCAGTTTCGCCATTCCATTCAAGATGTTGTGGTTTCGTCGCGCCGGTATTGATCGCGAGGTCTGCGCACGTTAGCCTGTTTCCATGGCGCTCCTGCGCGGCCTTTTCTGGTTTGTGCTGTTTATCGTCCTAACCTTTTGCTTTGTTGTGCTATTCGAGTATGGGCCGCACGATTTCGCCAATGGGGTTCAGAAAGAGTACGTCCGTGTGAAATCATTTGTTGTAAAGCAAGGCGAAACAATCGGGAAACCGAAGAAGAAGCACTGATCGAACACGTGAGTGGCCGTTCTAAATTTTTGGGGTGGCGAACTCCTGTGGTCCTCCCGCGTCCGGCGTCGCAGAGTTTCCGCCCTCCAATTTATGTTGTGCCGGTCATGGCAAGCGTTTCTATGGGCAAGGGAGCAAGAAATTCTTTTACCTTCTCGATATGCAGAACCGGTCGCGCCAGATGTGCTGCGAGAAAACTGGTATCCGGGGTAACAGCAATCCCCGCTTGAGCCCGGATTTCACATTCGGTCAATTGCTCGATAACGCGCAACACGTTCTGGTAGCTTTGGCTTCCAGTGCGCCCGCCGTACGGCGGGACGGACTCCCCGTGGCGAGCCAATTGATTATCGGCAGGATGCCGAGGCCACTTCATAAATTGAACTGTGCAGATGCCGGGTGCGGTTGCTTCAACAAATGGGCTGAGCGTAAACGCGTAGTGAAGCAAAATTTTCTGGATCGATTTCTCCTGCTGACGAGCTCGCACTTTGATTACGATTTGCAAAGATCGCGCCAGAGCCTGACTAGGAGTCATTCCTTTGTCGATCCCCGCCTTTTCTGCGACGTCGTTCAGTTGAACGATTACAGGTTTCTTTTCCTGTTCCTCGATTAAGGCTACCGGTTTTGCGCAAAGTCGAGGCTGATGCCGCATAGCAGCCTGCAAATAAAAGTTCGGCAAATAAATCGTCGCAAACATCGATTAATTCACCACTAACCATTGCTTGCCGCGCCTTCGGTCGCCGCGGCGACCGAAGGCGGGACCACTGATTTGAGATGCGATCGTTTTACCACGATCCGCAATTGAGAAATTGCATCATGCTTTTCCAAAGTTTCCAGATTCCATGAATTTTCGAGAACAAGTTTCAACTGCGCGCTGCTGACCATTTCATACCGGGTGAGGACCAGACAGGCCGTGGGCATCGATTCGACCAGTCGTTGCAAGCGATACCAGGTTGTTTGCGGAATTTTGCGCAATTCTTCCGCAGAATTGAGAATCAGATCGACAATCACCAGCGGAAAGTTGCCATCTCGCAAGAGCAGATCCGTTGCTTTGACTGCTTCCAGGGCTTTAATGCAACGCACCCAAAGGAGCTGATGCAGAATGGAATTGGCCAGGGCGCATGGATCGAACGAATCACGTCCATCAATTAGTGCGACGAAATACTTATCGCGATATGCGCCACGGATGAAGGCGTGAACGAGCGATGCGCTCCCCGCACTTCGACGTGGGCTGATTAATTCGGTGATCGCTCCTTTGGGCAAACCGCCCCCAACAGGTTGATCGAAGAAAGCTAAACCCGTGACTAAACGCGTTCCTACCGGCATGGGGGCCTGTGGGAAACGAATCGCAAGAAGGTTGCGCAGATCGATAATCTTCCCGCTCATAGCCATGACAGAAAATGGCATGGTTTGTCACATGTTCAATTGAACATTAATCGAAATCGCCGCCTCGTCTCCGTGGGGTCAGACTTTTGAACTCCACGAAGAGATTCCTGTCCCAGAAAATGCACTTTATTTCCAATTCTTGCGCAATTCGCGAACGTAATGATCCGCTTTGATGCCACGCCATAGCTCCTTCCCGGCATTTCGAATTTGTTCGATGGGATCACTCACAACCTTCATCGGTGAAGCCAGTTCTTTCTTTAAGCCGGAAATTATCAGAGCTCGCAAACTAGTGTTATTTTGCGAGGCTTTGTGTTTCGCCTGCCTCAGCAGGGACTCCGGTAGGTCAACGGTCGTCTTCATGCTTTGCCTTCAATCCGTAAAGCAATAAAGCGATATCGGAAGCCGCCGACTTCCTGGCTTCCACACTCTCCTATCAATGCCGTTTCCTGCGCTCTTGCTTCCGAACCAGCGATACCATCACGCCTTGAATCTTCAGTTCGCGAGCCGGAACCAAATCCGGGTAGCGCGGGTTTTCCGCCTTGAGATATGGCCGGCCGCGTTCGACGACATAACGTTTCAATGTCGTTTCGCCGTCGATCAACGCGGCAACAATGTCGCCGGCGTGCACATCTTTGGCGTCTTCCAAAATCACAATGTCGCCGTCCACAATGTGTGCGCCAATCATTGAATCGCCGCGGACCCGCAAAGCAAATGTGCCGCGATTCTTTTGCACATTGGCGGAGCGCGCATCGAGCGACACGTGGCCCTCAATGGTTTGTTCGGTCAACGCCGACATGCCCGCCGGGATTTGCCCGTAGATCGGAACGTCGGTGATCCTCACCTTCATGGCTGGAGTGATCAACGCCCGGGCCTTGCGCGCATGCCGATCGAGAAAACCTTTTCGCTCCAGCGCGGCGATGTATTGCATTACCGACGTCTGACTGGCAAATCCGAAATGATCTTGGATTTCACGCGTACTCGGGGTGATCCCTTTCTCGCGTTGCTCGCGCTGGATAAAATCGAGAATGCTCCTCTGCCGCTCGGTTAGCATGTTTGTATCATCGTCCGAGCCGCTGGAAAGGCAAGTTCAAATGAACATGATGAAGCCGCCTTGCCTCGGCGCGTCGAATAGTACCTCTCATGTTGAGCAAGGCGAAACATCTCTGACTTGGATCCGAGATTCTTCGCTTCACTCAGAAGGACCTTCCAACGGCCGTGAAGGTCGTCCGAAGCTTTTGGTGTGAGGTCACGATCCAGCTAGTTGCAACATGTCTTGACGCGGCCATCCAGCAAAATAAACCGACCAAGTAGGTGGTCGGGATGACACAGAACGAACTACAACCGCACCAGGTCGACCAGAAACTGGCACCATAGATAAAACATCCCGCGCCACGAATATTTTACGTCCCCTGCTGCCGTCTGTTTGAGAACACCCTTATGAATGTTGTGCGCGATCTGGTCTCGCAGATCGTTCTCCATTTCTGTCTCAATTTGTTCCTCGTCGAGCGGATCGATTGCCGCGGGATTCACACCGTTTCGGCGGAGAAAATCGCGATGGCTTTGATAAAGCTGCCAGAATGATCTGTCAGGACGCTGTCGATTAATGCGGAACAGGGGAGTCAGTTTCAACCCATAGGAGAGCGGATAATTCCACGTCGTCCAAACGGTGCCGCCTTTGGCGCGCGACGAAATGCGCAAATAATAAAACGAGAAATCACGCTGCTCGTTCAGACAGATGGCAGCCTGGGCTCGATCTTCTTCACGATAAAACAATCGGAAAAACTGGCGATAATCTTCCCAATCCCAGCCGGCGTCGCCGACGTGGACAAACCCTTCGTCCTCGATCTCGCGCGTGATTTCACTGAGCGCTGGGAACGTGTCTGAAGACGGCGGACTTTTCGGGCGAAGCCGTTTTTCTTTTGGAAGCCGAAGCGCGCGAATCCGAGTGAGAATTTCCAGCCACGGCAGAAAGAGCCAACTCATCGCGCCCACAAAACCCCACATCCAGCTGCTGGTGACAAAATAAACACCGAGAAAAGTGGCAGCGAGAATTCCGAGCGCGCCTGCCTTTTGGGCATACGAATTTTGAAAGCTGCGCAAACCCGCGCTGAGCACGCCTACGCCAAGTGTAAGAAGAAGACCAAATAGCATCAGGAATTGATTTCCTGCGGATTGATCTGGTGCTCGGTTAGAAATTTCTCGAGCTGATTGGTGTCGAAATTGGCTAAAACTTTATCACCTGCCACGAACGTGGGCACATACGTCTGCGAGGAAAGCTGCTTCATTTGCTCATATGCTTGTCGATCTTTTCCAACGTCAATCTCCTGGAAACGGTATCCCTTCTCCTTGAGATAATCCTTCGCGTCGATGCACCACGAACACCACTTGCGGCTGTAGAGTGTCAGTTCCATCGGCAGCGCGCAAATAAACCAACGATGCTCGCCGCGTCAACTGGGAGACTTCCCCGCTGCTTTGGCAAGTCACACGCGCCGCAGGGACTTCAATACGATTTCGCCCAAACAACCCGCCGCGCGCTGGGTTCGCCAGTGAAAATACATTTGCCAGGCTCCGGCGAATCATCACTTGGAACGACGCGAATAGTGACTTTGAGGTCGTTCTTGATTTGTTCTTCCACTTCCCGTGACCCATTCCAATGCGCGAGAGCAAAACCGCCGTAGATCTCCGGCTTCGCCGGGTTTTCAGGCGTAAAGAAATCGTAGAAATCTTTTTTTGATTCGATCACGCGCGTGTTTGCATCGCGAAACTCCTTCGCGCGCGCGTATAGCGAATCCTGAATCGAGCCGAGGATCTCGGGCACGCGCGCGACGAACTCGTTCACCGGCATTGACTCCTTTGCCTTCACCGCTTGATCGCGCCGGCTGACTTCGACGGCGCTTTTTTCCAGATCACGTGGGCCGATCTCGACACGCAACGGCACGCCCTTTTTGATCCAGTCCCAATTTTTGACACCGCCGCCGAGGTCGCGCCGGTCGACAATCACTTCTATGGGAGCATCCGCATAGCGAATGTCCCGCAGGCGCGCCGCAAGATTGTCGCAAGCCTCGATCACTTTTGCGCGCGTTTCCTCTTTGGGTGCAACCGGCAGGATGACAACCTGGGTGGGCGCAATGCGCGGTGGCAAAATGATCCCGTCGTCATCTCCGTGCATCATGATCAGCGTGCCAATCAGCCGCGTCGTCATTCCCCAGCTCGTCGTCCAGCCAAATTCCTGTTTACCCTGGCGATTTTGAAACTGGATCCCACTCGCACGCGAAAAATTTTGGCCGAGAAAATGCGATGTTCCGGCCTGGATCGCCCTGCGATCCTGCACCATCGCTTCGATTGAGAGCGTTTGGACCGCCCCGGGAAAACGCTCGCTCTCGGATTTTTCTCCGGTGAAAACCGGCACGGCCAGATGATCGCGGACAAAACGTTCGTAAAGATCGAGAATCAGTTTCGTTTCTTCGCGCGCTTCAGCTTCCGTTTCGTGAACAGTGTGGCCCTCCTGCCACAGAAATTCAGTTGTCCGCAAAAACAGGCGTGGCCGCATCTCCCACCGCACGACGTTTGCCCATTGATTGATCAGGATTGGCAGGTCTCGGTAGGATTGGACCCATCTCGCGTAGCTGGCGCCGATGATCGTTTCCGAGGTTGGCCTCACTACAAGCGGTTCTGTCAATGGACTGGCCGGCTTCATCTTTCCATTAGCATCCACCTCCAGTCGTGTGTGCGTGACGACGGCGCATTCTTTGGCGAATCCTTCAACGTGTTCCGCTTCCTTCGCGAAATAACTGAGCGGAATGAAAAGCGGGAAATAAGCGTTGCGGTGGCCCGTAGCGCGAAACATGGCGTCCAGCTGACGCTGCATGTTTTCCCAAATCCCGTAACCCCACGGTCGAATCACCATGCAACCGCGCACATCCGAAGGCTCGGCCAGCTCCGCCGCGCGGATGACCTGCTGATACCACTCTGGAAAGTCCTGGTCGCGCCGTGGCGTGATCGCAGTTTTGGCGGTTGTCGTATTCATCGTATCACTGGCGTTTCGCAGAAACGCCTACAATTGTAGGGCGGCTGTGTCAGCCGCCAACTGGGATTTTACAAATAACCTAAGACAGTTCCGCGCGCACAAGTTGACAGGCGCTTGCACTCCTCGTAGTTTTCGTGCCCTTTTTCTTTAGTGATGAGAACGTTTTCTGCCAAAGCCAGCGAAGTCCCACGCAAGTGGTGGGTCATCGACGCCAGGGATCAGGTCCTGGGAAAAGTAGCCGTGAAGGCCGCTAATCTGTTACGCGGGAAAGCAAAGACAGTTTTCACGCCACACGTCGATACAGGCGACTTTGTGATCGTGATTAACGCAGAGAAAGTGCGGGTCACCGGAAAGAAAGAAGAACAAAAAACGTACATGAGTTTTTCCGGATACGTGGGCGGTCACAAATCTGAGAATGTCCGGGCGCGCCGCGAGCGGCATCCGGAACTGCTAGTCGAGCGCGCCGTGCGGGGAATGATTCCGCACAATCGGCTCGGTCGGCATGTCTATGGGAAGTTGAAAGTTTATTGCGGTGATTCTCACCCGCATGCCGCGCAACAGCCCGAGGTCGTCAAACTCACCGGAAAATAATCCTATGCCAGAAACTGAGGAATTTGTTGCCACAGGTCGCCGCAAAACATCGGTCGCCCGCATCCGCATGACACCGGGCAGCGGCAAGATCGATATCAATGGTCGCAGCTTTGAAGATTATTTCCCAACTGTGCCTTTACAAAACGTCGTGCTCGAACCGCTTCAAACTGCCAAGGCGGTGAATGCTTATGATTTGTCTATTAACGCGACCGGTGGTGGCATCATGGGGCAGGCTGGCGCTGCGCAGCTTGCCATCGCGCGTGCTCTTCTTCAGGTCGATGGCAATTTGCGAGGCACGCTGAAATCTGAAGGATTGCTTCGCCGGGACCCGCGCATGAAGGAGCGCAAAAAATCCGGGCAACCCGGCGCGCGCAAACGTTTCCAATTCTCGAAACGTTAATGTGCTTCTGCGGCTTGGACGTTCCTGAGCGCGCCGATCGCCAAACCGCGTCACAAGTGTTGTAGTCGCCTGGCTGTGTCGAGGCGCTCCGCACTGTCGCCTCCTCAGCAGCACGGCGACACAGCGCCGTGGCTACAGTGCTGCGGTTTTACGAGGTAGGTTCTACGGCTTGTTTGGCGATGGTGCGCTTTGCGGGGCCGGTGCTGGCGCCGGGGGCGCTAAGAACGGCGGAACTGCGGCTGCCGGTGACGCGACCGGCACTGGAGTGCTGCTTGGCTTCAGCAAACGCAATTCCTGCATCGCCTGGCCCGCCCAAAAGCTCGTTCGATATTGCGTGAGGATGGTCTCGCAGATGCGGCGCGCTTCGTCGTTCTTATTTTTTCCCTTTAGAATGTACACCTGCGACAGCAACGCTAGCGGCGCGTTGAAACTGTTCGGATAAGTTGTCGCGATCTGTTGGTAGGCAGCCAGCGCTTCATCACTTCTACCCATCGACTCCAGATTGGCTGCGATCGCCATCCGTGCTGTGCTCACGAACTCGTGCTGAGGAAATTTGCCGACGAAAGCCTGAAGCGTCGTGTTCGCCTCAGCAAATTTCTTTTCGCTCCGCTGCGCTTCAGCGAGTAACAGGTAAGCATCAGCGCCTGCCGGGCTGCTTGGGTAGCGATCAATCACCTGTTGATATTCCTGGGCAGTCTTCGCATTCGCCAACAAAGCCGACGCCGCTGCCGCGCGTCGATCGGAATAATAACGGTACCCAGTAAAGGCGATGACAGCGAGCAACGCTACGATTAGCACCGCGATGATCTCTTTTTTAAAGCGCTCCAAAAAGAAGCGCGTTTCCAGCGCAACATCACGGGAAGGAGGCGGAGCTGTCGGCATAAAATTATATGTGCTCTGTCGGTTCAAACCGGGCAAGCGGTTCGTCTTATGCCACGCGATGGTTTCTCGCGCAAGCGGTAGTAAAGAATCGGCACGCGCTCGACCAGGCTTTCTGCGGCGATACAATCTTCGCTATGAATGCACTTTGGAACTCTTTTGAAACTTTGCTCGGCTTAAGCGTGGAACCGAAAAACCTGACCTTTGTTCAAATCTCGCTGCGCGGCATCATCGTGTTTCTTGCCACGCTAGCCATGGTCCGGCTTGGGCATAAACGTTCCCTTTCACACAAGACACCGTTCGACGCCGTTTTGCTCGTAATTCTCGCCTCAGTGCTTTCGCGTGCGATCAATGGGTCGGCGGCATTCTTTGCCACAATCGGTGGAGGTGTTGTGCTAGTGTTGCTTCACCGCCTCTTTGCGCATCTGGCATATTACTCCCACGGGTTCGGGATTTTGGTCAAAGGCAAGCCCGATATCATCGTACGCGATGGCGAATGCGATTTTCGGATGATGCGGCGTAACCACATCTCCACGCACGACTTGGAGGAGGATATGCGTTTGGATGCACATCTGGACGATCTTTCCAAGGTTCGCCTTGCCCGCATCGAACGCAGTGGCGACATCAGTTTTATCAAAAAATAATTTGACCAGTATGGCCCGCATGCTTTATGACACGCGGGAACTTCGTTCTACTACTTCCGTAGAAGGAAGTGACAAAAGAAAGTACGCATGGGATTTATGAGACGAACAAAGAAGCGGTGGGTCAAACCGATGCTGAAAACCGTTCCGATCTTTTTCGAATGCACCTGTTACGCAGGCGCAGTTTGATCGAACGTAATTATCTGACTCCGAAAACTCCGGGTTGATTCGCATCCATATTCTAGGCAGCGCAGCCGGCGGCGGCCTGCCACAGTGGAACTGTGCCTGCGCGAATTGTACGGCCGCGCGTACCGGAAAGATTACGCCACAGACGCAATCCAGCATCGCCATCAGCGGCGACTCTGAAGGTTTTCACCGCTGGTTTCTGATCAACGCGTCGCCTGATTTGACCCGGCAGATCGAAAGCATGCCGCGATTGCAACCGCGCCGGGATTCGCCACGCAACACTCCAATTGCAGGCGCTCTTTTGACAAATGCCGACATCGACCATGCGCTGGGTTTATTGCTCCTGCGTGAACAGGAGCTGCCACTGGTCGTTTACACGGCCGACGAAACGCGCGCCGGGCTCGCGTGGCTCGATAGTATCCTTGCGAGGTTCTGCGGAATCGAATGGCGCAAGACGAGCCCTGAATTTCAAACGCTGAGTGGCACCGTCGCGTTTCGAGCGATTGAACTGCCCAGGAGCATCGCGTTTCAATTTCGGGACAACTCGTCGGGAACCACTGCGTTGTTTGCGCCCAGTGTCGGCGAACTAACGGATGAATTGCGGAATGTTGTTCACGAATCTGACGTTGTTCTATTCGATGGCACATTCTGGAGTGACGGCGAACTGGCCTCTATTCGGTCGGGCGCCCGCAGCGCGCGACAGATGAACCATCTTCCCATCAGCGACGGCAGCCTCGATTTCTTGCATCAATCGCCGGCGCGCCGGAAGATTTACACCCACATAAACAATACAAACCCGATTCTTATGCCCAGCTCCCGCGAACGCGCCCATGTCAAGCAGTCAGGAATCGAGATCGCGCGGGACGGATTGGAAATCGTCATATGACTGCCGGACCCTGGGACCGCGAAACTTTTCTCGAAAATTTGCGCGCGATCGGGGCGCGCACTTATCACGACAAACATCCGTTCCACGTCGCGATGAACGAAGGCAGCCTTTCACAGGAGGCATTGCGCGGCTGGGTGGCCAATCGGTTCTATTACCAGCGAAACATTCCAGTCAAAGACGCCGCGATCCTTTCCAACTGTCCATTGCGCGAAGTGCGCCGGATCTGGATTCATCGTATTCTCGATCACGATGGCGCCGGCGAAAACGAGGGCGGCATTGAGGCGTGGCTGCGCCTGGGCAAGGCATGCGGGCTGTCGAGCGACGAGCTGCTGCAGGATCGGCTTCTACAACCTGGAGTTCGTTTCGCCGTAGATGCCTATGTGAATTTCGCTCGCACTCAGCCGTGGCCGATCGCCGTTGCATCATCGCTGACGGAACTTTTCGCGCCGGATCTGATGGCCGCACGCCTCGCGGCTTTCGAAAAATATTATTCCTGGATCGATTCGCGCGGCCTTGATTACTTCCGTCGCAGAGTCACTCAGGCACGACGCGACTCCGATGAAGCGCTCGCGATGACGCTGGACTATTGCAACACGCCTGAGCTGCAGCGCGAGGCGGTGCGCGCACTCGAGTTTAAATGCGATGTGCTCTGGTCCGTCCTCGATGCGATCCATCACGCCTACGGTTCTTCTTAAATGCAAACTCCCACGATCGCTGGCTCTGCACAGCCAAGGCTCGCCCGCGGAGTCCGGTTGCAAACCGATTCCAAGACCGGGAACGGCGTCCTACTCTTTCCGGAAGGCGTGCTCGAACTAAACGAAACCGCGCAGGACATTGTTAGTCGCTTCGATGGACGAACAGTGGGTGAGATTATCCACACGTTGGCTGAAGAGTACGATATCGATCCTCAAATGCTTGGCGTTGATGTGCGGGAAACCCTCGGCGATTTGCAACGACGCAAGCTGATCGAACTCCTATGAACGCGCCCCGTCCATACGCATTGCTCGCCGAGATTACTTATCGGTGCCCTTTGCATTGCCCGTATTGCTCAAACCCGACGCAGACGCGAAACGATCAAGAACTCACGACAGATGAATGGAGTCGCGTGATTCGTGAGGCAGCTGCGCTAGGTGTATTGCAAATTGGTTTTTCCGGAGGCGAACCACTCGCCAGGCGTGACCTGCCCGATCTGGTTCGCGCTGCGCGCGAGGCAAACCTTTACACAAACCTCATCACAAGCGGCGTCGGCCTCGATGACGAGCGGGTGCGTGGCTTGCGCGATGCGGGCCTCGATTCGGTCCAGTTAAGTTTTCAATCGGACAAGACCGATCTGGCTGATGAAATTGCAGGTGCTCGCGCGCATCAGCACAAGCTGGATGCTGCTGCGAAAGTCCGCGCAGCAGGAATTCCGCTCAGTCTTAATTTTGTGATTCATCGGCGTAACATCGATCGGCTGCCGGAAATGATTGAGCTGGCTGAATCGCTGCAAGCCGAGAGGGTTGAGCTCGCCAATGTGCAGTTTTACGGGTGGGCCTTTCTCAATCGCGCAGCTTTACTTCCAACACGTGACCAAGTCGTTCGCGCGCGAGAAATCGCGACAGCCGCAAAGGCGCGCCTGGCTGGCAAGATCGACATCTTTTATGTGCTCCCGGATTATTACGAAGCCAGGCCCAAACCCTGCCTGAACGGCTGGGGCCAGCGTTATCTCACAGTCAATCCAATCGGCGACGTGCTCCCCTGCCCGACCGCTTCATCGGCCATTCCGGATTTACGCTTTGAAAATGTCCGGACGCGCGCGCTCGATTGGATTTGGCGGGAATCGGAGAGCTTCAACCGGTTCCGTGGCACTGAATGGATGCCCGAGCCGTGCCAGAGTTGTCCGCAAAGAGAAATCGATTTTGGCGGCTGCCGTTGTCAGGCTGCGCTGCTAACCGGAAATGCTGCAAACACAGACCCAGTCTGCGAATTGTCGCCAAATCGCAGCGCTGTGGATACCGTATTACGGGACGTATGTTCGTTAGGCTACCACGCGCCTGATTGGATCTACCGCACCAACCCGAAGGGTTTACCTGGAACCGGACCTGCTGTAGCCGCGCGTCGCTGACCGCGGCGGTCTTAGACGGCCTAGTGCGTTGGGCGTGGCAAAGGCGTCGGGTGCGGCCTCGACTGTGCATACTTAGTTGTAGCGAAATCATAATCGTAATATACATCTGACTGATGGGTAGCCCCCGTTACATAGACATTCCCTAACCTATCAACGGCAATGGCGGTGGCATAATCATCAAAATTCTCAGGGCCATTGTAGCGCGCGACCCATTGTTCTTGTCCCGATGAGTTGTACCTGATCGTGGCATAATCACCAGAGCTCTCTCCCGTCACATACACATCGCCCGAGCTATTGACGGCCATGGCTATTGCAAAATCATCCAGGTCCCCTAGCCCGTTATAGCGGCTAACCCATTGTTCTTGCCCTGCTGCGTTGTACTTGATCGTGGCATAATCATAAGTGCCATCCAAGCCAAAACTGGAGCCCGTCACATAGATATTGCCTGCGCTGTCAAGGCCAACGGCTGAGGCTCCGTTGCTGCCAGTCCCCGGTCCGTTATAACGCGCAACCCATTGTTCTTGCCCTGCCGCATTGTATTTGATCGTAGCGTATTCAGCGGCTCCGCCTGATCCCGGACTTCCTCCCGTCACATAGACGTCACCTAAACCGTCAATGGCGATGGCGGTCGCTTCATCAAACCCGTTCCCAGGGCCATTGTAGCGAGCGACCCATTGCTGCTGGCCGGAATTATCGTACTTAATCGTTGCATAATCCTGAGAGGTGCCTGATCCAAGGCTAAACCCGGTCACATAGACATTATGTGAGCTATCAACTGCGATGGCTACTGCATCGTCACCGCCATTCGCAGGGCCGTTATAGCGGGCAACCCACTGTTGCTGCCCACAACTGTCGTACTTGATCGTTGCGTAATCGACATCTGTGCCCGAGCCAAAGCTCGATCCCGTCACATATACATTGCCTGAGTCGTCAACTGCAATCGCGGTAGCACCGTCATTGCCACTTGCTGGGCCATCGTACCGGGCGACCCACTGCTCTTCTCCTGCTGAGTTGTATTTGATTGTAGCATAATCATCATTGCCTAAGTCAAAGGTTCCGCTTTCCCCCGTCACGTAGACGTTACCTGAGTTATCAACAGCAATGGCCGTAGCGAAGTTTATGCTATTCGGACCGTCATATGCGGCAACCCACTCTTCCTGTCCTGACGCGTTATACTTAATCGTGATGTAAACATAGTAGTCTGGCGCCCCACTAAACCCCGTCACATAGACATTACCAGAACGGTCAACGGCAATGGCGACAGCCTCGTCATCAAAAATTCCGGTATAAGCGCGAACCCATGCTTGCCGTGCGCTAAAAGAGGATCCGAATAGGACTGGATTCGGACCGGGCATCTGCGGGTTAGGATGACGCACGTGATCACGAGTCAACGGTTGCTGATTCGCGGTAGCGAACAACGCCATAAATAACCCGCCAGAGAAGGTTACGATGCCAAGCAGCACGCGCAGACTAAAGAAAGCAAATCGCAATATGGATTTCCTTTTCATAGCCAAGTTCGTGCTTACGAAGGTGACGCTTATCATTCATTCATCATAATTCACAATTCCCTTCACCGCGGCGGCCGGGTCGGACGGGGATACGGAGTAATGCGAGGCCGTGGACTCGGTGTTTGACACGGAACCGGTGCGCAACCAGCAATATTAATGGTGTCAACGCGCCAGCCTTCGCCAGAGCCGCTCGTATCGCTGGCCATCCTCCAGCGCAGCCTTGCGCCTGTGGGAATGATTGGCAGATTGACCACGGTCTTGATAAAGCCCTCCGAGTTACCGCTCCAAGCCCGACGACCTGCAATCGGACTACCCCGATCGGTGCTGATGGTGCGATTATAGCCTCCTATCGCGAAGCTCCCTCCGGCGTCGAGAATATCTTGAAAGGTATTTCCACCGTCAAAGCTGACCTCCAGCACCCCGCCGTCAAAGCCTAGATTCGGATCCACGTCCGATGCTTCAAGATTAAAGTTCTGCCGGAATGTCAACTGCAGTGGATACGCCGGAGGAAGAGGGATGGCTAGTGAGTCGAGCCGTTTGTCGCTTACGAAAGCCGGATCATCGATGAATGTGGCATTGGGCGATGTATCAGCGGCGGGGATCGGCACTCCAGAATCCGATGTGACCCAGAGCGGTGGCGGCCCTAGCGCGTTGGTTGCCAGCCAGTCGGTAGGCAACGCGGGCGGATTCACATTATCGAAGTTCTCGGTCAACCCCACCGGCATGTAACAGGGAGGCGGGCACGAAGGACTCGCCGGTGGCGTCACGTCCACATCGGAAGAAATATCGACTGGACCCCAGCTACCGCCTTTAGAAGAAGCCGACGCACGCGCCCGTTCGGCGATGGCGCGCGACGAGCCGATCGTGCCTAATATGGCGATGCAGACTGCAACAAAGAAGAGTGAGCAAACAATATTGCGCAATCGCGGCGGTGTGAATATCCGCTCTGGATTCGCGATCATACAGAGCAACGTTTTACCCAAAAGCGCAGAGATCCGTCAACATTTTCCATGGCAAAGGATCGCGCAGGCGCGCCTGATGCAGCGGTTGTAGTCGCCTCGCTGCGTCGAGGCGTCTCCGGTGCTTGTTGCTCACGGCAGCATGGCGACACAGCACTGTGGCCACAGCAGCGGGTGTTTCTGAGATGGCTTCCAATCGCAAGTCCTTCTACCGTGGCGGAGTCGGGCGAGGACGCGGACTTGGGCGTGGTCTTGGTGTTAACCTGGGAGTAGCGGTGGCTGTTGGTGTTACGGTGGGCGTAGGCGTCACTGTCGGTGTAACACTTGGAGTTACCGTGGGTGTAACTGTGGGAGTAACAGTCGGCGTTACCGTGGGTGTGGGTGTCGGCGTTATTGGCGGCGGCGTCGGCGTACATGGCGGTCCCTGACCTTGGCACCAAGTAATGTCGACTGTGTCAACGCGCCAACCCTCATTTGAGCCGCTGTCGTCACTTGCCATCCGCCAACGAAGTCTACCAGGTTGCTGAATCGCCGGTACGTTGACCACAGTCGTAATGAAGCCCTCTGAATTGCCGCTCCAAGCCGGACGACCAGCAATCGGACTACCGCGATCGGTGCTGATTGTGCGGTTGTAGCCCCCTATAACAAAGCTCCCGCCAGCTGCAAGAATATCTTGAAACGTGTTTCCGCCGTCAGTGCTCATCTCCAAGACGCCGCCGTCGAAGCCGAGGTTAGGATCCTCGCCCGAGGCTTCGAGGTTGAAGTTGTGCCGGAAAGTCAAACGTGGTGACGCCCCTTCAAAAAAACCGATCTGAAACGAGTCGAGCCGCTTGTCGCTCACCACGGCCGGATCATCGATAAATGCAGCATTGGGCAGTGTATCCGCAGGCGGCATTGGCACTCCGGAATCGGATGTGACCCACAATGGCGGCGGACCCTGTGCGTTCGCCGCCGCCCAATCAGGAGGCAGCGTCGGCGGCGTCACACCATCGAAGTTCTCGGTCATTGTTTGTTGAAACCAACAGGGAAAACACTGCAGCGGGCCTGGTGCAGGGACGGCGGCCGAGATATCGACTCGGCCCCATCCATAAACGTTGTTTGGCGGTCCCGGATCACCGCATTGCGTAGAAGAGATAAAGTGAGCCGCGTTATCCAGGACCGTGCGACTGCCAGCGATATTATGACGCAAGTCTGGCCTCGCGCACCATAACAATGCCATTGCACCAGCAATATGCGGTGTCGCCATCGACGTGCCGTCGATACTGACATAGGCGTTGTCAGAGCTGTTCCAGCTCGAACGAATGTTTGTGCCTGGGGCGGTGATGTCAGGCTTAATCCGATTGCTTCCGTCGATTGTGACCGGACCGCGGCTGCTAAAGGACGCGATAGTATCCGTGCCGGTATTAAGAGCTCCCACTGTGTAAGAGGCCTCGTAAAGAGCGGGAGGATAGAAAACCGTGGAACAGCCTTGGCCATCATTGCCGGCGCCTGCCACCATCATGATACCAGCGGCTGCTTGAGCTTCCACAGCCGCTTGCAATGTGTTAGCTGAGCAGCCTTCCGAAGGCGTGCAAACCCACGAGTTACTGGTAACATCGGGAGCTTTAAGTGGATCGCCTTCATTCGGATTGCCGTTTACCGGATACGGAGCAAGGAAAAATTCCATGCACTCGATGTACCTGGCCGGTGTCCCGTTGCCCTGGTCCATATTGCGGCAGCCGATCCACTTCGCGCCGGGCGCCATTCCAATCTGGTTACCAGCCCCATCGTCGCCAACCGCGGTCCCAATGGTGTGAGTCCCATGCCCATTGTCATCGCAAGGTTCCGGCGAATCGTTCCCGCAAGGGTTGCCGACGCCGTCGTGGATGGAGTCATGCCAATTGTAATCATGGTCCGCGTTCTGTCCGTCCCAGCCGCGGTAATGAGGCTTGAGCGCATTGTGCGTCCAGCGCTGACCCGTGTCAGCTCCGGCTACCGTGATTCCCTGTCCCCTAAAGCCCAGCGCCCACACATCGGGCGCGTGCGTGTAAGCGATTCCCGGTTCGATGGCCGCAGGAATCTTTGGCTGCGAAGTAGTCTCAACAGCAGAAGCCGGTTGAGGGATATCATTCTGGATATGCGGATTGCCTTCTATCCGCGCCACGTCCGGACGGCCGGCCAACGCTTGGGCGATCTCACGCGTGCCTTTCACCAGGATCGCATTCACGATGTAGAATGAACGATGCTCAACGCCGTGTTCGCGCAGCCATCGGAGGATAGATCTTTGCGTGGTCTGGCTCTTGTTCCATAGAACATCGCGCACAAAACGCCCCTTTTCAGCCTTCGTGCGCAAAGCTCCGGCCGCGCTCAGATCTGCTTGGTCGGCCAGGACGACAAAGAATTCCGTCTGCTGGCCATTGGCAGTCTGCAGAACTACCCACGGCGCGATCTTGTTCGCGACGTTCACCGGGTTGCCTCCAACACGTTGGCTAATCGCGCGCAAAGAGCCGGTTGCTCCCAATGCCGCTATGCCAGCGGCCCCAAGAAAGAGTAAACAAAGCGCCGACTGCAAGCGCGACCGCGTGAATCTGTTGCTTTGACTTTTTGCCACGGGACCTGCCTACGTTTTGACTTGGTCAGCTGTTAAACGAAACGGCAGACGCTTCTTTAGCAAAAAACGAAGATGGAAGTCAATATTCTTCCGTCGGCATCCTGACCCAAGGTGGAACGCGTTGTTCTTCAACACGTTGCCAAAGGAACCGCGACTTTTACACCCAGCCAATGAGATCTGAATTTTGTTGCAGGCGTGGCGCGTCTCAGCCGCACGCTTCGATCCTCGTCCACGTCGCTGGAATTCAGCGTCCTGCGATCGCCTGAACAGGTCACGGCGGCGGCGCGGGACGCTTGTGCGGGGTCGGGCGTGGCCTGGGTGTTGCTCTTGGGGTACCGG
>DASSFL010000253.1:0-8152 GCA_035694525.1 Candidatus Udaeobacter sp. | reverse complement strand
TTCGGATATGTCGACCAACCTCCGTTGTCGATCCTGCTGCTGCGACTGAGCGAAGTTCTCCTGGGCAACTCATTGTTTGCGATTCGTCTTCTCCCGGCGCTGGCGGGCGCAGCGACGGTTGCAATCACAGGTTTGATCGCGCGTGAACTGGGCGGGCGCGCGTGGGCAGTTGCGCTCGCCTGCGCGGGCTCGCTGTGTGCGCTCTTCAATTTGGCTGTCGGCAATTTTTTCTCAATGAACGCGTTTGAGCCGCTGTTCTGGATGGGATGCGTGTATCTGGTGGTCCGGATTATCAATGGTGGCTCACCGATCCTTTGGCTTTGGTTCGGCGCTCTCCTAGGACTCAGTCTCGAAAACAAACATTCTACGGCGTTTTTCGCCGCTGGCATTTTCGTCGCGCTACTGCTCACGCCGGAGCGCCGTCATTTCGCTGAGAAATGGATCTGGTTCGGTGGCCTGATCGCGTTTGCAGTCGCCTTGCCGAACATTCTATGGCAAGTGCGACACCATTGGCCGACGTACGAGTTATTGAGCAACATCGCTCGCAGCGACAAGAACGTCGCCTTGGGCCCAGCGCAATTTATCGTGCAGCAGATCGTTTTCATGAATCCGGGAACGCTTCCGTTATGGCTCGCTGGGTTGTGCTGGGTGTTTGGTTCGCGCGACGGGAGGCACTACATGGCGCTTGGAATCATATATGTAGTCCTGCTCGCCGAGTTCATCATTTTGCACGGCAAAAGTTATTATCTCGCACCTGCGTATCCGATGCTCTTTGCAGCGGGAGGAGTGGCTGTGGAGCGCGCTTTCGCCAATCGATTGAATTGGTCCAAACCGGGATTGCTCGTCCTTATTATCGCGGCTGGCGCGCTACTTGCCCCACTGGTGGTACCGATTTTGCCGCCCGGTAAACTCGTCGCGTACATGCGAACCATTGGGCTGCAATTGCCGCGCACTGAAACATCACATACGGCGCCGCTACCACAGATTTTCGCCGATCAATTTGGCTGGCAAGAAATGGTTGCGTCCGTCGGGCATGTTTATAATCACCTGCGTCCCGAAGATAAGAAACGCGCTGCCATCTTCTGCCAAAACTACGGCGAGGCCGGAGCGATCGATTTCTTTGGTCCCCAGTTTGGGCTGCCACCGGCAATTTCCGGGCATCAGAATTATTTTCTGTGGGGACCGCGTGACTGGACCGGCGAAGTTGCGTTGGTCCTGGATACGCGAGACGACAACGAACGCGAGCAGTTCGCCTCAGTCGAGGATTTGGGCCAAATCGTGAGCAGCCCCTGGGCGATGCCTTTCGAGCGACGGATGCATATTTATCTCTGCCACGATTTGAAAGCGAACGTGCGAGAGTTCTGGCCACAGGTAAAGAAGTGGCTGTAACGCTTCCGAGTTAGTCGCAAACCGTCTTCATCCCCTGCCGGACGATCCGGTCGATCAGTTGCGCGTGCGGCAAGCCGGCTTTCTCCGCCGCCCGAATTGCGGATTTTAAGTTTGGCGCAAAAGCTCAACATCTCCGCGGGTCGTGGCCCATATTGTTGTCGCAACGGCGATATCAAATTTTTTTGAATCCACTCATGGCCCCGGACGCATCTCATTCAAAAATCAGACCATGCACCACATGAGTACAACCTCAGTCATTCCAAATCAGCCGATGCAAACGCCCGCCGCAAACGGCTCGACTCCTTTGATTCGGCTTACCGATGTCAGAAAGATTTTCCTTACCGACGAGGTGGAAACACACGCGGTTTCCGGAGTTCATCTCGACATCCACGACGGCGAATATGTTTCCATCGCCGGCCCCTCAGGCTGCGGCAAGACAACGTTGTTGTCGATCCTGGGTCTGCTCGATACGCCTTCGGCCGGAAGTTACGCGCTAAAGGGCACAGAGGTCGCAAACCTCTCGTTTGCCGATCGGGCACGCATTCGCAATCGCGAGATCGGTTTTATTTTCCAGAGTTTTAATTTAATCGGCGACCTGACAGTTTATGAAAACGTCGAGCTGCCGCTTACATACCGCGGATTGAGCGCGATTCAGCGTAAAACTGCTGTCATTGACGCGCTTGAACGTGTGGGCATGGCACATCGCGCTAAACACTTGCCTGGTCAGCTCTCCGGCGGACAACAGCAGCGCGTCGCGGTTGCCCGGGCACTCGCCGGTAAACCAGCGATTCTCCTTGCCGACGAACCGACCGGAAATCTCGACTCACGAAACGGTGAAGCGGTGATGGTTCTGCTAAAAGAGCTGCACGTCGGTGGCGCGACCATCTGCATGGTTACGCACGACGAACGTTTCGCCGGCCACGCTGAACGCGCAGTGCATTTGCTTGATGGCCAAGTCGTGGAGGACCGACTGGCAGCCTGAATGAAAACGATGACCAGAGGTTGCAATTCACATGAATGATTTTCGATTCGCGGTGCGGCAGCTTTGCAAATCGCCCGGATTCACGTCGCTCGCGATTGTGACTTTGGCACTGGGCATCGGGGTTAACTCAGCCATTTTCGCCCTCGTCAATGGTGTGGTGTTGCGGCCGATGATTCCTCTGCGAGCCAAGGAAGTGGCAGGCATTTTCACAGCGCGCCAAAACGCGAACCACGATTACAGGCAATTCTCGCACACCGAATATCGCGATCTGCGCGAGAATGGCAGCGATCTGTTTGTCGATCTTGCCGCGCTTGAGTTCGGCGTCGCCGGAATCGGTCGCGATCACGAGATGCGGCGGAGTTTTGCCTTTCTGACTTCAGAAAATTTCTTCTCGCTTATGGGCGTGCAGCCGGTGCGCGGCCGCTTTTATACCGCTGAGGAATGTCGTCCGAACGCGAACATGCCGGTGGTGGTCGCCAGTTATGCATTTTGGAAGCGCATGGGCGGCCGCAACGATTTCATCGGCAGCAATCTCCAGATCAATGGGCGGCCGTACACTGTAATCGGCGTCACCCCCGATGGATTTAGCGGAGTGAGCGCGCTCGTTGCGCCCGATGTCTGGTTGCCGCTCGGCGTCCATTCGTCCCTCGGGTCTACGTTCGCCGATTCCGAAACTCTGCACGATTTGGCGGAGCCAAAAAACTATGCGCTGAATCTCACCGCACGTCTGCGACCGGACATCACGATCGAAACTCCAGGGTCGCGTCTGGCGTCGCTCACTCGGCGATTCAACGCTATTCAACCGTCCAATGCAGAAGGCGCGAGAGAGTTACAGATTCACAAACCGTCGCGATTCAGCATCAGCACGTCACCACAAGACGACGGGCCGGTAACGCTCATCGGTACGTTACTGATGGGAATGGCCGGCGCGGTCCTGCTCATTGCGAGCTTGAATCTTGCGAACATGCTGCTCGCCCGCGGCACCGCGCGCTCCAAAGAAATCGCGTTGCGTCTAGCGGTTGGCGCATCGCGTTGGCGAATCGTGCGTCAATTACTCTGCGAAGGTTTGCTGCTCGCCATCTGCGGCGGCTTAGTCGGCCTCGTCGTCAGCGTTTGGTGCAACGATCTCCTGCTCCATTCGCTGGCACGACTGCTAGGCTCGATGAATTTTTCCTTCGTCGTTAAATTGCGGCCGGATGCGACCGTCCTTGCCGTCACTTTTCTGTTCTGCCTCATCGCGACCATGCTTTTCAGCCTCGGCCCTGCGTTGAAAGCGACAAAGGCCGATCTTGTGAACGATCTCAAGCAGCAAGCCGGCGAACCGGCACGCATTGGTCGTTTCAGCCGCTTCTTCGCGGCCCGTCACATCTCGGTCATGGCGCAAATTGCGCTTTCTTTCATGCTGTTGTTCAGCGCCGGCTTGTTTTTCCGAGGCGCTCTTAAGGCGAGCGGACTTAATCCCGGTTTTGTTGCCGCCGGCGATCTGGTTACCGAGTTGGATTTCTCGCTGATCAAAAAGGATCCGGTTGACGCGCGTCGCCTGATTTTCGCGGCCGTGCGACGGGCGCGCGATTTACCGGGGGTGAAAACGGCAGCAATAGGAACCATGTTGCCTTATGGCAACTTTACTAATTCGCGTCGTATCATGTCCGCGCGCGAAGCGTTGCCAACCGACCCGAAAGCACCTGATCCTGGCGCAGGCGCGCTTTTCACCGCAATCACGCCGGGCTATTTTGATGCAATCGGTGTAAAGCTCCTGCGCGGCCGCGACTTTACCCAGGCCGAAGCCGAGAACAGAGATACGCCCCGCGTCGCGATCATTGACGATGAGATGGCGAGGAAGATTTTCCCGAATACGGAAGCAGTCGGTCAGCACATTCGGTACACCCAGCCACCGAAAGATGGCTCGCCTAACGACATACTAGTGGTCGGTGTCGTTAGCAGCCATCGCCACGACGTGCAAAACGACACGCTCAATCGCCGATTATTTGTGCCGCTCTCGCAAGGCTACAACGGCAACGTTTACCTGCATGTGCGTCTTGCTACAAAAGATAGACACGCTGTCGCCGCGTTCATTCCCACTATGCGCCAGACATTGCGCAGTATCGATCCCGATCTGCCGATCCTGAGCATTGCGCCGTTCGTCGATCTTACTGAAAAGAGCGTCGGCCTCTGGATTGTGCGTCTCGGCGCGTTGCTCTTCGGAGTCTTTGGTGGAATCGCGTTGGTTCTTGCCGTTGTCGGAGTGTATGGCGTAAAAGCGTACGCGGTGGCCTGTCGTACGCGCGAGATCGGCATTCGGATGGCGCTTGGCGCCCATCGACGCGACATTTTCGCATTGATCATGCGACAGGGGGCGCTGCAAACGGCATTGGCCGTAACTATCGGCCTTGTCCTTTCATTGGCGGCTGGCCGTGTCCTTGCTCAGATTCTTTATCAGGTCAGTCCGAGCGATCCATTCGCGTTAGTCGCGTCCGGCACGATGCTTGCCGCCGCCGCTTTGCTTGCCTGTTTTTTCCCGGCGCGCCGCGCCACGCATGTTGAACCGCTTCAAGCGTTGCGGACCGAATGACGCGGCGTGCAACGGTGGTCAGACTTCCTAGTGGAAGGTTAATCGCGAACAGTCTTCATCCCCTGTCGCACAATCCGGTCGATCAATTGCGCGTATGGCAAACCGGCTTTGCCCGCTGAAAGCGCAAAGTCTTCATCGTTGGCGAGAATTGGATTTGGGTTCGCCTCGATGAAATAGACCTTGTTGTCTGGCGCCAGCCGCAGGTCGATGCGCGCGTAACCGTCGATGGTAAGCAGACGATAAATGCGTTTGCACGTTTCCTCGATATCGGCGACGAGCTGCGGATCGAGGCCCTCGGCGAACTGATTTTCCAATCCCCAGCGCTTACGGTATTCGTCGTCCCATTTCGCCTTAAAGGTCGCAATCTTTGGCTCGTTAGGCGGCACTTCGCGGAAAACCAGCTCACGAATGGGAAGGACCGTTAGTCGTATGTTTCCTATCAAACTCACGTAGAGTTCGCGGCCATCGATGTATTCCTCGGCGATCGCGTCGCCGCCATATTTCTCGTGAATAAAGTTCACACGCTCGCGGAACTGCTCATCGGTACCGACGAACGACGCCTGTGAAATTCCGTAGGATGCTTCTTCCTTCACCGGCTTTACCAAAATTGGAAACCTGAGCTGTTTCGGTCGCGCTATGCGCTGGCCCCGCGGAATGACGACGAAGTGAGGAACATGGATGCCGTGATAATGCAGGATTTTTTTCGAAATACCTTTGTGCTTGCAAAGGGTAAGACCGGTCGAGCCACAGCCAGTGAAGGCCAGGCCTTGCATCTCGAAAAACGAAACGATGTTCTGATCGAACCCCGGATTGTTCCGGAACTGTTCGACGAGGTTGAAAAGAATGTCAGGAGCGAAGGTCTCCAGTTTCTGGCGCACAAGATCGACATCGTCGTAAATGGCAAGATGCTCGGCCGTGTGACCGACCGAACCAAGCGCGCCCATGACATCCGCCTCGGTCTTCCAGTCCTTTGTCTTCAGTTCCTTCGTGAAATCCTGATCAACTGTCGTGGGACTTATGCCGTCGAACAAAACGAGGACTTTAAGTTTCTTTTTCACGGCCCGCTACTTCGTGCGTTTGAATCTTCCGGTGAAAAGATAATTCATCACGAGCGTGGTGATAAATGCTGAGACGCGAAAATCCTGTTGCGGATCGTCATTGAGCACGCGAAGTCCAAGCTGATCGCAGCGGCGTGTCAGGCGGGCAAGAAGCTGGTTCACCCGGAATTTTTTCTCGTTCGTCCATTGGCAGACGGCATTCAATATTCGTCGTCGTCGTCGTTGCAGGTACACGCTCGCTTTAATTCCCGCCGGCGCGCCGAACAGCTGCCGCAAATCGGCGTCGTAGAAATCCGGATACGTATCCTCGTAAAGCTTGCGTTTGCGCGCGTAGTAGGTCTTGAGTTTGATATTCAAGCAGTCGTAATCAGCTACGCGATACTCAGGCATGTGGACCGGTGGCTGGCCGGCTAACGAGCGCATTAGCTCATCGACATATTCCAGTTTTTGAAGTGCCCTCCAGCGCGCGTAACGCTTGCGCCAATCGAGGCCGGGCGTCAGCCACACCGCGAAAGTCTCCGCAAAATCTTCATCCGGATGACTCTGCGCGTACCAGTCTTCGAGATGCATGACATAACCGCGGCTGAAAGGTCGCGGCCGGTAAGTGTCCGGCGTTTGCTCGCGCGAAGTTTGCCCAAACAGCTCCTGCCATTTCTTCTTCCGAGTAAGCCGATACGCGTACATATAAGCGTGACCCGCTTCATGTCGCATCAATTTCATGAACCACTCGGGCGTCCCTCCTTCGACCTCGAGCATCATCGTCCGCTCCAGCGCTCGTAACCGATCGTGCACGAGAAAAAACGGGATGAAAATGGCCGGGATTCCAATTGGCACAAACCATTCATCCCCGACGTGACACGGGGGATGAAACACGAGGCCACGCGCTGACAGTTCCTCGTAGAGTTGCCGGATGAGCGGTTCCAGCGCGGTGCCTTCCAGCTGTAGGCCAAGCATGGAAATCCGGCGCTCGAGAAGTTCCTGGTCGCTCAGCGATGGCCAATCGGAAGCTTCCATTTTGCGCATGGTATCACCGGGAGGCGCTCTGTCACGCCTTGCTAGGTTCTGAGTTCAACGTTGGACGTTGAGCGTTGAGCGCTTGAGATTGGATCGCAAACACCAGAGGAGTCTCAGTCCAAATGAAAGAATCTGAAGCAAGATGCCATCGCAGACACGAGAATGGTTACCCAGTGCAACGAATTGCGTCCGACACCTTTCAAATCCGTCGCGCCATAGCACAGGATGCCGATATCATCTCATGGCATCGAGCGCGAATGTTTCAAGACATGGGAGACGTTTCGGCGGACGCTTTTGCAATTTTACGCGCAAAATCGCGGACACGACTGGAACAATGGATCGAAAACAGGAACTACATCGGCTGGCTTGCAACTCCGGCCGATGAACCGGAAACGATCGTGGCTGGCGCCGGCGTCCAGTTGCAACCGATCCTGCCGCGACCACTCGATGTATCGACGATCGGCGAAGGCCGGCAGGGGACGATTGTGAATGTTTTTACCGAACCGCAGTGGCGACGGCGCGGAATCGCCGGTCGGCTCGTTAAAGAGATCATCGCTTGGTCGAAGAACGAATGTCTCGACCGGCTCTTACTTCACGCGTCGGACGAGGGGCGCTCAGTTTACGAACAGCTCGGATTCATCGCTGGCAACGAAATGTATTTCGCCGGCGTTTCTTAGTTCTTCCGCTCGACGATGCGCAATCGTTTTCGGAGTTTGCCGAGACGAGCTTCATTGTCGCCTGGGTCGGCGACGCGATGAATGTGACCAATTGACAAGTGTAGCCAACCCGTCTAAAGGGAGGCCGGCTCGTCACACCGAGTCGTTGTCAAGAGTCCGCGCGTCCCCCCAAGGGCTAGCGCTCCGAGGCTGTTCCGAATCCGAAGTAAAAGCTGCATTCCTGCGGCCTTCGGCATCGAGAATAAGGTGCTCCGCCCGAGACTCGACAACATCGGAGCAACGCGGAAACACCATGAAGCTATTTTATACAGTCATATTTTTCTCATCGTTGGCATCGGCCGCTCTCGCGCGCGAGGAATCGGTCCTTGCACGCGTTACCACTTACTGGGCAGGCGAAGGCCATAAATACGCGAGTACCGGCCGACGATTACGCTCCGGACATTGCGCCGTCGATCCAAAG
>DASSFL010000252.1:0-17511 GCA_035694525.1 Candidatus Udaeobacter sp. | reverse complement strand
ACCTCTGCGCCACCCGATCCTTTGAGAGAGCCGCGGCGCCGAAATTGACACTGAACCGCTTACACCAAACGGAGACAGCGCGATATTTCGAGAGATCCACATCGGAGCCAAGCGTGTAATTCTGGTCACCGATATTGCCCTTGATTGAACCGAGATCTACAAAGCCGGCCTTCGTCACCGATTCGTTATCGGTGGCGTCATCAGCAGCAACGAGATAGACATGAACATCCGGGCCATTCGACGTCTTGAAATCTGTGAAGCGCAGCACGCGAGTGCCATCGGTTAGCTGATACACCGTAGCAGTTCCACTGGTCGGGTGCGCTCCTGAATGAAATTTGCCCGACGCGAGCGGTCTTGCTGGCGAATTCGCCGCCTGCGCAGTTGGCAGTTCTTCATGGACCCGTCGATTTACGAACAGACGTTCGGGACGGAACGCGTACCAGGTCACTAAGAGCACAATGGCAATTACGGGGAGAATGATTCTGTATTTCTGCATTGACTGACTCCTTTTCAATTGTTTGTGAGTTGGGGATGTTGTCATTGCTCACATGGATGCTTTAAGCCCTGCTGTGACTATCTTCAGGTAAGGTCGCTTCTGGAATTCCGCAGAGATTTCCCTCGACAGCGCCACTCTCGCGACGTCTTGCTTTAACAGATAGAACGACGCCGCGAACAGAACGAGATCCTTCATAAGAAATGCAACTTTTTCGGTCATGGCAGGGAACCCACCCGCAGATACAGCCCAGCCATCCGGCATGAACGGGATAATCGTGAAGGTGGCGATAAAGGAAAAACATGCACCGAGCGCTCCGAGGATTCCCAATTTCTTGTTCCAGAAGCCTAGGAATAACAGCCCAGCAAACAGCCATTCGGCTACGCCCAGGAAGTAAGTGGCTCCTCGAATCCCAAAAACCGGATACATCCAGAAGATCAGAGGCCCGTTGCTAATGTAAGGAAGCAATGCCTGGGCTTCGTATTGGAACCACTTCTGATATCCGAAAAACAAGAAAATGACCACCATCGATGCGCGGATCAGCTGATAATCAAGGTCCTTTTTGAGAATACCGATTTTAACTAAGAGATTTGTAAGGTGATTCATGCCTCACTCCTTGGATGTAGTTGTTGAAATTGTTGCTAGGCCAAGCTCGTCTTAAAGCGACTTCTTTTTCTTTCACAGGCAATCGAGCGCGCTCGCGAAGTGTTCTGGCTCGGCGAGATCGTTCGCATTCTCTACAATGACATCATGTGACCGCGTTTTGGGACTGTACCTTTATCAGATTTTGTGGCACCACAGAAGAGGCAGCGCTGGCTACCTCTTTCGCATGACGCGCGTTCCAACTAGCGCCGATCGCGCGTGCTTTCCAGACGATGAATACCGCTCGTGTTCGCAACAAAGACGACATTTGCGCGACCGATGAAAAGTCCGCTTTCAACGACTCCAACCACTCGCCTGATCCGCTCTTCCAGCCGCGCTGGATCAGCGATTGGGCCAAAGGTGCAGTCGAGAATGCGGTTACCGCTGTCAGTGATGAAAGAGTCGCCTGTTGCGGACTGGCGAAGCCGCGGGGTGGCACCGATCGATTCCAGAGCCGCCTGAGTTGCTTCGAGGCCAAAGGCGACCACCTCTACCGGAACCGGGGTGCGCGCACCGAGCTGATCCACCAGCTTCAAACCATCTACGACGATTGCGAGGCGTCGGCTCGCGGCGGCAACGATCTTTTCGTGCAGCAACGCGCCGCCGAGGCCCTTGATGAGGTTGAGCGTGCCGCGTTCCACTTCGTCCGCACCGTCGATGGTAAGATCAATTTGGCGATGTTCAGCAAACGATGTGAGCGGAATGTTCGCAGCCTTCGCCTGGGCAGCTGTGCGCTCCGAAGAAGGAATGCCGATGAATTGCAATCCTTCCCGATGCCGCCGTGCGAGCGCCTCAACTGCGAACGTCGCTGTCGAGCCGGTGCCGAGCCCGACCACCATGCCATCCTGGACGAGTTTCACCGCTGCTTCCGCCGCGGCGCGTTTGAGGGCGTCACGATCAGCGCCGGAGCCGCGAGGCGACGCATTCATTCCTGCCCGGCCGCCTCTGTAGCGTGCGCTCGAATCGCTGCGATCGCGCCGGCATAATCCTTCGCGCCGAAAATCGCCGAGCCCGCAACGATGGCAGTTGCTCCTGCGGCCGCCGCCTGTGCCGCGGTTGTTCTGTTCTCTCCGCCGTCGACTTCTATAATGGGATGGACACCACGCAGTGCGCAGATCGCGCGGAGTCGCTCGATTTTCGGCAGCATCTCGGAGAGAAAAGGCTGACCGCCAAATCCGGGATTCACAGTCATCACCAAAACGATATCACAAAGATGAAGCACATATTCGATGAGCTCCGGCGGGGTCGCCGGGTCCAGCACGACGCCTGCTTTCTTTCCGAGATCTCGGATCCGGCTCAGCGTTCGATGCAGATGGATCGTGGAGCCGGGCTCGGCTTGAACCAGCAGGTGATCGGCTCCCGCTTTGGCGAACGTATCAATGTAGCGCTCCGGTTCGACGATCATGAGATGCACATTCAGAGGCTTCGCAGTTGATCGTCGGATCGCCTCCACCACCACTGGTCCAATGGTGATGTTGGGCACGAATCGGCCGTCCATCACATCGACGTGAATCCAGTCGGCGCCAGCCGCATCAATTGCGCGGATCTCATCACCCAAGCGCGTGAAGTCTGCAGACAACACCGAAGGTGCAATGAGGATCGAGCGCGCGGCGGACGCCGGCGCGCTCGCCTCAGAATAATCGGTTTCGATTACGAGCTGAGATCGAGCCGTCATATCGATTGCTACTCGCCCGCCGCAGCTCGATCGACGAACCAGAAGAGCTCGCCAACGGGCCGCACTCGCGCCGCTGGGACCTGGCTGCCACCGGCGCGGATCGCTCGGAAAATTGGCTCTTTCTCGCGGCCGGTCACGAGAAACGCGACGCGCCGGCTGCTTTCGATCACTGGGTAAGTCATTGTGATGCGCACCTCGGGCCGCCCGTGTGAGACGGCCGCCACCCATCGTTTGCGTTCTTCTAGCACCGATTCGCCGGGCAACAGCGATGCTGTATGCCCGTCCGGACCTAGACCCAGGAGCGTCACGTCGAAGAGCGGTCTGCCCGGATCGAGAATGGTTGCTCCATAGGCGTTTTGCAGAGTTCGTCCGTAGCGTTCAGCAGCGTCTTCCGGGCTTCCGTCGACCGGAACGGGATGGATGTTCTCCGACGGCACGGGCGCCTTGGTGAACATCGCCTCACGCACCATCCGATAATTGCTGTCCGGACTGTCGTAGGGAACGAATCGCTCGTCGCCAAAATACCAGGAGACACGTTGCCACGGAAAACGATCCCTGAACTCATCCGACGCGAGCAGTTGATACAATGTTTTTGGAGTGGAGCCACCCGAAAGCGACACGCGGAACGTTTCTTTTGCAGCGGTCGCGGCCGAGGTGATCCATTCGGCCACATGACGGGCTACCGCTGCCGGGTCGGGAAAAATTTCGATACGGCCGGTCATAGCATTGCTGTCAGTTTGTCTCTCATCAGGACCTCCATGGCAAGTCCTTTACCTCGGCGGTCTCCACGCTCGACCGTCGCGCGCCAGCAATTCGTCAGCCGCAGCAGGCCCGCTTGAACCCGCTACATAGTTCGGAAAATCCCGTGGCGGGTTGTTCGCCCAAGCATCAAGGATAGGCTGAACAGCTGCCCAGCCCGCCTCGATGTTATCGGCGCGCTGGAATAACGTCGCGTCGCCCGTCATGCAGTCATAGATAAGCGTCTCGTAGCCGGTATTGGGCGCGGCGTTGAAAAAGTCCTTGTAGCAAAAGTCCATGGTGACGTTGTTTAGCCTAACGAATGGACCGGGTCGCTTGGCCGCGAACTCAAGGCCGATGCCCTCACTCGGCTGGATACGCAGGATCATCCAGTTGGGATGCATGCGCTTCACATCTGTTCCGCGAAAAAGTGCATACGGTGCCTGGTGAAAGTTGATTGCTATCTCCGTAACTCGGCGCGTCATGTATTTGCCAGTGCGAAGGTAGAACGGCACGCCGGCCCAACGCCAGTTATCGATCTGCAACTTCCAAGCGATGTAGGTCTCGGTGTTCGAATCTGGAGCGACGTCCGGCTCCTGACGATACGCGCGCACGGACCTGCCGGAGACGGTACCGGCGTCGTATTGGCCACGCACTGCATCCTGAAGCGCTGCCGCAGTATCGAGTGGGCGGATTGCTTCGATTACCTCGGCCTTCTTGTTTCGAACCGCGTCGGCATCGAAAGAAATCGGTGGCTCCATCGCCGTCATCGCCAGTAGTTGAAATACGTGATTCGGCACCATGTCGCGCAAGGCTCCGGTCTTCTCGTAAAATTTTCCCCGTTGCTCTACGCCGACCGTCTCCGCGGCCGTGATTTGAATGTGGTCAATGTGTTCCCGGTTCCACATCGGCTCGAAGAGACCGTTTGCGAAGCGGAGCGCCATGATGTTTTGGACTGTCTCCTTGCCAAGAAAGTGGTCGATCCTGTAGATCTGATGCTCGCGCAGGTGCTTCAGAATATCGCGATTTAGCGCCTTGGCCGAGGCCAAGTCGTGGCCAAAGGGCTTTTCGATAATCACATGCCGCCATTGGCCGTCGCTTTCTGTCACGAGACCCGCGGCTCCGAGGCCGTCGACAGCCACGCTGAAGAAGCGGTCTGCGATTGCCAGATAGAACAGGCGGTTGCCTGCCGTCCCCGCTGCCTTATCCAATTCAGCAAGATGTGCCTCAAGGCGGCTGTAAGTTTTCGGATCGCTTAAGTCGCCTTGTAAATAGCTCATCCGTTCGCTCAGCCATTGCCAGGCGGTCTGGTCGATACGGTCGACTGCGAACTCGCCGTCGGCGCCGACAAATTCCTGCATGGTCTGGGTGAGACCGGTGCGCCATTCCTCCGTCGTTTTCGAGGCGAGGTCTAAGCCAACCAGGTGAAATTCTTTAGGCAGCCGCCCGGCATTCACCAGGTTGTACAGTGCTGGAACGACGAGACGCTTTGTCAGGTCGCCGGCAGCGCCGAAAATGACCATTGCGCAGGGAGGTGCAACTGGCGCGGCGTCCGACGCCAACGCTGTGACATGCTTGTCCTGGGTCAGCGTTTCAATTGCAAGATTTTCCTCCTGAGACTGAGTAGCAGGTGCATTCGATACAGTTGTCATCCGGCATTATGATGCCGCTTGTGCAAATTTGCGACTACTGCACAGGTGTGAGATTTCGCGCTAACCGATGCGAGGTAACCTGCGCTCCCTCATTCGGGAGATTTTCGACGAGAGTTAGAAAGCGAAAACGCCGCGTCTCACCTTCTCTTTTACAGGATGTGGAAATTAAGTGGCGTAATCTCAGAGGATTGCTGTCTGCACTTCAGGATTTCATCGTGAGGCGGAATTCGTGCGATGCCGGAGCATCATCACTGTTGGAACCGTGCGAAAACGGCGTGATATCGAGCATTCGCATTCACGAGGGCGAATGCGACGTAGCTAAAGCAGATTTCCCCTCGGTATCGTTTTCGACGTAGACTTTGAAATTCCTGAGGCAATGACGAAGCGCTCCAGTAAGCTGCACCGGTTCGACGATTGAACGCACCTTGACTGTCACTTTCGTCGCGGCACCGCCGACTGGAACAAAAAGCACGACGCCAACCCGAAAATGATCCGATGCAGCCTGCCAGGCGATTCGCCGGTCGGGGACGCGCATTATGATTTGAATGTCGCTTTGGACTTCCTCGCCTTTAATGGACCACGTGCACGAGAAGTGAGTGTTGTCGATCCTGTCCATTTTGCTGATGGAATTAATGAACGCCGGAAAGTCTTCGAACCGTAAGCAGCGATAGTAAACTTCTGACACAGGCGCGTTCACAACGATTGACTCGGAATCGGTATTCACGTCAATGAAGTTCGGCGACGGGTTCGACGGGTTCTGGGAATTGCGGCGCAGTTTCTTGCTGCGCTGTTCTCATCTGCCGAACTGTTGCGCTTGCTGTCGCGCGAGCACTCGACTCAAGCTGCCTTCGAAATTGAACTGTTCCATGTTAAGGATGAGCCACGCATTGTGCGCGCGGGTGGAGCGCCGGGAAAAAATCCGCCACAGATTCGTGGGCTTGGGTTTGTTCGTTCTCATAGGTGTGTTGTTGTTCTCTGACAATACGGACCATCGCAAGCCTGGCGCCGAAGCAGTAGTTAGATTTGCCTATCTGGCGCCGGAGAGAGATCGCACCACCCCTTTTGAGGGATGAAACAAATGTCGCGAGCGGCGCAGATAGCGCTTAGACTTTAGCAGCGCGCTTCGCTGCTTCGGGCAGACAATGACAAGCACATGAAATCAGCCGTCAGCCTGGAAAAACGTGATTTGAAAACCGCGGAGTCGGCACCCGGTATCGCAGGGGTCGCTTTTCGGTATGGATTGGCGCTGGGGGCCGTCACCGTGGCGGCGGCCGTTGCAGTCCTCACCTGGCACTACGGCATCCCACATGGGCAGGCCTCGATCTTTCTTTTTGCGATCGCAGTGGCTGCCTGGTACGGCGGACTAGGTCCCACGATAGTCGCAGTCGTCTGCTCGGCTTTCACTTACAGCTACTTTTTCACGCCGCCGCTTCGTAACTTTGTCCTGAGCCATGAAGACCTGCCGCATCTTGTACTCTTTACCTCGTTTGCCCTGCTGGTTGGATGGTTTACTTTGGTTCGTCGCCGAGTCGAAAGGCAGCTTCAACGATCCCGCAATGAATTGGAGATTAAGGTCCTCGAGCGTACCGCGGACCTCCAGGCGAGCCGGCAAAAGTATCGCGAGCTGATCGACGCGTCGCCGGACGCGATTTTTGTTTGGGACCAAGACGGCAACTGCGTTTTATGCAACGCGTCGGCCGCCAGACTATACTGTTGCGCGGAGAGAGAACTGATCGGTTTGTCGATCGCGGACACGTACGTTCCTGCCGAACGCGATGTAATCAGGGAAAGATTCGACCGATCCAGGAACGAAGGCGTTTTGCGGTTTGAACGCCAATTCCTGCGCAAAAACAATGAGGTAGTTCCGGTCGAGGTTTCGTTGTCCACCGCTGGCAAAGAGCATTACCAAGCGGTTCTAAGGGACATTAGCGGTCGAAAGCGAGCTGAGGAGGAGCTGAGAAAGCAGGCAGAGTTACTTAGCCTAGCGCATGACGCCATCATAGTGCGTGATCCTGAAAGCCGAATCACATTTTGGAATCCCGGTGCGGAGAAGACCTACGGCTGGACTGCTGCAGAAGCCATCGGCAAGGTCACTCACGAACTGTGGCAGACGACGTTTCCGGGACCGTTTGATCAAATTAATGCAATGCTGTTGCGCACGGGGCGCTGGGAAGGCGAACTGATCCACACCAAACGCGATGGCACGCGAGTCGTCGTAGCTAGCCGGTGGTCCTTGCGACGTGACGAGCACGGAGCTCCGGCGGCGATTCTGGAAATTAATCGCGACGTGACGGAGCGGAAGCGAGCGGAAGAAGAAATTCGCAAACTGAATGAGAAGCTTGAACAAAGAGTGATCGAACGCACTGGAGAGCTCCAAGCCGTTAATAAAGAATTAGAGGCGTTTGCCTATTCGGTGTCGCATGATCTGCGCGCGCCGGTTCGGCATATCGCCGGATTCACTGAGCTTTTGCAGAAGCATGCTGAGGCGGTTCTCGACGAGAAGAGTCGGCACCACATCAATACGATTTTAGATTCCGCCAACCGCATGGGCACGCTCGTGGACGATCTTTTGGCCTTCTCGCGGATCGGCCGAACAGAAACGCAGAACACGACCGTCGACCTTTCCCGGATTTTGAAAGGCGTCATTGGCGAGTTCGCGCCGGACACACAAGGGCGGAAGGTTGTCTGGCGTATTGGCAACTTGCCGAAATGCCACGGCGATCCGGCGATGCTCCGGCTAGTGTTTACGAATCTCGTCTCGAATGCGCTGAAATTTACTCGAACACGTGAGCCGGCCGAGATAGAAATCGATACGCTAAACCACAGTCCCGCCGAAGTCGTCGTGTTTGTGAAAGATAACGGAGTGGGATTCGACATGAGGTACAAGGATAAGTTGTTTGGCGTCTTTCAGCGCCTGCATTCGCACGAGGCATTCGACGGTACAGGGATCGGGCTGGCCACCGTGCAGCGAATCGTTCATCGACACGGCGGCAAGGTCTGGCCGGAGAGCTCGGTCGATCATGGTGCGACTTTTTATGTGGCGCTGCCCAAACCCGGAAAGGTCAAGCAATGAACGGTCTGAAACGTATCTTGTTAGTGGAGGATGATCCCAAGGATGTCGAGCTTACACTGACGGGGCTAAGCGAATACAATCTGGCTAACGAGGTGGTGGTCGCGCGCGACGGTGAGGAGGCGCTCGATTATTTATATCGGCGCGGGAATCACCAGGCTCGCGGCAACGGCAATCCCGCGGTGATGTTACTCGACCTGAAGTTACCAAAGCTCAACGGGTTCGAGGTACTGGAGCAGGTTCGAACCGATGACAACCTGAAAATGATTCCAGTGGTAGTCCTTACCTCTTCGCATGAAGAACCTGACCTTGTGAAAAGCTACAAACTCGGCGTGAACGCTTACGTGGTGAAGCCTGTCGACTTCCACCAATTTGTTAATGCCGTGAAAGAGCTGGGAGTCTTTTGGGCGGTGATTAACGAGCCACCGCCGGGCAGCGTAAGAAAACCGTAACCCAGATGGATCCTCCACTGCGAGTTCTGCATCTTGAAGACGCCATCAGAGACACAGAACTGGTTCAAGCCAGTCTTGAAGAAGAAGGAATCCGAAGCGAGCTAACGAGAGTCGAAGCCGAACAGGATTTTATTTCTGCGCTCAAGGGCGGAAGATTTGATCTGATTCTCGCCGATTACACACTTCCCGCATTTGACGGATTATCCGCGCTGAAACTCGCGCAGGAGCACGCGCCCGACGTGCCATTCCTATTTGTTTCTGGAACGCTCGGCGAAGATGTGGCAATCGAAGCACTGAAAAAAGGCGCTACTGATTATGTCCTAAAGACGCGCCTCGCCCGGCTCGGACCTTCGATCACGCGCGCATTGCGCGAAGCGCGAGAGAGGACGCAACGGAAGCGCGCTGAAGAAGCGCTGCGCGACAGCGAAGAGCAATGGAAGGCTGCATTCGAGAGCAATCCTGTCATGTACTTCATGGTGGACGGGACGGGCACAACTCTCTCCGTAAATGCATTTGGTGCCAACCAGTTGGGTTACAAACGGAGCGAATTGGTAGGCCAGTCGATACTAAATGTTTTTTACGAGGCCGACCGAAAACAGGTGCGGGAGCATGTGGAGAATTGTTTCCAAAATCTCGGTCGCACATACAAGTGGGAGGCACGCAAGGTCCGAAAGGATGGGACGGTGATCTGGGTGCGGGAAACTGCTAACGCGCTTCTTCTAAAGAACCGGCCGGTTCTGCTCGTGGTCTGCGAAGACATCACCGATCGCAAGCGCGCCGAAGAGGCCGCTCGCCGAAGTGAGAAGCAATTGCGCGACGTGTTTGAGACAATTCCGGCAATGGCGTGGAGCGCCTTGCCGGACGGCAGGGTCGATTTCATGAACCGAGCCTGGCAGGACTACACAGGTTTATCCATGGACAAGGCCTTGGGACGCGAGTCTGCGGACATCATCCATCCTGATGATCAGGCCATGACCATCGCTGAATGGGAGAGCGCAATGAAGAATGGGCAGCCGCTCGAGACTGAGGTACGGCTGCGGCGAGCAGACGGTGAATATCGCTCGTGGTTCGTCCGCAATGTTCCGCTGCGGGATGAACACGGCAACATTGTAAAGTGGTACGGCACTGCGATCGACATCGAAGATCGCAAGCGGGCCGAGGAAGCGGTGCGCCGTAGCGAAAAGCAGCTTCGGGATCTGATCGAAACTATCCCAGCGATGGCCTTTGTAACGCGGCCCGATGGATCCAACGAATTTGTAAGTCGAAAATGGATCGAATTCTCAGGATTATCGGCAGAGCAGAGTGCCGGCTCAGGCTGGGAGAAGACCCTTCACCCCGACGACGTTGCCGCGCATCTGCGAAAGTGGCGCGAGGCGCTTGCAAGTGGTCAGCCGGCCGAAAGCGAAGCTCGGCATCGCGACGCAAACGGGAACTATCGCTGGCTGCTGGTAAGAGCGGTGCCACTGCGCGATGAACACGGCAACATCCTAAAATGGTATGGAGCAGCTATCGATGTCGAAGATCGTAAGCGCGCGGAAGAGCAGGTGCGACGCAGTGAGGCTTACCTCGCGGAAGCGCAGAGACTGACTCACACCGGTAGTCGGGCTCATAAGGCTGGTATGAGTAAACCGGTTTACTGGTCCGAGGAAATGTTTCGAATCTTGGGCTTCGATCCAGAGCAAGGCCTTCCAGATAACGAAACTGTGTGGCAGCGGGTTCATCCGGAGGATCTCAACGCGTTCATGCAGGAGCAAATAGACAAACTATCCAGCGGCAAGCTAAGGACTGATATTTCGAACGATTACAGGATCGTGCTCCCAGGTGGCGCAGTGAAATACATCCATGCGAGGACCCATCCGGTCTTCGATGAAGCCGGAAATGTAATCGAGTACGTCGGCACCTCAGTCGATGTCACGGAGCGCAAGCGCGCGGAAGCTTTGCTCCGGGGGGAAAAGCAGCTTCTCGAAATGATAGCCACAGCCGTTCCGGTGAAAGAAATCCTCAATGCTTTGTGTAGGATCATCGAGGAGCAACGGCCAGGTACGCTCGCTTCAGTGTTGTTAATGAATCCTGATGGCGTTCACCTGAATGTGGTCGCGGGCGCCAAGTTACCGAACGAGTGGACACAACAGATCGAAAAACTGCCTATTGGACCATGCGCCGGTTCCTGCGGCACTGCGGCCTACCGGGGATCGCCGGTAATCGTTGCAGACATTGCGACGGATCCGCTTTGGGATGCCCCGGAGCATCGGGCTTTAGCGCTCAAACATGGACTGCATGCCTCATGGTCGAAACCGGTGGTCTCTTCGCAAGGGAAAGTCTTAGGAACGTTCTGCATTTACTACCGAGAACCACGCAGTCCAACCCCGCAGGATTTGGAGTTGGTTGAATTGGCAACCCACCTCACACGGGTTGCCATTGAAAGGGATCGTGCGGAGAAAGCTCTCCGCACTTCCGAGCAGCTCGCCCGCAGTCACGTCGAAGTGATGATGCGCAGCCTCGATGTCCTGGCGACCGAAGCCGCACCTGAAAAGTTCACCGCAGAAATGCTTCGAACAATCGGTCAGCGCCTCCGCGCGCGCACTGTACTGCTCTGGCTGCGCGATCCGGAAGATGATTCGCTGCACTTACGCCTCGTCATCGAAGATGGCCGGCAGGTCGCGCCGCATCAGGACCATCCGTTCGTCAAAGATCCGCACTTATGGGAAAGAAACCTTGCGTTTCAGGAGATGTTTTTCACAAAAGGTCCAGTCGTGTGTGACGATCTTGAACAGGACTCCCGTGTCGGCGCTGAGCTCCGGGAATACCTGATGAAACGAGGGCGGAAGAGGTTCCTGGCTATTCCGATGTTTGTGTTAGGAGAAGTGCGCGGGTTCATTGGTATTCAACATGTTGAAGGAGGAGCATATCGCCCCGAGGAGATCGAGCTGGCTCAGGCGCTGGCCCATCACGTGATGATCGCAGCACACGGCGCCGAGCTGTCTGAGCAGCGGCGGCACGCCGTCGTGCTGCAGGAGCGCACTCGAATGGCACGCGATATTCACGATACGCTTGCACAAGGGTTCACTGGAGTAATCGTCCAACTGGATACATCGGTCGAAGCCCTGCGGGATGAAGAACCCGAAGCAGCGGCAAAGCATATCCGTCAAGCACGCGAACTGGCGCGTGACAGTCTAACTGAAGCGCGGCGCTCCGTCCACGCGCTTCGCCCGCAGGCACTCGAGAAGGCTGCGTTCGCGGATGCCCTCAAGGCGATCATTACAAGCACGACGGCCGGCACTTCGCTTCGAGCTGATTTTCAGCTCAAGGGCGAACCGCGCGAGCTACGGTCGGCGGTCGAGGAAAACCTGTTCCAGATCGGCAAGGAAGCCTTAAGCAATGCGCTGAAGCACGCGTGCGCGACCGAGTTTCACGCGCGATTGTCTTTCGATTCCGAGGCGGTTCGTCTGGAGCTTCGCGATAACGGCAAGGGATTTCTTGCCGATTCTGCAAACAGAGGAGGTATTGGTTTGATCGGAATGAAGGAGCGCGCCGAACTGATCGGCGCGACACTTGCAGTAACAAGTGAGCCTCATGCAGGAACGACGATTACAGCTGTCTCACCATATCAGGAGCCCGTAGCAACATGAAAGCATCATCGGAAAAGCAGAAAACGAGTACCGCAAAAAAGAAGCCCATCCGACTTCTGATCGCAGACGACCACAGCGTAGTCCGCGAAGGTCTGGTCTCGTTAGTGAAGCGTAAGTCGGACATTGCCGTAGTCGCCGAAGCCGGCAATGGGCGCGAGGCGGTCGAACTTTGGAAAGAGCACCAGCCGGACGTAACTCTGCTCGATTTGCGCATGCCTGAGCTGGACGGCGTTGGCGCAATCGGAGAAATCCGTGAACTCGACGCGAACGCGCACATCATCGTGTTGACCACTTACGATGGAGATGAAGACATCTATCGCGCCATCAAAGCGGGGGCGAAAGCGTATCTGTTAAAGGACACTGCGCGGGACGCACTGGTGGATACGGTTCGTAGGGTGCACGCCGGTGAAACCTACCTACCGCCGCCACTCGCCGCGAAGCTTGCCGAGCGTGTCAGCGGCGCTGCACTGAGCCGGCGCGAAATGGAAGTGCTCGAGGGCATGGCGGCAGGAAAGAGTAACAAGGAAATAGGTGCAAAACTATTTATCAGCGACGGCACCGTGAAGACCCACGTCAAAAGCATTTTCACTAAACTCGACGTTGTTAGCCGCACCGAAGCCGTGGCGACCGCAACTCGCCGCGGTTTGATTCAACTCTGAAGGAGGGCTACTCACAGGCGGAATGCCGCCTTGCAAGGCATGCCCGCGCCTTCCGCAGACTCAGCTCTATGCGGCTGTCGTCTACTGGCGCGCCGTTGAGGCTGGTTTCGTCTCAGCGACGTTGTGTGTGGAAGGTGCCGAGGAAAATAGTGGGATAAGTCCCTCGACGAGGGTCGGGTGAGTTAGTATCCCGTCGCGCAGCGCGGTATACGGCAGACCCGCTAGCATTGCAATTTGCACGGAGGACAAGATTTCCCCCGTGTCTACGCCGAACCCGGTGAATCCAAGGATGCGGTCGGTGTTAACCTCAACCAGTGCTTTCAGGAATCCGCGTGTTTCTGACAGTGTGGTCGCGCGCATGACCGATGCCATCGGAATCTTGAACAAACGATAGGCAACGCGTCGCTCCTCGGCCTCCTTCTCACTTAGTCCGATGTGTGCCAATTCCGGGTCAGTGAACATGCAGTAGGGAATCAATCTGCCCGTCGTTACGCGTTTGCCGCCAGTGATGCTGTCATGGACAACGCGGAAATCATCCTCGCTAACGTGAGTAAACTGCGGGCTGCCCGCTACCTCGCCGATCGCCCAAACGCCGGGTGCAGTCGTTGCCAGCCGCTCATCTACTTTGATGTAACCGCGATCGGTCAACTCAACGCCGGCCAGCTCCAGTCCTATTCCTTCCGTGTTCGGAGTCCGCCCACCGGCGAGCAGCAGATGACTGCCTTGTAGCGTTTTCTCCTGGCCACCCTGCTCGATCACGAGTGTTACGGACTGCCCTGATTTGCCCGATATACTTTTGACCTTAGCGTTCAGAACGATGTTGATACCTTCGTCCTGAAAGAGCTGTTGCATGGCTTCCGAGACATCGTCATCTTCCCGATGCATGAGTCGATCGTTGCGATCGAGCACAGTCACTTTGCTTCCGAACCGGCGCGTCGCCTGAGCTAGCTCCAGTCCGACATAGCCGCCCCCGATGACAAGTAGATGTTCAGGTAATTGATCCAGTTCCAATGCTTCGATGTGTGTGAGTGGTTGCACCTCATTAAGACCTGGAATTGATTCGCGCGCAGCGCGAGTGCCCGTGTTGATGATCACATTCCTTCCGCTGAGCCGCCGCGTTCTCCCATCGGGAAATATGGTTTCGATCGTTTTATGACTGACGAAACGACCCGAGCCGAGAATGAATTCCGCGCCGCTCTTCTTGTAGTTATCGAGATAAACGTTATTCCAATGCGACACCATTCTGCGTTTGCGCTCACGTACGGCTCGCATGTCGACCGCGAAATTTCTCTCAGGTATCCCAAACTCTTCACTTCGGCGAAAGTAGGAGGCGACCTTTGCACTATGAATGACGTTCTTGCTCGGCAGACAAGCGATGTTCGGACATGAGCCACCGACATATTTGCGCTCGATCACTGCGACGCGTTGTCCTTTGCTGGCAAAAGTCCACGCGGCGACTGTTCCACCCGTTCCACTGCCGAGGATCACCAAGTCGTATTCTTCAACCTTATCGTTTTGTCCTGAAGGAGTATTTTGGGTCGTGCTCATGTCTTGTACTTTCGGAAACAACTAAGATCCATACATCGAATTCCCATCGTCAGCGATTGATCTGTTCCGAGAAATCCTTTTCGCTCAGAAATTCGAACGGTGTAAGCGATTGGTCATCCGGAATGTTTTCGCAAAGGGCACTCTGTTCTTCGTCACTAATCGGCGCATCAAGTGATGCTGGCCGCAGCCCCACTGTCTTTAAACGCGCTATTTTTCGTTCGGAATCCCGAGTTCTTCGGCGAGCTCCTCGTAGGTGGGTTCCCCCGACGGCATACCTACGAGATTCTGCGCTGCAGTTGTTCGCCAAACCTTTTCGTCTGACGCGCTCATACACGCGCTCCCATCCGTTCAGCATTGCTCAAACAAATGCAGTCGCCGCTCCGAGCTAGGAGCCGATGGGTCGTTGCGGAAGCTCGAAAACGATGTGAATTACCCCCGTGTGCTCCGCCCGAGTCGAAAATGATGCCTTCAGAGGCGTCAAATGTGGTCGTATAGAAAGAGACTCGCGGAAGCCGCATCAGAGAGTATTTTCGCAGGTAAATGCCGGCATAGCTCAGCTGGAAGAGCAGCTGATTTGCAATCCGGTGCTTGTCCCTCGTAGCACATTCGCTCCCTCGCACGGTAGCGGAACATAGACGACCTCAAAAGAACAAGCGCGACCATGGTACGGTCAACATGGTGGCAACGGCTTCGCTAATTGCCGTACGGATTAGTCCACGACCGCATACCGAGAAAAAAGCTGGCCTTCAGGCGGCACTCACATCAAGGCCACGCGCCCATTGGTCCACGTCGCGGTGAAGCTGTAGGTCTGTCCCGACTCTACCTTAAGGCGCTTCGTCGCAGTCCCGCCACGAGCCTGGCTCGGAGTCGCATTCACGGATATAACATGCTCTCCTGCCGACAATGTGCCGTTGTAGGATTGACCCTGTCCAAGCAAAGCTACTTGCGCCCCATCTATGGAAACATGAAGCGCTATACGGCTCCCAAACTTCGCGGCTCTCCGAACGGTTAAGTGACCAGCATTTTTGCTTGCTGCAGCCATGGAAGTTCCGGAGGCCGAATTACTCGTTTGGCATCCTGCGAACGTGAAGCACGTACATATCGCAACGAGCAAGACATAAAGATGATAGCTCTCTCTTTTCATGGGCCGAGCGTATTTGAGCCGAGATCGGACTGCAAGTCATTTAAGTGCGTTACCCAGAGATGTGAACAATCTCAGCAAAGCCCGGATGGAGCTAGGGCTGCGTCCGTTCGTTAGGGGCTGGAGCGTCTTTGAATTGCTAAGGCCGGTTTCTTAAGAAAGTGAAGTTTGCCGCTGGTCGGGCAACCAGACGAGCTGCTTTACGATCAGAAGCCGATGACTTTGCGATCGAGCCTGCGCTGCAGTTTCTGCGCGAAGCGTTCGAGGTAAATCAGCTCGCAGTCGAGCCAGTTCATCGGCAGCTCACCGCCCAGCTGCTTGATGCGTTCGCACAATTTGACGACAACCTGCTGAGCCTCTGAGAGAGTAGTTCCCTTAAAGCGGCGGACTTGGTGCTCTGCGTTCCACTCAAGATCGTCCGGGTCGCAGATTCGGACTTGATTTTCGTCTTTTTCGCGAGCGTTCGTCGACATCCTTGGGGTGTTCTACGGAAACTACAGGGCAAAGTTTCCAAGAATTGAGCGCGAGCCGTTCACGGTCTCGCAACTGCTCCCAAAGAGGCGTTCCCGTTCGTCGAGGCTGCAGCGGTGGCCGTCCCAAAAACGCGACAGTAAGTTCCCAAAAACGGAGCCACTATTGTACACCGTTCATGCGATCAGCATTGCACAATCGTTTTTGGATGAGGAACTTATGATCGCCGCCATCTTATGGCACGGGTGATGCATATAGAGTTGGTGTCAACCAAATCATTACTATGAATAATCAATTCGAATCCGCATACGCTATGTTAGTCCGCTCCGAAGAAAAAGGCCGTAGCATCCTGGAAATCCTCATTTACGCCGTGTTTACGTTCAGCGTCGTCCTGTCGATATGTCAGTTCGCTAGCGCCTAAGCTTGCGTCGCGACAGCATTGAACGCTGAAACAAAACGCCGTGAAGACTGAAGATCGGCAAGAAGCGTCGGCAATTTCTCTTCAGCGAGTGATTGCCGCAGTTTTCGGAATTAAAAGTAGAGATCGGGAGTCTTTTCCACGGACTTCTGCATCTCTGCGCATAACATAGCTGCCTATTTCCTGCAGTACATCAGTGGAGATCCAAATCAGAGAAGGCCAAAACAATAGACGGAATTAGTCTTATGAAAAATATTGGAACTTCGGTGAAAGTATTCTTGGCGAATAAACTTTTGGGGGATGCAAACGGTCGGGAAACATCCCCCTCCGCCCAAGACGTTTACGAGGTCCGTCCCCGCAAGAATCAGGACGGCTTTGATCTAATCAGCGATCGGCTTCCATATGGCCCAATCTGGTATGCCGGGCCCGACGCAATCCGCTACGCAGCCGCGTACGCGAAGTACCACTCGTTGTCGCAATCGCGCCGGGCGTTCATCCGCGTGTTGCCACGGTCTGCATCGCCAAGTCAGTGGGCGATTTTCGCGAGTAGTAGTCAAAGACTTAGTGCAAGCGGAAACCGCGCGTCACGGGCCAATGATCCGAAGCAGTGCTCCGAGTGATGCTGGGCTGCAACGTCGTGAGCCCCTTCGCAAATATGAAGTCAAACGTGGCGTCTGGAAAACCATGAGTCGCAGGGTGGGTCACGCGTTCCGATAACGCTAATCCTTCAAAACCGTTCCGGTATCCAGCATCAGCGAGGGAGTCGAGCGTTCTTTCCGCTGCGAACATCTCCTGGTCGTGGTTCGTGTTGAAATCTCCTCCGACCACAACGCTTTTGATGCTTGGCATCGTGTTGCTGACCACATCATGAACGTGCGTGAGGAGCTGCGCTATAGCCACTTCACGCTTTTGAATGTTCTTTG
>DASSFL010000251.1:0-3245 GCA_035694525.1 Candidatus Udaeobacter sp. | reverse complement strand
ACGACAAAAACGAATGACGACGTCCGGCGCTTCTTCGGTGAAGAATTTCCTGACGCAGTTCCCCTCATGCCGACACTTCTCGAGGATTTCAAGAACAACCCAACTGGCTCACTTGTGACGATTCGTTGCGCGCCCTGGTATTACCGTGACAGGATCTGCCTGCTGGGCGATGCGGCCCACGCGGTGGTTCCATTTTATGGCCAGGGAATGAACGCCGCGTTCGAAGATTGCGTCGTGCTCGACGAATGCCTGGACAAATTTCCCGATAACCGCGAACGCGCTTTTGCCAAATATTTCGAATCCCGAAAAGAAAACGCCGATGCGCTCGCCGATCTGGCGATCGGTAATTTCATTGAAATGCGCGACAAAACCGCGTCGCGGACATTTCGCGCGAAAAAGAAACTCGATCATCTGCTCGAAGCCGCGCTGCCGGGTATATATCTGCCACTTTACACCATGGTCACTTTTACCCGTATCCCATACGCGCAAGCGGCGCGGCGTGCTCGCTTGCAAGATCGAATCCTTTACACTGCGCTCATGGTTCTTATTTTGATCGGAATCCTGGCGCTCGCAGTTTTGCCCCGCCGGTCTCAGCGGGAATGAATCAACTACGCTCTCCAGTCCTATACGCCCGTTTTTTTACGCTTACGATTCCGTCCAGCGCCTCTGGAGCCGACGCGTTGATGCGCTTCCTGTTCCAGTGTCGCGACGACCTTGTTGAAACCCTTGATATTGGCGGCGCTAACGCGACGGAAAACGGCGCGTTCCAATGCAGATAAATGACGCTGCACGCCCTTCGCAAGCTTTCGCCCTTTTGACGTTAATCTCACGACGAATGTGCGGCGATCTGCTGCGCCGACCGTGCGCGTGATCAACCTGCGTCTTGCCAGACGATCGAGAATGCTGGTTAAGGTCGATCTCTTGTGCGCGAGGCCACGATGAAGGTCGGCCACGTTGGCCCGGCCGGAATGGGCAAGCAGTCCTAGAACATGCGCCTCCCCCTGCGTCAACCCGCGTTCTCTCAGGTCGTCAAGATAAAGGCCGATTCGGTGCGTCGCACGGTGGACTGGATGAACAAGTCGCAATGGCATCGATTGAAAGCGGCTTTAAATCCGGCTCTGCCCACGAAATTCGCGCTTCGTCGCTGAAAAGCCGTTCTGCCGAATAGTAGGTCAGCGGGAAATTCTTTTCCAGTAATTGCGGATTTGCGTGGACGATATCTTCTAGGCCTTCTGGGCGGCCGGCAGCGTACGCGCGTGAGAGAAGATGCACCCAGAATAACGTGATGGTCTCGTGATACTTTTCCGGATTGCCGGCGGCCGCGGCGAATCGGCGCAATGTGTCGCGCATCTTAGTCGCAGCCTGCCGCACCGATGAGGATTCGGCGAGGTAAACCCACGCAACATGTAAATGCGAAGCATGATGGAAATCCTTGATCTCACCTCGCTCAAGCGCGCGCGTTAATTCCACATCAGTCATGGATACCGTCCTTTGCGAGAGCTTCGTTAATGGCGATTTCCCAATGGATCCGCTGTTGCTCCACCCAATGTGCGTCCAGTTTGGCAACCTCGTCATTCCCCTCCGGCGCCAGCGCGGAACGCCGATACGTGATCGTCGCTTTGGAGTGCTGTTCGCCGTCGGGAACAACGCGGATCTTGATCTCGTTGGCCGTGAACGCTGGCGCCATGACTACGTACTCCACCCGGCCGTTCCTGGGATCGTATGTTGTGAGCAGCCAGAATCGATCCCTGCCATCCGCGCTTGTCGTAGTAAACACTGCCCCCTCGCGTTGCAGGGCCTGTGCCGGGTGAATGAAACGCGGCGACCAACCCGGCGCCCACTCTGCCTCGCGCACCGGTCCAAAAAGGGGCGTTACATCGGCGACCGAGCCGTTTAACCCGATCGCGAAGGATTGTGTTCGCTGTTCAACCACCGCCCTGCCCGCTTCTCCAGCCAATGCCGCTTGAATCAGTACAAGGCCGCACGCCCATATCGTTAAACAGGTCTTCATAATATATTACTATATCGTAATATACGATATCGTCAAATAGTAATTCGGCTACTCGATTTTTGAGAGAAGGTTAGCTGGTTGCGCGATAAGGCAGTACAGGAAGAATGGCTCGGGCCAAAAAGGAAGCTCAAGGAGGCCTTGGACTGGCGCCCGTCCCATAACCTCAGTCGGTTCATTTGAAATTGTAAGGCCCCGAGCGGGCTTGCTATTCTCCTCCAATGCACCCACAAGCTCGCCTGTTTTCTATTCTCGCTATCAGCTGTCTGCTTTTTAGCCCGTTTCTTCGCGCACAGGAGAATCCGCTGAACGATCCTGACTTGAAGGAGATGCTAAAGGAGGCGCAGGAAATGCAGAAGGAAGCCAAGGAGCTTCAAAAACAAAACCCGACGTCGCCGGACACAAAAAAGAAACTCGCGGAAATGCTGTCGCAAGCGAAAGAAGAGGAAGCTCGCCAGGAGGAGCAGGAAGAACGTGAAAAGGAAAAAGTGCAGACCGCACTGAAGAAGCAACTTGAAGCGCCGGGACCGATCGTGTTACCCGATTGGACACCGGCTATCCCGGAGTTCAAGGCCGCTGGAGCGCCAGCACGAAAAATCGTGGATGACGAAGTAAAAATTGTTCAGACCGGCACTTCTTCGCTTACTCCAGAGAAAATAGCGGACAGCTGGCAAGCGGCAGCAACCGCAGCGAACAATCTCAATCAGAGCCTTAACAAGATTAATGTGAACGGCAAGATCACGAGGATCTTGTTCCTCAGCACGCGGACCGACCCCAGGCAAGAGGTGGAACTCGAGGCCAGCCGCGAACCGGATAGTAAAATTACCCAGGTAGAAATCTCCTCGCCCTTACCAAAGCCGAATATCGAGAGGGAATAAGACACCGCTTGGCATAACGCAGGAACTTGCAATTCGCCTGAGCTAGGATTAACAAAATTATACTATGGCCGATACATACGTTCCAATGATCAGCTCCGGTGTTGCAGGACCGCTTGGTGTTTTGCATCTGCCACGTCTGTGGCTCAAAGTTTCGCTTGAGGAGCGAGGCAAACTCGCACCTGGTTATCCGGGCATCGGCAGGGGGTTTGATGCCATGACTTGTGCCGCGCTCGGACTCGAAGAGCAGGCGGTAAAAGATTACATCAAACAAAACAAGCCGACCTATCCCGAATTCGAAGGCTGGGTAAAGAAGAACGCCAAGTCACTCAATCGAGACGCGGTTGAAAAGCATAACGCCG
>DASSFL010000250.1:0-4160 GCA_035694525.1 Candidatus Udaeobacter sp. | reverse complement strand
GCCGCATATTCCAGAGGAGTTATCGATCCTGCCAGTGCGTGGCCTTGTTATTTTTCCGGGGACAATTATTCCGCTGACTATTCAGCGTGCCGCGTCGCTTAAACTGCTCGATGACACGTTGCCGCGAACAAAAGTGATCGGTCTGCTGACGCAGCGCGATGAGGCGAAGGAAGATCCGACGCCGCAGGACCTCTACACGGTCGGCACGGCCGCGCTCGTGCTCAAACTTTTGCGCCAGCCGGAGGATAATGTGCTGGTCATTGTGCAGGGGTTGCGGCGTTTTTCACTCCGCAAAATCGTCGCGACGTCGCCTTTTCTGCGTGCCGAGGTTGATTTGCCCGAATCGATTATACCGGCGGCAAGCAAGGAGTGGGAGGCCACATTCCGAAACTTGCGCGATTCCGCCGCGAGATTGTTCGAGCTGGCGCCGGACGCGCCAGAACAGGCGCGCCTGATGATTTTGAACATCGAAAGTCCCGAGCAACTTGCTGATTTTCTCGCGCCCAATCTCAATGTGGATGTCGGGCAAAAGCAGGCGCTGCTAGAAGAGTTGGACGTGGAAAAGCGCGTACAGGCAGTACAAAAGCAGATATCTGCGCAGTTGGAGATCGCTGAGATCCAGCAAAAGCTGCAAAAGGATGTGGCCTCGCAATTTTCTGATGCGCAACGACGCGCCTATTTACGTTCGCAAATCAAGGCGATCCAGCGCGAGCTGGGCGAAGCCGAAGGCGGCGGCGAGGAACAGGCCCAGCAATTGCGTGCCCGGCTAGAGGAAGCCAAGCCGCCGGAGGAAGTAATGAAACAGGCTGAGCGCGAATTGAAACGCCTCGATTTCATTCCTGCCGCCAGCCCGGAATTCTCGGTCATTGTCAGTTACATCGAGATCATCGCCGATCTGCCCTGGAACAAATTGAGCGAGGACAATCTCGATCTCGAGCAGGCACAAAAGATTCTCGATCGCGATCACTACGATCTGGAAAAAGTCAAAAAGCGGCTGATCGAATACCTGGCGGTGCGCAAGCTCAATCCACAGGGGCACGGGGCCATCCTCTGTTTTCTGGGGCCGCCCGGCGTTGGCAAGACCAGTCTCGGTCAATCGATCGCCGACGCGCTGGGCCGAAAATTTGTGCGTATCAGCCTCGGCGGTATGCGTGATGAAGCAGAAATCCGCGGACATCGCCGCACGTACATCGGCTCGATGCCGGGTCGTATCATCCAGGAACTACGCCGTTGCGGCACCCGCAATCCTGTTTTCATGCTCGATGAAATCGACAAGATTGGCGCCGATTTTCGTGGTGATCCAGCCAGTGCGTTGCTCGAAGTGCTCGATCCGCGGCAAAACAATGCGTTTGTCGATCGTTATCTCGATGTGCCGTTCGATCTATCCCAGGTGATTTTCATCGGCACGGCGAATTACATCGATGGCGTCCCTGAACCGTTGCGCGATCGAATCGAAGTGATTTCGCTACCCGGTTACACCGAGCGCGAAAAGCTCGAAATCGCCAAGCGATATCTTGTCAGACGGCAGTTGGAGGAAAACGGACTCAAGCCTGAGCAGGTTGAATGGCAGGACGAAGCGCTCCGCCGGATTATTAACGATTACACACACGAAGCAGGCGTCCGCGAACTTGAGCGCCAGATCGCGTCTGTTTGTCGTGGAATTGCGTCCCAGGTCGCACGCGGGAAAACGGAGCATGTAACAGTTACGCCGGAACTCGTGGCGGAAATGCTCGGCCCTGCGAAATACGTGCGTGAAACCAAACTGAAAACGAGCAAGCCGGGCGTTGTCACCGGTCTGGCTTACACACCTGCCGGTGGCGAAGTGTTGCACATTGAAGCCACACGTTACCCTGGCAAGGGCAACGTCACGCTCACCGGACACATTGGCGAAGTGATGAAAGAATCGGTCCAGGCCGCGCTGAGTCTCCTCCGTAGCCGCGACAACCAATTGGAGGTGAATCCAGAAGATTTTCGCAAGATGGATATTCACGTGCACGTGCCTGCGGGCGCAGTGCCGAAAGACGGTCCCTCTGCCGGCATCGCCATGTTCACGGCGCTCGCGTCGCTTTTCAGCAACACGCCAGTGCGACCCGATGTCGCGATGACCGGTGAAATCACTCTGCGCGGACTCGTTCTGCCGATCGGCGGTCTGAAGGAAAAAAGCCTGGCGGCGATGCGCGCCGGCATTTCCACGGTCATAATCCCGAAACTCAACGAAAAAGACCTTGTTGATGTTCCCGAGGAAGCGAAACAAAAACTCAAATTCGTCCCGGTCGAAAATGTGGATGAAGTTCTGGCCGTGGCGCTGGAGAAAAACGGAGCGACGCAACAGCAAGCAGGTGGATCGGCTTCTCCGAAGACGATGGCAGAATAGCTGGTTCGCCTGATTCCGAGAGGCCCGCGCTACGGTGCGACCAAGCTCCAGCCAGCGGGGAGAGTGGGACCGAAAGCAGAGCCAATGAGAATATTGTTGTTCAAGTACCAAATCGCGGTTTGCTGCGTGCTGGAATTGTAAAGCAGATAATCGGCTCTGCCGTTGCCGTCGAAATCGGCTAGTCCCGCGACATCGTAACCCTGTGCGACAGTTGGCCCCGCATGGCTGCCGATATGAACGTTGTTGCGCATGTACCAAATTACCGTTCCACCTGTGTTCGCATTGAACAGCAGATAATCCGGGTGATTATCGCCATTGAAATCGGCAACTCCAGCCACGCTCCACCCGGTCGGAACAACCGGACCAGGTGCGGAGCCGAAATGAACGTTGTCGCGCATGTACCAAACTACCGTTCCACCCGTGTTCGCATTGTTCAGCAGATAATCCGGGTAGCCATCTCCGTTAAAGTCCGCCGCTCCTGCGACACTCCAGCCCCCAGGAAGAGTCGGGCCATTGTTGCCTGAAGTATGGACGTTATTGTTCATGTACCAAATGACTGTCGCGCGCGTCGCTGGGTTGAATAGCAGGTAATCCGGATGACCGTCGTTGTTAAAGTCCGCCACACTCACTACAGTGCAGCCGCCGGGCAGAGTCGGGCCGTTAGCGGCGCCAATTCGAACATTGTTGTCCATGTACCAGATCGCTGTTTGGCGCGTGATCGGATTGTTAAGGAGAAAATCCGGCCTGGTGTCGCTATTGAAATCTGTGACCGGCATTAATGGCGCGATACGGACATAATAGATGTCTTCTTCACCATTAAATGTCGCCGCATACGCGACATTGGCACCTGCTCTATCCGAGACAATTGTGATGTAATCGCCCAGCTTGTCCTGATTCGGATAACCGAGGTACGGATTAAACGAATTGCTGATGGCGACATTCAGCGACCAGGTATTTCCGCCATCGAAGCTGTAGGAATAGAACAGCTGCGAGTTGATATTGTTCGCAGCGTTACGCGTGTCCAGCCAGACTGTGTCGATCCGTCCGTTAGGCGCAACCGAAAGCGTGCCAAACCAGTGCCACTTCGCGTGGTTAACAGGATCGTCATTGATCCGGCGCCGCGCGCTGAAGGTTTGCCCTCCATTTGTGCTACGCGCGAACATCACGTCACTGCCAGTAGCAAAGCCGGCGGGCTGGACGCTCGCAAGCACGTAAATATTGTTATTCGTACTTGTACCGGAACGATCCACCGTCAGAAAAACCTGGCCCACTAATCCTTCCGGATTAATCGGCTCGCCGGCGACGATATTGCCGGCGAGGTTCACCGCTGTGCTTTGGTCGAAAGTGGGAACTACGCCGCCGTTCTTTGCATTGGTGGAACGAACACACCAAATTCGCCCAGTGGTCAGGTTTACGCCACCGATGAAAAGATTCCCATTGGAATCGACGTCGAGTGTGCCCCACGCGGGCGAATTAGGAATGTTAATTGGATTCATCCAGGTCAATCCGCCGTTGGTCGATCGAGTGAATTGTCTGCCGGCGTAATTGTTGCCGTCGCTGCTCCAGGATTGGTACTGAAATCCATGGCCCGCGCTGTTGGTGTTGTCGATCGTAAACCACTGCTTATCGCCGCCATCCGCCGGCGCGATAATCGACCATGATTGGCCGCCATCGAGTGATCGCCACAAATCGTCGAAAAAGTTCTGCAAGAGGCTGAGATAAAAAAAACGCCCGGTATTATCCGAGTTCAGCACTGGATCGCTGCGAAAAACATTACGTTGGAGAT
>DASSFL010000249.1:0-32075 GCA_035694525.1 Candidatus Udaeobacter sp. | reverse complement strand
TTACTCGGAAAAATCAGGCAGGCCGGCGGTGTTGTTCTTGAAGCGAAAGTCGGAAAAGACAACGGCGCGGACGAGCTAAAGAAGATTTCAGGTGTGCGGGAAGTGATCACCGACGGACAGGATGATTGGAAGAGATTTTCCATGCGGGTGGAATCAGGCGTCGACGTGCGCGAAGAGGTTTTTCGCCTTGCCACCGAGCGCCACTGGTCTGTGCGCGAACTGACTCAGCGTCGTGCAACGCTTGAGGATGTGTTCGTGGAAATCACGCACTCTGACGCAGTGTAACGATGTCTGGCGAAAGAGTCCGGCGCTCAATGCTAAGTGTTTGATCCATGAGAAAATTCTACACTCTCCTTTCTCGCGAAGTACGCGGCTATTTCCATTCCCCGATCGCGTACATCGTGCTCATCTTTTTCCTGATCGTCAGCGGGATCGATTTCTATTTCCAGGTCTCCTTCATGAACCAGCGCCAGGTGCAATACACGGTGCAGGAGGCATTTTTTAACTCAGTCTTCTTCTGGTTCGCCTTTGTTCTGATTTTTCCGCTTATCACGATGCGCCTGTTTGCCGAGGAATTTAAGCTCGGCACGATTGAACCACTAACAACCGTCCCGGTGCGGGACTGGCAGATAGTACTGGCAAAATTCTTTGGCGCGCTGGTCTTTTACCTAGTTCTCTGGATCCCAACACTGCTTTACTTCGCCATTTTTTTCAAAGTCACAAATGAACCGGCGGCGCATTCGGGCGGAGCATACGCCGGATCCTATCTGATGCTCTTATTGCTCGGGACGTTTTATCTTTCCATTGGTTGTCTCACATCCGTTCTGACCCGAAACCAGATCATCGCGGCAATCATTTCCTTCTGCGCAATTACGCTACTGTTTTTCCTGGGCCTGGTTCAGTTCATCCTGCTCGATGTGAGCTCGGAAACGCGCGATTTGCTGGGCTATTTCTCTGCGATCGAACACATGGGAACCTTCTCGCGCGGCGTAATAGATACACGCCCAATTGTTCTCTACGTGAGCATGACCATCGTGATGCTGACGCTTACGCACCAGGCATTTCAATCCCGCAAATGGAGGCTTTAAACGGTGGCTAACGAAACAAACCAGCGCCCGGGACGTTCGGGAAAAAAAATTCGGCGGGTTCGAATCGGTTTTAACGTTCTCGCACAGATCGTGCTGGTCTTGTTTCTGGCTGCGATGGTGAACTCGATCGCCTTCAAACACTACGCACGTTGGGATTTTTCCCGCGACCAAAAATATGCGCTCTCGGATAAAACGAAACGTTTCCTTGACACACTCAAGGGCAAGATGCGTATCACGGTTTTCTTTCCACCAAGCACGCCGATTAGCACGGACGTTCAGAATTTGCTGACTGAATATCAGTATGCCGGTAAAGGAAAGGTCGATATCGAGCAGATTGATCCTGAGCGCAATCTTTCCCGGGCAAAGGAGTTGTTCGACAAATATAAGGTCGTTACCGACGAGCCTCTTTTAATAGTCGATTACGAAGGACGCAATAAGACAGTTAAGGCATCCGAGATGGCTGACATCGACCAGAGCGGAATGGCGTTGGGCGAAAGCCCTCGCGTAGCCGCATTTAAAGGCGAACAGGCCATGACCAGCGCAATGATCGACCTTGTCGAAGGAAAGAAGAAGACTCTCGGATACGTCCTCGGTCATAAGGAACCACCACTTGCTGAAGGCAGCACGATCTCCGTCCTGAAAACATTTATCGAAAACGAAAACATCCAGTTCAAAGAGCTGAACCTTCTCGATGTGGATGCGATTCCCGAAGACTTAAAAACTGTCATGATCATAGGACCGCAGTACGATTTTTCAGATCGCGAAATGAAAGTTCTACGCAACTTCTGGGATAAACAGGGGCGGATTTTGCTTCTCCGCGATCCGGCGGCGAAAACGCCGAAGCTTGATGCGTTTGTCAACGAGCTGGGCGTTAAGGTGAATGACGATAGACTGATGGTTTTTCTGCGAACTGGGATCCAGGAATTGGCACTAACAAGAGATGTTCAAGCGCGGTTCCTCGCCGACAGCCCAATCACCAAACGATTAGCCGATGTACGGGCGCTCTTTTTGGGCGGCACTTCTTCGCTGACGCTTGAGCCCGACCGCGTCCGTGCCGCCAACACCCGTCTCGAGCCCCTAATCCAGGCGGAAAAAGGCTATTTTGCCGAGACTGATTATAACACGGACAATCAAGCAAAACTGCAGGAAGACGCGAAACGGAATAGCAACACGGCACTAACAATAGGCGCAGCCATTGAAAGAGGTGGCAGCGCGGATGAGCGGGTGCAGGTCAACTCGTCTCGCCTGGTAGTCGTTAGCAATGCGACATTCGTTCAAGACAATGCGATTACCCAAGATCAGCAGGGCCTCGATTTCATTTCCGGCAGTGTGAACTGGTTGCTCAGTCGCGAACAGCTAATCGGTATCGCGCCAAAAGTTTCAAAGCCTCTCACTTTCAGTCTTGATCAAGATGCGCTGGCCCGCCTGCGTTGGATTATTCTGATTTTCATGCCGCTGATCCCCGCCGTGATCGGAACCGTGGTTTGGTGGCAACGGCGCGTCTAAGCCTTTGCTGTCATGTTGAGCGAAGCGAAACATCTCTGGCTATTGTTTGGCTGCGACGCCAAGGAGAATGATCCGGGATTCTTCGCTTCGCTCAGAATGAAAACGGTTGAATCATGAATTGGAGAACTACTTTAATCCTTGCTGTCGTTGTGCTCGGTGTGTTCGCGTACCTCCGGTTCTTTGAGATGAAACAGCCGAGCACTGAGGAGGCCAGGCGGCAGGCGCAGAACGTGGTCAATTTCGATCGAGGCAAGATTGATGGCATCATCATTCAAAATGGCGATGAAAAAATAGAAATACGACGCCGCGACAACAAATGGCGGCTAGAAACCCCAATCAAAGATCAAGCAGACGGTGCCTTAGTTGAGAATTTGCTGTCGGACCTGGAGACCTGGCAAAAGGAGGGAACAATTCCGGCGAAAGATATTGAGGCCGATAAGAGTAAACTAAATGAATACGGTCTGAACCGGCCAAAGCTTAAGCTCAAATTGATCGGCTCTGACAGACCTCCTGAAATCTTGTTTGGAAAAGACGCTGCGTTGGAAGGCAGGATGTATGTCCGCTTTGAGAACTCGAAGGAAGCATTTCTCGCCAGACAATCGGTTAAGAAGGACATCGACAAAAAAGCGGAGGAATTCCGCGATAAAAAATTAACTGATGTGACGACTGCGCAGGTGCGTCGCATCGCCTTAAAGACGCCTGCTGGCGAAATGGAGTTAGAGAAGAAAGGTGAGCACTGGGACATCGTCAAACCACTTCGCGCTCGCGCGGATGACGAGAAAGTTGGCGACCTGATCGCACAAATCACAACGGCCCGCATTCAACAATTTGTGGCCGACGATCACGGCGACCTGCGACCTTATGGGCTGGCAGAACCGCGCGGGTCGATCACGTTATTTAGTCAGGAAGGAAGAAAGGACCAAAAGGTTGAGATCGCTGACTCGATCAAGGTCTTTGGCCAGGAGGACAAAGGCCAAATGCTGCAAATCGGCAGCGTGCCCGAGAAGGAAAAGGACCAGGTTTATGTCCGGTTTGCTCCGCGCGGTGCTGTCTACACGTTATCCAAGAAGATTGAAGAGGCTCTGAACACTAAACCAGCCGATCTGCGTGACTATCATTTGGGTCGGATCGACACGAACGTTCTCGATCGCATCACGATCGATGTTCCAGGTAAAGGCAAGACAGTGCTTGCACGCAAGGATGGAAACTGGACCATCGCTAACCGAAACAACGCACCCGCAGATTCAGGGGCGGTTCGCCGCTTGATTGACTCATTGCAAAACGAGCGGGTGACAAAGTTCGTCGAAGATGTCGCTTCGAATCTGCCAAAATACGGCCTGGACAAACCGCGTCTGCAATTAACGTTCAGTTCGTTCGCCTCGGAGAACACCGCCGAGACCAAGGCGGGTGAGCAGCCGTTTGCTACACTCGCCTTTGGAAAGGAAGACGGGGACAATGTTTACGCACGCCTCACAGATGAGCCATTTGTCGTGGCGGCCCGACGTGGTTTGGTAGACCAGATCCCAGCCGATCCTTTGCAATGGCAGGAGCTATCAATCTTTAAGTTTAAACCTGACCAAATTCACCGTGTCAGCGTGACCACGGACAAAGAACTGTCGCTGGAACGAGGCGAAAATAACCAATGGCATTGGCTAAAAGGCACTGGTCAGATCGATGGAACAAATGTGCAATCGCTACTCAACACGTTGTCGAGCTTGCATGCAGTGCGTTGGCTTGGAGCAACGAAGCCTCAAGACGGCTTGGAAAAGCCGCAGCTCACTCTCGCATTCACAACTTCGCCTGACAACAAGGCATCACATAGGTTGATCATCGGCACTCCGGCTAACGACGGAACATGGTGCGCGCATGTAGACGGCCGCGAAGGCACGTTTGTGATTACGAATTCGGTTTTGAATAGCTTGAGGTTGCCTCTTGTGGCGCAACCATCGCCAACGCCAAGTCCGACGCCCACCGTTACACCGTGATCTTGTAAAACGGCTTTCGCTGTCAGAGACTCTGTGCGGTGTAAATCGTCGCGATGCCGTAACTCAACGGCTGGAGCGTCACGTGCTTAAACCCGCTCGCTTCGATTAAATCGATCATTGCGCGCCCGCTGGGAAATTCCTCGATTGAGTCCCCAAGATAGTCGTAGGCACTTTTTTTTCTGGTCAAAAAGGAGCCGAGCAATGGGAGGCAGCGATGCAAATAGAAACGATAGATGATACGCACAATCGATATGGTTGGCAGTGAGAACTCAAGCACTAACAAACGGCCACCTCGCTTAAGCACTCGCGACATCTCAACAAGCGCGTCTCTCCAATTCTCCATGTTACGCAAGCCGAAAGCGATGGTAACGCAATCAAACGAAGCGTCTGGGAATGGCAGCTTCATGGCGTCTGCGAGGATTGTTTCACGCACGCCTTTCCTCCGCGCCAGCTCCAGCATTTCAGGCAGGAAATCCACGCCTGTGACTTCCGCATCCGGCAGTTTCTTCTGCACCGCAAGGGCCAGATCTCCTGTGCCAGTTGCAAGATCTACAATTTTGCGTGGCCGCCAGCTGGCGACCATGTTGGCAGCGCACTTTCGCCAATAAAAATCCGTCCCGCAGCTAAGCGTGTGATTAGCCAGATCGTACCGTCTGGCAATGGCGCCAAACATTTGCCGAACTCGTGTGGGTTCTGTTGTGGTACCGGATTTTGTCATTTGAAGGTCAATAAAACATTAGCTCACAATTTACGATAACTCATTTCTTGTTTACCACATGGATGTAACTAATGCGTGAAAGCCACATGTCAGAAATGTTAGGCATAAAGTTTGTTATAAAAAAAGGATTGCCAATGCCGCAAACCGCGGCTATGTCACAAACATGGATATATCTGTTAAAGCTTTAGAAGAAGCAGTTTCACTACGCCGACAAATTGATAATCTGGAAAGACGTCTTTCCTCAATCCTGGGAGGTGCGCCTGCCAGACCCGTGGCAGCAGCCCCTACCCCTAAACAGGCAGGGCGTTACTTTTCGCCCTCGACCCGAGCAAAGCTTTCAGCCGCAGCTAGGGCCCGTTGGGCGAAACTAAAAGGCGGGACGAAACCAGCCGCTGCCAAGAAAAAAGGCGCACTTACGGCTGCTGGTCGAAGAAAGCTATCGGAGCTGATGAAGGCCCGCTGGGCAGCAAGAAGAAAGTCGGGCGGAACAAAGCCAGCACCTTCAGCCAAGAAAGGTGGACTCACACCTGCTGGCCGAAGAAGGCTCTCGCAGTTGATGAAGGCTCGCTGGGCGGCGCGACGGAAGACTGCGCGCAAGTAGTCGATCAATACAACCTAAATCGGCAGCTTGCCGATAGTTTTTGCTTTCAAATAAGGCCGGTTTGGGGAACCCCCAAGCACTGCTCGCGAGAGGACTCGAACCTCCACGGGTTTCCCCATACGGTCCTGAGCCGTACGCGTCTGCCAATTCCGCCACGCGAGCAAAACCGGTGGCCCTTATAATGCGCGGGTGCCAGCCGCCTGCAAGGTCAAACCGGCGACAATAGAGAGGAAGGAAACTCCGAAGTCACCCCGAGCGTTTCTTCCGTGCGCGAACCTCCAATTGGTGCGCTTTACGTACCTGACCAAGCGAGCGCAAAAGATCGGCATAATTGGATACAACAATCTCGTAGTCCTTCAAAGGTTTATCCTTCACCTGCTCCCAAATTTTGAGAGAAGCCTGATAAAGCTCCGTCGCTTTGGCGTAATCGCCGCGTGAATGATAGACGACCGCCAGATTGCATTTTGACTGCGCAATGTCGGCAAGCGGAGGTGGGTCTAAATTCTCGCGAATGGCCAGCGCGCGAAGATGTATTTTCTCTGCCTCAGTGAAACGGCGTTCATTCGTGTAGAACACGGCGAGGTTATTTAGTACTGAGGCAACGTCAGGATGGTCTGGTCCGAGTTGTTTCTCGTAAATCTGCAATGCGCGCAGATAGCACGGTTCAGCCGCCTTTTGTCGCCCCGACTTACGCAAGATCAGGGCAACATTGTTTAACATGGTCCCGAGATCCGAATAATGAATGTCTTCGATTTCGGTGCCCGCGGCGATGGCTTTCTGGTAAAAATTAATGGCCTCTTCAGACTGGCCGAGACTGTCGCATAGAAACGCAAGCCGCCTCGCGGAGCGGTAGATGGCACGCTGGTCTGGCGGGTTTACTTTTTCCAGAATCGCATGCGCCTTGAGCAAATATCCCTTGGCCGCCGCGCGATCTCCCTTTTGATCGAGAAGCTGCCCTAGCTTCTCAAAGCTGGTCGCCAGCGGAAGGTCGGTGCCGCGGAAGGCGCGCTTGGCGATTTCAAGGGCCGTTTCGGCAACGCGAATCGCCTGAGGCAACCGGTTTGTGGCACGCAAAGTATCGAGTTTATCGTTGAGGATTGTCCAAAGCTTTTCTTCACCTTTCATTACTCATCACCAACCCTCGCTTATTTGGGTAACTAGTCGGCTGGCGAGATCCTGAGTCGCAAGGGGCAAAGCCTGGCGCTCATCACTAGTCACGTCGCCGGTGCTTTGCTGGTTGGAGGTGGTGGCGGCGCTACTTACAAAGAAGGTGGTTGTTCCGATCGCGTCATTCGGCGCTACCAGTTGTTTGCCATCCCGCCCGCTCAGTGAGTACTTTACCACTAGAAACAGGCTAAATTCAGTCGTGAGCAGCACGTTGCCACGTACCGAGCGCGCGGGTGCCCGGGTGATCCGGGATATTTCACCTGTGAGAGTAGCGTCCGCCTTATCCCCATTTGTAATCTGGTACGTCCCATCTTGTTGTATCTGCTTGATCACAGTATCCGTAACCAACACTTCGATCCGAGGCACAAGGGTGCGATTTTTAAAAGTCGGTACTGCAAGGGTGTGAACATCGCGCAGATAATATGGCTTTACTGGGCCGATCCGATAGCCAAGGCAACCACCCAGGGCAAAGCAGAATAGGGTGGCAAGTAAGGCTTTCAAGGCGCCGGTGAGGCGGACGCTCCGGGAGAGGCCGATGGGTCGGAACTCGGCAACATATTGGAGGTTGTGCCTGCGCCCGGCGGAGCCAGCAAAGGGTCAGGCGCGGTGGTCGTATCGGGCGCAAGCGAAGCAGGCGGCGGAAGCGAACTATCGCCGTCCGACGCGGGCAACGGCGCTTCGTTGTTTGCCGAACCTGGTTTCGCCGATCCGCTTTCGGCAGTTCGCGCGCCGTGCATGTCACTCTTTTTCTTGCTGGCCTGTGCGACAGGAAGTGCCGGCTGAAGAGCCGCATCTCCAAATTTTGCACGCAGCTGGTCAATCCGCTTCTTCGCCTCGTTGCTTTCCTGAGAGCCCGGCTGCTGTCGAATCACTTCGTTGTAGTAAATAACCGCGGCGCGATAATATTTTTGCTTGTCGTAAAATTTGGCGACCTTGTAAGAGTTGGCCGTTTGCTTGTGCTCGAGAATGTCGAGATTAGCGCGGGCTTGTGCTGCTTTCTCACTCTTGGGATAATGGAAGAGGAAATCTTCGAACGCAGTCTTAGCGTTCGCTGCTGCGGCCGCGTCCTTTGTGCCTAATTGTGCGGCTGTAAACCAAATGTAGCCGATTTGGTATTGTGCATTCACGGCGACAGGCTCATTGGGAAACTTGTCCACGACAGCCTGGTATGCTTGAATGGCCGCATCGTTGGCGCCTTGTTTCTCGCGCACAAGACCAATATCAAACTGCGCTCGCGCGGTATATTTTCCGTATGGCGCGGTCCGAACCACGTTGGCGAAAACGGTCACAGCACGATCCAACGCCGAGGCGATCGGCATGCCAAGAAACTTCAACTTCTTCCCGTTAAGATAAATTTCGCCGATTCGGAACTGCGCCTCGATTGCTTCCTCGAAATGCGGACTGCCGGGATATTTTTCTACTAACTGTGAAAATGACGCCGCGGCCGCAAAGTAGTTGTGGTCTTGTTCCTGCAATTGAGCGGCACGATAAAGCGCTTCCGGGGCAACCTTGTCTTTGGGATGGCGTTTGACGAGACTTTTGTAAGCTCTAACCGCGCGCTTATAATTGCCTTCTTTTTCGGCAGCCTGGCCAATCTGGAATAGGTCGACAGCATCGCCGGTCAGTTCTTCTTCTACGCCGCCCGGGCCTACGTACTCCGGTTTTTTACCCGGCTTGAAGACAACAGAGGCCTCGCTGGATTCGGGCAAAAGAAATGCGGCAACCGCGAAAACTAGAAGGACACGAATAGCGATTTGCATGGGTGGTGCAGGGTAGTTAACTTATGCGCCCAGTCAAGTTTCGGCGCCCGTGAACGCGCCCGTGGAATATTCACTACATTTCCAGAAAGTGAACCCTTTTCCAAGGACAGAATACTGGCTAACGTTGCATTCTCGTCTTGAATTTGACCGATCAGCAGAAGATACGCATCGGCTCGTGCGCGTGGGGCTTTGAAGACTGGCGTGGCGTTTTCTACCCGTCGGATTTGCCAGAAGCTCACTGGCTGGAATTTTATGCCAACTATTTCACGGCGGTTGAAGTGGATTCGACTTTTCACGCTGTTCCACCGGAAAAAAGCGTTCGGCGTTGGGTCCAAATGACCCCCGCTGGCTTCCGTTTCACCTGTAAAATTCCTCGACAGATCACTCACGCTTCCCGGCTGCATGATTGCACTGCCGAGCTAAATTTGTTCCTCCGCGCCATCGAACCACTTGGAGCAAAACTCGGCGTTATCCTGATCCAGCTTCCTCCGTCCTTCACGCCGAAGGATGGCAAGCTGGCGCTGCGCAATTTTCTCGACCAACTGCCAAGGGATTTCCGCTTTGCGATCGAATTTCGTCACGCCGGATGGCATCGGCCACATTTCATCCGGCTTTTGGAAAAGTATCGCATTTGCTGGGTGTGGGCGGACACCACTCCTCTGAACGAGCGAAATCTTGCTCCTTTCGAATTCCTGCCGCGCACTTCCGATTTTCTGTATCTGCGTCTGCTTGGCGATTACTCAACCAAATACGATGTCGATGGTGGGCACGTTCATCGTTACAACAAGTTGCTATGGAAACGCGAAGCTGCACTTGAAAGCTGGTCGCTCAAGATTGAGCGGAATCTTTCTGAAGTGCGCAATGTCTGGGCATTCGTGAGCAATCACTTCGAAGGATTTGCGCCTGAAACCTGCCAGCGCCTCGCTCAACGTTTGGAGCTCAAGGTACTTCTGCCTTCAGAAACGGAACAAGCCATCGCAGCGCAGAGACGGTCGCAGCTCGATCTTCAGCTATAGCAGTGGTTCGGCACTAACAGCGCGCATGATGCGCTGGTGCTTGTCGAAAATGCAGATCTGGCGAATCCCAAAGGAGGCCATCTTTTGCGCGAGCATGGGGTAACTGTCGCCCAGTTGCGCATGAGAGTGCGCGTCGGAGGCAGTCGTAAAGGGAATCCCCTTCTCTATTGCCAGTTCAATGATCCGATCGCCTGGATAGAGTTCGTTTACCGGCTTGCGCCATCCAGCGGTGGAAAGTTCGATTGTGAGATTCCGCGCTCGAATAAAATCGAGCGTTTCATTGACAATAGCGCCGATCTCCGCGCTGGGCCGATGACCATGAATTTTAACAAGATCAAGATGAGCGAGGCAATCGACCAACCCGGTTGCCGCCATTTCGCGAACACGGCGAAAATAATCGGCGTAAATCGCATTGACGTCATGGCCTTCGAATTGCTCCGCGCCGTCCGGCACGCTGTCGAACATTCGATCGGCGCGATCAAGGAAGTGCACCGAGCCGAGAACAAAATCGAGTTTGTTCCAATGCTTCTCAATCCATCGTCGGCCGGCCGCCGAGTGAGTGGGATCGTTATCGAGCTCAATGCCAGCGCGGAGTCTCAGATCGGGATTTCTCTCCCGCAAATAATCGATTTCATCGAAGTCGATTCCGGCGTGATAACGATCGTGATCTGTAAAGGCGATGTCGGTTAACCCGTGCTTACGCGCCGAATCTACCCAAGGCTGGAGCAACGCTGGCGTGTAACGCTGCACCCGATGTCCCTGTGGATGAGTATGGTAATCGGAAAAAAGCCGATAGCCCATAACTGATGGCTGATCGATGGGCACCGTCGGCTTCATCAGCTATCGGCAATCAGCTATTAGCCATCAACTCTCTCACGGCACGGCCAGGAATTTTTGCCGGACACGCAACTCCGGGTATTGAGGGAAAAACACCTCGGCAATAAAGACCTTGTTTGGCGCGAGGTCCCGGGTTGCGATTGTTTCGTTATACTCGATTCGCTCCTGCGGGTTAATCAAAATCGTGGCGGGTTTCTCTGCGATCGCGTGGTTGTCGGACCACTTTGTAAGAATATTCCCTTCGGAATTCGTTAGATAAATTTCAATCCGCTGGTTGGTCGGAAAATCGAGTGTCACAGGGCGCTTGGATATGTTTGCCAGCGTCAATTTTATACCAAGTTGCCGGACTTCGGACAGCTTGATGGTCTGCGGCGTAATTTGCAGATCGACCGTAAGCCCGCGAAGTCTGGCATCCTTGTATTGGGGAACTGCGTCAGGAGAAAATGGATGGAGGAGGCGGCTCAGCCAACCGCGCCTGCGTGCGGGGGTAGATGTCGGCACGGCGTCTTGAGCAAACATGCTCCCGACAACGAAAAATATCAGAATATACAGAACTGCTCGTCGCTTCATGAGCGGGTTAAAACAGACCCGAAAGCTTTCGAGGTTGCCAAAACCCTGTCAAACCCTTTATCCAATCGGCATGAAAACTCTCTGTGCATTCGCGTTTTGCCTGGTTTTCGCCGCGGCGGAAGGCGTGGCAAAACAACGACATTGCACGTTCCGAGTGCACGCACAAGCAAACCCTCGGGATACGGAGGTATTCGCGACATCTGTTCGCGCCCAAGTCTCTGGAAAAACTGTGGCAATCGAAAAGACTCCGTGGATTTCGGAGCGCGACGTCATAGCATTTTCTCCGTATCCCGCTGCGAACGGAACGTATGGCGCACTATTTCAACTCGACGAGCATGGGCGAGTCGTGCTTGATACTCTAAGCGTTGAGCGTCGCGGCAGCTTGCTTTTCGTGTTCATCAATGGCCGACCAATTACCGAACTAGAAATCGACAAGCGTGTTTCCGACGGAAAAATCTACATCCCTTCCGGGCTAACCCCTGCAGATATTGAGGTGATGAAAAAAGACTGGCGCATGATTGGCCAACGGAAGCGGTAATCCCTACTCGGGCCTGCTCGCGTCTCCTGTAACGAATGAATCATCTTTTAACCGCAACGTTTTTCACGTTCGTTTTGATACGTTCTACAGCGATGGGAGAGAACCAGATTCTTGATCTCGTTTTGCCAACCGACAATGACGCCCTGTTTTCAGGCGGGGGCGCCGCATTCTACCAGTACATCGACCGCAACTTTAAGGGTGTGAAATCAACGCCGTGGGAAGGAGGTCAATACGGTTTTGTCCGTGATCCAACCGACACAGCGGGTGGCGTTGTTTATACCCGTTTTCACGAAGGCATCGATATTCGCCCACTGCATCGCGACGCGCATGGTGAGCCGCTCGATGAAATACACGCCATCGCCGATGGAAAAGTGGTGCACGCTAACTCTGTTCCCGGCTACTCGAACTATGGAAAATACATTGTCATTGAGCATCGCTGGGGCGGCTCGAATTACTACAGCTTGTACGGACATCTGAGTTCCATCGCAGTCCAGCCAGGGGACACGGTGAAACACGGCCAGCGCATCGCCGTGATGGGCTACACCGGAACGGGACTAAACAGGGAGCGCGCGCATCTTCACCTGGAATTGAATCTCATGCTTAGTCGTGAATTCGAGTCGTGGTACAACGCATTCTTTAGGAACGATCCCAATCACAACGGTATTTACAATGGAATGAATCTCGCCGGACTCGATATCGCACGGTTGTATCTTGCGCTTCACAAAAATCCCTCACTGACGATTCCCGAATTCCTCGGTGGCGAGGAGACATTCTACAAAGTGACGGTCCCTAAAGCGCGGCATTTCGAGCTGCCAAAACTTTATTCGTGGATGCTCACGACAGGGGGCCGAAACGAAAAATCTTCATGGGAAGTCTCGTTTGCGCAGTCTGGTGTGCCCCTGAGAATAGAATCGAGCAATAAGAGCGCAACGCAGCCTGAGCTCAGTTACGTCAAAAAAAGTTCGGTCGATTATTCCCATCTGACTCGCGAAATAATTTCCGGCCACGGCGCAAATGCGCATCTCACAGATTACGGCAGGCAACTAATCCGATTGCTGATTTGGCCTGACTGACGCGAGCCTCAACACGAGGTAGGCGTCCCTTGCGCGAGCGCGACCCCATGCGGGATCGCTCCCTGCACGAACCCGAGACACTCCACGGCGCCGCTCGGCTTTCCCGGAAGGGCGATCACGAGCGAAAGATCGACGAGTGCTGCCAAGCTGCGCGACAAGATGGAATTGGCCGTGATCTTCATGGATTCAGCGCGCATCACTTCGCCGAAACCAGGTAATTCGACGCGCATAATGGCGCGAATCGCTTCCGGAGTAACGTCCCGCGGTCCGACGCCCGTGCCGCCCGTGGTCAAAATTAAGCCGCAGCCTTGTTGCGAAAACGAACGGATCGCTTGCTGAATACGTTCTGCGTGGTCGGGAACAATCGCTTCCGATAGGACTTGCCATCCTGCCTTTTGCGCCGCGTCCCTCACCGCAGGTCCGCCAAGATCCTCGTAGTCACCTGCGCTGGCGCGATCCGAGATTGTGATGATACCAACGGTTATCTGCTTGGAGCGTTGGGGTACCGGAGAATTGGAGTGTTGTTTCGGTTTCATTACTCCATTACTCCGCTGCTTCACTTTCCGCGGAGTCCACGGTTTGCTTGGTTTTGCTGAGTAGCCGGACATCAGAAATCTGCATCTCCTTATCGACCGCCTTGCACATGTCGTAAATCGTGAGCAACGCAACCGTGACACCAACCAGCGCTTCCATTTCTACCCCGGTCTGTGCAATCGTCTGAGCGGTGCATCGCACCTCGGCTCCATTGTTGGAAGTAACAACATCGATCTTAACGTCGCCGAGTGGGAGTGGGTGGCAAAGCGGAATCAGCTGCGCCGTTTGTTTCGCTGCTTGGATTCCGGCAATCCGCGCGGTCGCGAAGACATTTCCCTTGGCGATTTGATTGCTCGCAATTAGGTCGAGCGTCTCGCGCCGGAGTCGAATCTTCCCGGCCGACACAGCTCTGCGTTTACTCATCGGCTTCGCCGATACATCGACCATCTGCGCACGGCCATCCGTACCGATGTGCGTGAGGCGCTTCATTCGTTAGCCGCCGATAGCGATCATTTTGCGGTTCGGCTGGTAATTGTTGCGAAAGTCGTGTTGCTCAGGTTTTCGATCGACAACACCGAGAAAGAATTGCTTGAGCTCCTGGTCGCTCGCCCCGGCCCTGAGCGGTTTCATAATGTCGAACTCCAGGTAACTGCCGAGGCACGGGCGCAACTTGCCGTCGCATGTGAGGCGAAGTTTGTTGCAGCTCTCGCAGAAATGAAGATTGGTCATCGCTCCGATAAAGCCAATTCGCTGCCAGCGTTCGGGGATTTGGTAATAAGTGGCCGGGCCGTTCGTCCTAAACTCAGTCTCAGGAATCAAGCGGCCATAATGCGATTCGATCATCCTCTTTGCCTCATGGATCGGCATGAAGTTGTTAGCGTCGAGCACCTCGGTTGTGCTTACGGGCATCATTTCGATGAAACGGAGAATCAAATCGCGCTGCGCTGCGAATTCTATCAGCGAAATTAGCTGGCCCTCATTTCGGCCACGCATCAGGACGGTGTTCAGTTTGATCTGCTCGAAGCCTGCGGCGATAGCCGCGTCGATTCCACGGAGAACCTGCTCATGGAAATCGCGGCCGGTAATCTGCGAATAGACCTCCCGATCTAGCGTATCGAGTGAAATGTTAACCGATCCCACACCGGCTGCGCGTAAAGCGCTGGCCATTAGTTTTTCCGGAGCGAGTTCACGCGCGAGCAACGTCCCGTTCGTAGAAAGACCGATGCTTTTAATGCCAGGGATTTCAGGGATTCGCCTGATGAAATCGATCACGTCACGGCGCGTCAGTGGCTCGCCACCGGTAATGCGCACTTTCGAAACGCCCAATTCGGCAGAAATTCGAATAAGACGCAGCGTTTCTTCAAAAGTCAGGATTTCCTCACGCGGCAACCACTCCTGTAATTCCTGCGGCATGCAATAAGTGCAGCGCTCATTGCAACGATCGGTGATCGAGACGCGCAGGTACGAAATCCGATGGCCGTAGCGATCTTGCATGCAGGGGAACGTTACGGGCAGGGCGATGTTGAATCAAGAAACCACATGGTTTGACTCGCAATTCTGTGACGTTATGATTTTCTCCGCATTATGAGGCGTCGATTCTCTTCTGGCGCATCGGTGCTGGGCATCGCGACCGCCGTCTTGATCCTAACCAATTGTTCAACACCACAGACGCGAATTTCCGACCATCCCGACCTTTACCAAAGTCTTTCGTCCCGCGACCAGGCACTGGTGAGCCAGGGGCAAATTCGCTACGGCATGTCTCGAAATGCAGTTTGGCTGGCATGGGGTTCGCCCGATTCGAAGGTTATAGGCAACATGCGCGGCCATTCTACCGAGACCTGGGTCTACGTCTATTACGCCACTTATCCTTACTACTATTATCCTTATTATGGTCCTTACGGTCCCGGTTTTGGCTTCTTTGGCGATCCTTTCTACGATCCATTTTATTATTCACTGATTCCGCCGAGCATTCCCTACCCAAATAAGACGGTTACTTTTTCCAATGGCAGGGTTATGTCCTTCCAATACCTGGAGCCGAACTAGAGGGAATTAGAAAAATTCTGCGCATTCTACCAACGGACAAATCAGTATCGCAGCACGCCTAACCAATGGTTTACCGGTATTTTCGAAATTTCATCGAAGTTCTTGAACAAGCGGGCGAACTGAAACTCGTCGCGCGGACCTTCTGGATGGCCGCAGCCGTGTTGGTTTTCACGAGTTGCGGGACACCTGGGACGCGCATCTCTCAACGCCCCGAAGTTTACCAGCGTCTCTCTCCGCGGGACCAGGCGCTCGTAAGTCAGGGGCAGATTCGCCTTGGTATGACCATGGATGCGGTATGGCTGGCTTGGGGTACCCCAGAGCAAACGATCCCGGGCTCCGGCCGTGGTCGTCCGACGGAGACGTGGGTCTATCTGCGTTACGAAACCCCTCCCAGCTACGGCGGGCCGTACTATTACGGGCCATTCGACTGGTCATACATCCCGCCAAAGTTCCCCTACCCGTCCAAAGGAGTCACTTTCGCCAACGGCAGAGTTGTTTACTTCCGCCATTTGCCGTCGCCGCCGCCATAGGCTCGTAAAACAATTTCGTTCGCTTTCCGTGGCCAAACGAATGAGTTTAGCGGCACGCTTTCGCAATGGCTTACCGCTCATTCCGCAGTTTCCTCGACGTCCTTGATCAAGCGGGCGAGCTGAAGCGAATCGCTGTCCCGGTCGATACAGATCTGCTCATCGCAGAATGGGCTGATCGTGAAATGAAATCGCCTGGTGGTGGAAAGGCTGTTCTGTTCGAACAACCTGTCATCGATGGGAAAAAATCCGAGTTTCCCGTCGCGATTAATACAATGGGGTCGCATCATCGCATGGCGCTCGCGCTTCAGGTTACGGACATCGAAGATGTCGCCCGGGAAATTCAACTCATTCTAAAAGCAAAACCGCCTACCGATCTCCGCGAAGGCTGGAATTTGTTCAAGCAGGGAATTCATCTCCTGCACGCGCGCCCAAAATCCGTGCGTGATGCGCCATGCCAGGAAGTCGTGCATCGCATCGAAAATGGAGGCGACTTTTCCCTGGACGATCTGCCGGTTCTCAAATGCTGGCCCAAAGACGGCGGCCGCTTCATCACGCTGGCAAATGTGCACACGCGCGACCCCGAGAGCGGAGCCCGCAACGTTGGCCTGTACAGGATGCAAGTTTACGATAGACACACAACTGGAATGCACTGGCAGCTTCACAAGGTCGGCGCGCGTCATGGCAAACGTTATTACGAACGCGGGGAGCGTATGCCGGTAGCAGTCACGCTGGGTGGCGATCCCGTATATACCTTCGCTGCAACTGCGCCGCTGCCGGACGGGTTGGACGAACTTCTGTTCGCTGGTTTTCTGCGAAGAAAGTCAATCGAGCTTGTTCACTGCAAGACGATCGACCTTGAGGTACCAGCGGATGTTGATTTTGTCCTGGAAGGGTATGTCCAACCTGACGAACTGCGCCCGGAAGGGCCGTTCGGCGATCACACCGGTTATTACACTGCCATCGAGGATTATCCAGTGTTCCACTTAACGGCAATCACGCACCGGCGTGACGCAGTTTATCCAACCACGATCGTCGGTATCCCGCCTATGGAAGATTATTACATCGGGGACGCGAGCGTGCGCATTTTGCTGCCGGTTTTCAAAATGAATTTTCCGGAAATTGTGAACATGACACTGCCGCCCGAAGGTGTCTTTCACAATCTGGTCTTCGTTAGCATTCGAAAACAGTATCCTTACCAAGCTTTCAAGGTCATGCACGGTCTATGGGGCATGGGCCAGATGATGTTCAGCAAATACATCGTGGCCGTGGACGAAGATTGCGATGTGCACAATACAAGCGAAGTACTCTTCCGACTGTGCGCGAACACTGATCCTGCGCGCGACACCACTGTCATCAGGAATCCCAGTGATTCGCTCGATCACGCTCCAAGCGAGCAGAACATCGGCTCACACATGGGGTTTGATGCGACGCGTAAATTGCCTGGGGAAAACTATCATCGTCCGTGGCCGGAGTTGTTGAAGATGACTGATGAAGCGCGAGCCCTGGTGGATGCACTTCAGAAACAAGCGCACTGATCCAATCTCGGGCAGGTGATTACGGTTTACGGAAAAGCCGGCCAGTATCGACGTCGCGCGTAAGTCCACCGGGTGGAACTCCTCGAAGGTCGTAAACGCGTCCCGTGTAAGGACTGTCATAAAGACCTCGCGTCCCGGCCCAGCGCGCGTATGGAAAGCCACCCGGCGGTAGCGGAGCATAACGCGCGGACAGTCTAAAGACAGCCCTGTCTGGCCGACCCGGTGCTAGGGGTATATAAATACGTGCTTTGCACGCACGTCCAAGACTAGCCCACCATGCGCAACCTTCGAGCAATCATACTGTTGGTATGGTGGAAATGGGCTCGATACAACTCCTGAAGGATCATGCGGGTTTCGGTTCCCACGCGGATACTGGCCTCCCTTTGCCGGGTATTTCTGGTCAGCATCTGCTTTCGTAATCGCTGTCGCTGTCATGATTGGGTGGCTCGTTCGGGAATCAACCGGATCCCTGCCAGACATTTGACCATGAAGGGCGGAGCCGAGCACAAAAAGGCTAACTACAACCGCCGACAGAATTTTCAGAGAATTTAGTTTCATATTCGTTAGTAAGGTTTCGTAATCGGGAAGTCAGACGGACGTTCGGCGCGGCGAATTCAAAAAAGATTTGAAAAGTTGCGCGGCGATTCGACCCGCCTTCTCGATTTTGGTTAATTTATAATCTTTTTCGAAGACACGAAACTTGTCCAGCTCAATTCTCCGGAGCAAACCCCGGTAAACCGAGCCCATGATTTCCGCCGGGGTCATGGCTCTCCGGTCTTCAGCGGGCAGAGCCGCAGCGGCATTAGCGAAGAACTGACGCGCCCGGTGCGCCTGGAATTCCATCAGCTGAACGAAGCGCTCGTTGTAATGCCGCCGTATCAGTTCGGTCTCAGAGTAATGGAACCGCGCCAGATCTTCCTGCGGCAGATAGATCCGGCCATTCTGCATATCCTTCCCCACGTCACGAATGATGTTCGTCATCTGCAAAGCCAACCCCAGCTCGATCGCGTATTGTCTGCAGCGCTGGTTCCGATAGCCAAAAATTTCGATGCTTACCAGGCCGACCGCGCTGGCAACCCGATAGCAATAAATACGGAGCTCTTCGAAAGTGGGATATCGCAACGTGCTCAGGTCCATTTCAACACCGGCAATGATTTCCTCCAGCATACCTGTCGGTAGCGAGTATTTGATAATCAACTGTCTTACGTCGCGAGCAAGAAGCGGCTCGTCCTGGACCGTGGCATGAAGCATCTGGCGCCACTTCGCCAGACGCACTCGCTTTTCGACCGCGCCTAGTTCTGGGGAATCAGCAATGTCGTCAATGACCCGGCAGAAAGCGTAGAAAATGGTGATATCGCGTTTCCGCTCGCGCCCCAGGGAAACAAACGCCAGAGCGAGATTCGATTTGCTTTGGCGCGTAATCGTCGCGGCATTCAGTGTTGCTCTCCTCAAGGCCGATTTTTCTAATACTGAATCCATTTCTCGCCGCTGATGCGGCCGGTTTCGCACTGGCGAAATAAACAAACCCACGAAGCTAAGAGCCAGCCAGTGATTACTCCTCGAAGAAAAGCGAAACTCAATTTCCAAAGGAACAGTGCGCCCAATCGATCAGCAATCGCGCCGCGTACTATGGCATCGCAGACCATTATACAAAAGAAATGGATGCCGCAGATAACCAAAAACCACCCGAGACGACCGGCGTTTTTCCGGACAAACAGGAAGTGGACGGGAATTGCATCGATCACCGTTTCATTGTGGAGCGCCAGAGAGATTTGGACCGAACAAAACGCTATGATCAAGATGCTCATCAGCACCCTTGCAATTGGCAGATAGTCGAGAACGCCGGGAATGTTGGTGAAATAAGCAAGCAGAAGAGGCAACCGGACAATCAGCATGCTCACCGCAACGACAATCCCAGCCCATTCTAAAACATAACTGAAGCGGCGCATGGCGAAGCGAAAGAGTTCTCCTTCTTCAAAGCTCACGCCCTTTATCCAGGCCAGGCAGACGGTGATGAGATACACCTGGATATAGACGCCTAGGAGATATTCGAAAATGAACGCGGTCGCATCGACTGTGGCCGAGATTCGAAGGAGCCCGGCAGCCGAGACCAAGCCACTCCACTCTGGTAGTCGCCAGAACACGATTGGTTTCAAGAGCGACGCCAGCGCGCTCAGTAACAGAATCAAATAGGTAAGATGACCCCAGAACCGATAACGCTTCCACAAAGCTCGAAGCAATGCGCCGTGCAGTCCACGCCAGTTGGCCAGCATGAACACGGCAGCGACGACAGAGAGGGGATAAGTTGTCGTGGCGTTATCGAAAATGCCCGCCACTCCCTCCAGGGCGGGTAGCGGAGTTTCGCGCCATATGTCCACGAACCGGGGCCAAAACCAGCGCGGCAAAGAGATGATCTGATTCAGATCAAGATCGGCCCAGTTTCGAATCGGAGTGAAAGTGACAAACTGAAAAAGGAAATAGCCAAAGCCAAGGAGCGCAAAGGTAATCCAGATGCGTTTGTAGCGTCGGATGCAACGAAAACCGTCCCCCAACGCATGCCGCACCGGACTGAAGATCATCACAATCGCGTAGCCACCGCAAAGTCCAAGTAGCGGATACAGGCGCGGCAAATGTCGCCACATGTTAGAAAATAATGTTTTGGTAGAGCGCGACTCGCCTCAGGCGAGGCAGCGTCAAACACGAACGGACGGCCCGGCAGTCCAGCCCTACCTGTTGTAAGATCATCTAGCGAATCAGGCCCCAGTGTGGACGGAACGGCCAGTAAACTAACAAACCACGGCCCACCAGGTTTGCCTCTGGTACTACTCCCCAGTAACGGCTATCGTAGCTGTTGTAACTGTTGTCCCCCAAGGCAAAGTAGCCATGCTGCGGCACGGTAAATGTCCGGTCTGGTTGCGACAGATATTCGTGGCCCGGGGCATAGCCGCGATAGGGAGGTTTCGCTGACATAACCCGGGTAAAACCATAACCCTCTGCTTTCTTGCCATTCACATAGAGAAACGGCGGGTCGATTCTCAGCATGTCGCCAGGCAGTCCTGCAAGCCGCTTGATATAAAACGGCGAGCCTACCTCAGGATCCTCGCGAATACCTGGAATGTGATTTGTCCGGAAAACAAAAACGTCGCCTCGATGCGGTTTAACAAAGTTGTAACTAAACTTATCGACAAACACCTGGTCGCCCGTATCGATTGCGCCTCTCGCAATGATGTCGCCGCGATGATAAATGCGGCCTGGGAAAACATTGAAATCATGGCTGAGCGTGTCAGGCGACGCATAGACCAGATATTTTTGCCGCTGGCAAATGAGCTGTGAAAACGTAAAGAAAAAAAACATTTTCCTGGGCTGGATCTCAAGAAGCTGATCATCCTCGCGCGAAACAACGTTAATGTAGTTGCGACCCAGGACGATGAACTCGCCAATCTGCCGCAGAATGTTCGGCGCGGGGGCTGTACTCGGATAACCAATAATTCCGTTCAGGGTCGGCTGCATCGAGCCTGTGGGAATTTTGAACGGTTGTAAGAAGTACGAACGGATGCCGACTGCCACAACGATGGCCACCAAAATCACCTCGCAATTCTCTCGCCAATGTGACTCCCACGTCACTGGTGTCAGCCTGTGAAGTGTTTTATCGAGCGCATCGGCCGTGCTGTGAATTTTCTCCCGATCTCTCTGCCATAGCGCTTCACGGAGATCCTTCATGCCTGCCGTGATTTGATCGCGGTCCGCGCCACTGAGCTGATCGTCCTTGTAGCGCAGATATTTCCGGGCGTGCCGCAGCAGCAGGCGGCTATGTTTTACTTGGCGCGATGTAAACATGAGTTAGATCGACTATCCTTCTGTCATTCCGAGCGAAGTCGAGGAATCTCTAATTTTTTCTCGATCGGGGAAACCTCCAGAGATGTCTCGATTTCGCTCGACATGACAGAAATCATTGCGCTTTGAGCACCTCGATAAAAGCCTCTTGCGGAATGTTAATCTTCCCGATGCTTTTCATCCGTTTCTTGCCTTCCTTTTGTTTCTCCAGCAGCTTTCGCTTGCGCGTAATATCGCCGCCGTAGCATTTCGCGGTTACATTTTTTCGCAATGCCGAAACGCTCTCACGCGCAATAATTTTTCCGCCAATAGCCGCCTGGATCGCCACCTGATAGAGCTGTCGCGGGATCACTTCCTTTAGTTTCGCCGCCAACTGGCGTCCCCTCGCCTCCGCGCGATCCTTGTGCACGATCGTCGAAAACGCATCGACCGGCTCGCCATTAACCAGCAGATCCAGTTTAACCAATTTAGCCGCGCGATAGCCGGCATGCTCGTAATCCATGGAGCCGTAGCCACGTGTAATGCTCTTAATCTTGTCATTAAAATCGACGAGAATTTCGTTGAGCGGCAACTGGCAATGCAACATGACTCGGCGCGTATCAAGCGACTCGGTGCGCTCCATCTGGCCACGTTTTTCCAGAATCAATTGCAGAATATCGCCGATATTTTCATTCGGGCAGAGGACGTACGCCTTTACAATCGGCTCACGAATTTCCTGGATCATAGTCGGATTAGGCAGGTGAGCGGGGTTATCGATCGATAATTTTTCTCCGCCCGTTGTGATCACCTCATAGACCACGCTTGGACTTGTAGCGATGATGTCCATGTTATACTCGCGCCGGAGCCGCTCCTGGATGATCTCCATGTGAAGTAGCCCCAGAAAGCCGCAGCGAAATCCAAATCCGAGCGCAACGGAGCTTTCCGGTTGATAGATGAACGCAGCGTCGTTGAGGCGCAGCTTTGCGATTGCCGTCTTCAAATGTTCGAAGTCGCCCGTATTAATTGGATAGATCCCACTGAAGACCATGGGATGAATTTCCTGGAAACCCGGAAGCCCTTCGCGCGCGGGATGACGCTGATCGGTGATGGTATCGCCGATCTTCATATCTGCAGTCGACTTAATGTTTGCGATGAAATAACCGACATCGCCAGGATTTAGCTTTTCCTGCGCGAGCATCTTTGGCGTAAAGACGCCCACCTCCTTGATCTCATAGCGCGCGTTATTACTCATCAACGTGATCGCGTGGTTCGCTTCCATCGTTCCGGAAACGACACGCACATAACCGACCACGCCGCGATAAACATCAAAGACCGAATCAAAAACTAGCGCGCGTAATGTCTGGTCTACCGGCGGTCGCGGCGGCGGGACGCGTTTCACGATTGCCTCAAGAATTTCCTCGATTCCGATCCCCATCTTTGCGCTCGCATCAATTGCTTCCTCAGCAGGGATGGCAAGGATTTCTTCCAACTGGCGATGCACCGAGGCCACATCGGCGTTCGGCAGATCGATCTTGTTGATGATCGGGATAATCGTCAGCCCCTGTTTGTGAGCGAGGTGAACGTTTGCCACCGTTTGCGCTTCTACTCCCTGTGCCGCATCCACAACCAACAGGGCGCCCTCGCATGCAGCAAGGCTGCGTGAAACTTCATAGCTGAAATCGACGTGCCCGGGAGTATCGAGCAGGTTCAATCGATAGTCTTGCCCGGATTTGCTCGTGTAATGCATCGTCACTGGATGCGCTTTGATCGTGATCCCGCGCTCCCGCTCCAGGTCCATCGAGTCAAGAAGCTGGTCCTGCTTATCCCGCTCGTGGATCGTGCCGGTCCGCTCGAGCAATCGGTCCGACAACGTCGTTTTGCCGTGATCGATGTGCGCGATGATGCAGAAGTTGCGGGTAAGCTCAATTCCCATGGAAGTGGGCACTATGCGAGCGCGTCCGCGCCCGGTCAATTAGTGCACAGGGAGAACCGAGCAAACCCGCGCTGCAATCACTCATAAATTGCCCGCTAAACTGTTGAGTGGCAGCGATCGGCACTCAGGGCTAAATGGCCCCTTTCAAAAACATCTTCAAGAACTTTGCCCGGCGATTTCCGGAGAAGAATGATGAAACCAAGCCCCGTGAAGTGTGTAGCAATGTTTCTGGTCGTTTCTCTTGCGTGCTTATCGCACACATTCGCGGTTTTACGGCCGCTGTTTCCGATCAAACCAGGGCCGCCATTTGGAAGCACAGACCGTAAGCAATATGAACCGCCCCGCCCGTAAGACGGATATCTGGATTTTGCCACAGGGAACACTTACCCTCGTTAGGCCGCTCACTCAGCGGGCGAGTGAATGGATCAGGCGTCACGTCCGAGATGACTCGCAGTGGTTTGGTCCTGCACTCGTCATCGAACAACACCACGTCGCAAAGCTACTCCCCGGAATGATCCAGGACGGACTGCTCGTCAGGCAATGATTCCAGAAGCAGGAGCAGGCTCGGGCCCCCAATTTTAGAGCTAACTGTTCAGGGCACGCTGGCGAGAATCTTCTCCATCTCGGAGGCGGTGAAAGCACGCAATGTCTGTGTGCGAATGTTACCCAGCATATCCGCTGCCAGTAACACGCTGGCGGCCGTCTCGTCGTCTGGGGCATCGAAGACGCAGACCTGGTCATACTGACCCAGGGTCCAATACATTTGCTTGATGCTTACCCCCTTCGACTGCACTTTGGCGGCCCAGTCGGCGACCCGTTGGGTCGTGTCTTTCGCAGCCTGGATACCCTTGTCAGTGAATTGCACCAAACTGATGTATGTCGCCATGATGTCATTCTCCAAGCATTCTCAGACTCGGTTTCTGTCCGAACGAGATGAATTTAAGCCTAGGGCTACCGACTCCGAGCGTCAAATGCCAGGAACAATGATGTTCAATTCGTTTGGGCCGGAATCGGAAGGAATCACTCGACCAAATACTAAACTTTCAGATAGATTGCCGGGGCATGCCCAAGCTCATCATCAGCGGGACGACGTATGAACTTGTTGACGACCTGATCACAATCGGACGCGGGCCAGACAACGCGATCGTCATTAATAATCCTTCGGTCTCCGCGCGGCACGCGCAGTTGCAGTTGGCCGGTGAAACGTACCGGTTGAAAGACCTTGGCTCGACCAATGGCACACGTGTCAATGGTAAGCCGGTCACTGAAACGTTGCTAAGCTTTGATGATCGAATCCGATTTGGCGCGGCCGAAGCCAGCTTCGAAGGAGACACAAGCGGATCGCGACCGCTTCCCCAGCTCGAGGAGATCAAAGCGAGACCGGCAGAATTGAGTGCCGCACCCGCCGATTTTACCAACGTTTCTCCGTTCCGACGCCAAAAACAACAGAACGACCCAGTTCGCAATGGAATTTTTATCGGCTTGGCGATTGTTCTGCTTGTGTTTCTCGGAAGCATGATCGCGGTCTTGATGATGCATGCGCCAAGCCCCTAAAAACACTCCTCTTCAGAGGCTAATGACGAAGCACGAATGACGAACCTAGAAACATGCGAGATCCAACCTTTTCAGCATTTGATTCCGAATACGTTCGCGAGTTGATCTTTGTCATTCCTTCGTCATTCGTCATTCGGATTTCGTCATTTTTTTGGGCATGACAAAAAAGCGCCTGCTGCTTTTCGATATCGATGGGACACTGATCCACTCAGGCGGCGCGGGTGTGCATGCGCTTCGATCGGCGTTTAAAGAACGCTTCGGCATCGATGACGATCTGGGCGACATTGAAATAGCCGGTATGACCGATTCGGGAATTGTTGTCAGCATACTGAACAAGCACAAAATTCCCCAGACGAACGAAAACGTGAGCGCGTTCCTGGACAGCTATGTGCATTTTCTCTCGCTGGAATTGCCCCGTCGCAAGGGCAAACTGCTTCCGGGCGTACTTAAGTTGCTCGAAAGGCTCAAGTCGCGGAAACATCTCGTGCTGGCCCTGCTCACGGGCAATGTCTCCCGCGGTGCGCAACTAAAGCTCGATCACTACGGTGTCTGGCACTTTTTTGAATTTGGCGCGTTTGCAGATGACCACCAGGACCGGAACCGGCTCGGACCGTTCGCCCGTGCGCGCGCGAAAGAAAAGCATGGCCGCGAGTTCTCAGCATCGGAGATCGATGTGATTGGAGATACTCCGCGCGATATTGCTTGCGGCAAGGCCTTGGGTGCGCGCACGGTTGCCGTGGCAACAGGCACATGGAGTCGAGATCGACTTTCAGAATATCACCCGGATTTTTTGATCGATGACCTTTCAGATGTGGAAAAAGTAATCCATACGCTCGGATGGTGATCCATTGACGATTGAAGGGTTGAATGAAAAAGAAAAACGCGTCCCCGCCTGCTCCGACGCCGCAACAAGACCGCCCCAACGTATTGCCGCTCAGGGGCGAAATCGATCTGCACGTTTCTCCCCTAGTCACGGCATCACTCACGGCAATGATCGAGAAAAAACCGGAGCGCGTGGTGATCGATCTTTCGGACGTCACTTACATCGATAGCGCAGGCCTGGCGGCCCTTATTCAGGCCATGCAAAAGGTGGAAGCCTACGGAGGAAAATTTTTGCTGGCCGGTTTGCAGGAAACCGTGCGCTCCATTTTTGAAATCTCGCGGCTCGATCAGGTGTTCCGGATTTGCCCGGACACCGATACCGCGCTGGCCGTAACGTGAACCGGCCTCAAGAGTAAAAACAAGCGGACGGACCGCGCCTGTCCGGCTGCGATACGATGGAGGTTCACGGGTACTCGTCAGGCCTCGGGGTCATTCGTGTCTGTTGGATAATCTTCGTACTTGTCTGGTTGCTGGGAGCCGCCTGGACCAAGCGTACGGTCTACCGCGAAAGCAGCGCGGAGCGAGCCCGGTACTGGCTGGTGCTCGTAATCGGTTATTTTCTGGTCATCAAGTCGAGCGGCTTGCCGCCACCGTTCGAATGGCTCCTCGTTCCGCATACAACATCGAGCGCCTGGGGCGGTGTCTTCCTGTGTGTCAGCGGCCTTGTGTTTGCCATTTGGGCAAGGTTGATACTGGGGAGAAACTGGAGCGGGGTGATCACGCTGAAAGAAGGCCACGAACTCATTGAGCGCGGACCTTACCGCGTTGCGCGTCATCCGATTTACACAGGAATCCTTGCCATGTTTGCCGGCACCGCCATCGCCATGGGTTATTTCGGCGGGTTCATTGGGTTGTTACTCCTGTTCGTCAGTTTTTGGGTGAAACTCAAACGCGAAGAAGATTTGATGCTAAAACATTTTCCGACTAAATACGCCGCGTATCAGCGCAGAGTAAAACGCATCATTCCGTTTCTCATTTAGTCAGGCCGAGCACAATCGCCAGCGTCTCCTTGGTGTTTTTTGAAATGCCGGACTGCGCTGCGAGCTGGGTATTTGTCGATCGGGCCGCGGCACGGCGTGAAGGATCGGACCAGAGGAGAATAGCCTCCCGCAAACCAGGGAGATCGCCTGCGTGATCGACAATCGATCCGTGGACTCCGTTCTCAATGACTTCGCTAAAACCGTTGGAACGCGTGGTGATCACGGGCAAACCGCAGGCGAGCGCTTCCAGGCAGGCATTTGAAAATGGGTCGTAAATCGTAGGCAAAATAAATATGTCCGCAGCGGCGTAGACACGCAGCATATCCACAACTTCACCGAGAAATTGCACCGCCTCTTCGCGCCAAAAACGCAGGCGTTTCGTTTTGTAGAGCCTTGCATTTCCGCGGCCGGCTACCAGCAAACGCATCTTGCGGTCCCCACAAAGCGCCGCTGCCTCTATAGCAAAAAGAAGCCCCTTGCGCTCCCATCCAGAGCCCGCAAACAACAGTGCGGTTTGGTCTGGCTTTAAATTCAATTCCTCGCGCGACTTTTCGCGAAGCTCCGGATCGAACCGGAATTTCTCCAGCGGAACACCATTGCGAACAATGTCGATGTTGCCTGCTGGATAACGATAAAAATTGACGATTTCATCTTTGACCATCTGCGAGCCAGCGATCACACGCCTGGTGTTACCATCGGAAAAAAGGGATTGTTCCAGGCGTAACAGATCGTGATGCTTCGAATTGAGACTCCGGACAAATCGTTTCAGAGGCAGTTCGAACTTTCTTCGGCGATCGAGCCACGCGCGATGGACCCCGTCGCCTGCCCGATAAACGTCGCAGCTCCAAACACGCTCGAGACTGAACAGGACATCGCAGTGAAGCTGGGTGCGCATTCGTTCCAGTTCACTGGCAAATCCGATCGGCGATCTCCCGGTCAAGCGCGTGATCGATCCGAATGGCCATTCGGCGTCCGGCCAGTCATTCGTTGCCACAAGCTGCGCGTCATGTCCGGCATCGATCACGCCGCTCGCGAGGCGTTTTAAGTACGCCTCCGCGCCGCCCGTCGGCGAATAACCGCGTCGGACAAAGGCGATGCTGAAATTCCTGGTCATATGTCTTTTGTCATTTCGACCGGAGCAAAGTGCAGTGGAGAAATCTCTTACTATTCAAATCTACGCCAGAAAACTAAACAACGAGACATGCCTCGACTCCGCTCGACATGACCCAAGAGGGCACTTTACTTGCCGCATGTTCGCCAGAATAGTTGTAAGCCGATGCCCGGTGAAACCTTAAACGCTCCGCCGCCGCTACGCTCCCCCTCGGCCACAGACCGTACTTTGCCCAGGTATTTGCTCTATTCCATTTTTGCCCGGATCGGGGGCTCCGGCTTGGACACGGATGCATTTGAGACCCTGCGTGCATCTTATCGCGGGGGATTCCTGGGCAAAGCGATCGCGTATGATAACAGACAGAAGGAAATTCCTGCTTCGTTGATCCACTCTTTGCGCTGGCATCCGGTGCGCCTTATCTCATTTTTCGATCGGCCCTACTACTACGGCGCGAAAAAAAAGTACCTCGATTGGATCGCATCCCGGCACCTCGCCACCGGCCGCTACGATCTGTTTCATAGCTGGTCAGGCGACTGTTTGCGATCGCTACAAGCGGCCAAACAGCGCGGCATTCCCTCGATCGTTGAAATACCGACCTGGCATCGTGACGGCGGCAAAAACAAGGTGGGGCGCCGGAAAACTGCTGATTCGGCGGCAACGAGCCGTGGCCTTGAAAGATGGAAAGCCAGACTGTTGCTCGAGCGAAAGCGTTTCATAGAAGAATACCGGCTGGCTGATCTCCTGCTTGTCTTATCAGAGAGGGCGGCTAACACGTTTCGTGCGCGTGGTTTCCCGGAGGAAAAACTTTTTTACCTGCCCCGCGGCGTGGACGTGGAACGATTCAGGCCGGGAGGTCGACCGTCAAAATTTCGTGCCGTTTTTGCGGGCGCTCTGATCAAACGCAAAGGCCTCCAACATGTGCTCGAGGCATGGCATCGCCTCAACCTGCCTGATGCGGAGCTATGGTTGGTTGGACACGTGCACGACGAAGCGAAGCCTTTTCTCAAACAATTCTGGCGCGATAACATCCGGGTAGTCGGATTTGCGCAAGACCCGGAGAATTATCTTAGCCGGGGCACGGTACATGTTTTTCCGTCGCAATGGGAAGGCAGCGCCAAAGTGACATATGAAGCCGCGGCATGTGCGCTGCCTCAAATCACCACGCGTGAAGCAGGCGATGTGGTGCGCGATGGCGTGGAAGGAATTATCGTGAAGCCAGGTGACGTCGACGCGATCGCAGCGGCACTCCAGCATCTGCACCGGCATCCTGAAATCGTTCAGCAAATGGGCAGCGCCGCCAGACGTCGTGTGGTTGAAAATTTCACGTGGGACCATTTCCGGACGCGATTACTCGGCGCATACGAAATCGCCATGCGAATGGCACGATGATTGTCGTGTGACGGGCGAAGAGCCGGTCGCGCCGTGGTGGAACGAAGGCGGATGAAAATTCTTCTCCTGCAACTCAAGCGGATCGGCGATCTGGTCCTGACAACTCCCGCAATCGCGGCTTTGCGCGAGCGCTTCCCGGAAGCGCATGTGACAATGGTTGTTTCCAGCGAATGCGCTGATCTGCTCCCAGCCATTTCAGGTGTCGATCGCATTTTGATGGCGCGACGCAATCTCAGCGATCTCGCCGGCCTTCTCGCCGTCGCAGGCAGAAAATTTGATTACTGCATCGATTTCACACGAAACGACCGCTCCGCATTTCTGACGTTCTTATCCGGAGCCCGGAAACGCATCGTGTCATACCGGGTACGCGATCAGTCGAAAAGCCGCGCCCGGCTTTACACCGATTTTGTCAACGTCCGTATGCGCGATCTGCACACAATCGATTACAATCTATCTTTGCTCGAACCGCTCGGCATCCGGGATGTTTCTTCCTCGCTGCATTTGCAGCTGCCCCAATCGGCGCGCGAGAAAGCCGATGCGCTCCGACGCAACTGGAACGTCAGCAAGCCCTTCGTTGTTTTGCATCCCGGCTCGGCACGGCAGGAAAAGCTTTGGGAAGCCGCGCGATGGGCGCAAGTGATCGAACGGTTCGACCGAGACAACGACTTCGATCTCATTTTGACCAGCGGAGCATCGAAGGACGAACAGGCGCACATCGCGGAGGTCAAGAATGAGACCAAAATCATCGATCTTTCAGGGAAAACAGATTTGCTTACCCTGGCGGCGTTGATTGGCGAGGCGCGGCTCCTGGTAACCGTCGATTCCGCTCCGATGCATCTCGCAGCCGCGGCCAATACACCACAAGTGATCCTGTTCGGGCCAACCAATCCCTTTCACTGGCGACCGAGGGAGAGTCCCGCACTCATTCTGCAGGGCAAAACGCCTGGGCCGGTAGCTGAGTTTTCCCCCGTCCAGCCGCGCCTCCCAATGAGTCAAATCTCGACGGAAGCCGTGATTAGTGCTATGGATTTCCTGCTGTCGCAGCATGCGGCGGCCCGAACGTCATGAGCGGCGCAAAAGCGGCTAAGAAAAAACAGTCATTCTGGCAAACGTTACGTGCAGCCTCCGGTCCGTACCGGCGGCTCTACGGTTACGTTACGCCGTACAAGTCTCGCTTTATCACGGGCCTGGCATTGGGCCTTGCCTACGGCGGCGTCAATTCGCTTTTCCCAATAGCGATTGCCCGGGTGACAAGCACGATTTTCAACGGCACCGCTCCCAATCCGATGGCCATGCGCTCGAATCTTCACGCGCTCGATACGGGCCCAAAAATTAATTCAATCATCCTGATCTGTCTCGCTATCCCGGCGATCATGATGGTGCGCAGCCTCTGTTCCTATGGAAGTACCTATTGCATGCAATGGGTCAGCAACAGGGTGGTGAGTGATATCCGGAATCAGCTTTTCAGCAAGATGCTCCGCAACTCGATGGATTTCTTTAACAAGGCGCGCTCGGGATTTTTGATGTCGCTTATCACGAACAATACCCGGGTCATGCAGATGGCTTTGAGCACCGTCGGCAGCGATATTTTCAAGCAGCCGATCACCATCGTCGGAGCAATCAGCGTGCTGCTGGTGATGGATTGGAAGTTTACCCTGGTCACGCTGATTCTCTTTCCAACGTGTTTGCTGCCGCTCCGCATTTACGGTCAACGCGCGCGAAAGGCAGTGCAAAACGAGCAGGAAGGCATGGCCGAAATGGTCGTGACAATGCAGGAAACATTCGCCGGCATTCGTGTGATCAAGTCCTTCGCGCGAGAGGCTCACCAGGAAAAGGAATTTAAGCGGAGCAATCAAACGCAGTTTTCCCAGATGATGCGCATCATCCGATCGTTGGAAGCTACCGGACCGCTGGTCGAGACGATTGCCGCAATAGGCGTGGGGATGGCGTTGCTTTATGTTTACAGCGCGAACCTGAGCGTCGGGCGATTTTTTGGACTGATCTCAGGAATTTTCATCCTCTACGACCCGATCAAAACACTTAGCAGGATCCATCTCGTGATGCAGCGCTCGGTCGCCGCTACGACTTCAATTTTCTCGCTTCTCGATTCGCAGCCAACTGTCCAGGACGCGCCAGATGCTGTTGCGCTGAGTTCGTCACAGGGCCGGATTGATTTTGGAGACGTGACATTCCGTTATGCCAACACGGTTACGGATGCGATCAGCAATCTGACTTTACACATCGAGCCCGGCAAAACTTATGCCCTGGTCGGCGCCAGCGGTGCCGGAAAGAGTACGATTCTCTCGCTGATCCTGCGTTTATACGATCCGACTTCCGGGGCGATAACGATTGATGGTCGCGATCTGCGCTCGGTGACGCAGAAATCGTTGCGCGAACAGATCGGGCTCGTCACTCAAGAGACGTTCCTTTTTCACGATACGATCTTCAACAATATCCAGTTCGGCAGGCTCGACGCGACGCCGGAAGAAGTTCGCGAAGCAGCGCGAGCCGCCTATGCACACGACTTTATTATGGCCCAGCCGAAGGGCTACCAAACGGTGATTGGCGATAAAGGATGTCTTCTCTCCGGCGGCCAGCAGCAGCGTCTTGCCATCGCTCGCGCGGTGCTCAAAAACGCGCCAATTCTTTTACTGGATGAAGCCACCTCATCTCTCGATTCCGAATCGGAACAACAAATTCAAAGAGCTCTGGCCGAGCTGGCGACAGGGCGCACGGTAATCGCTATCGCCCATCGGCTATCCACGGTGTTATCCGCAGATCAAATCATCGTGATGGATGGCGGCCGTATCAAGGAGATTGGCACACACGCAGAGCTTCTGGAAAAATCCGGCTACTATCGGCGGTTGTACGATCACCAATTCAATCGTATTCCGGAGGAAGCGGCTGCTGAG
>DASSFL010000248.1:0-2402 GCA_035694525.1 Candidatus Udaeobacter sp. | reverse complement strand
GCAAGCGGCGCATGACAATGGAGCTGTCCATGACGCTGGCGCTGGTCGCCGCGCTGTGCATCGGGCAGTTTCTCACCGCGCTCGTCATCGCGTTTTTCGTGCTCTTCGCCGAGATGGTCGAAGGCTACACAGTTGGCAGTGGGCGGCGTGCGATCCAAACCTTGATCGACGCCCTGCCGCGTCGGGTGAGAGTGCGGCGTGGCGGCGAGGAACGTGAGTTGGGTACGAACGAAGTTGTCGCCGGCGAGACCATCATCATTCGGCCAGGCGAACGCATTCCGGCCGATGGCGTGGTGATCAAGGGCCACAGTTTCGTGGATCAATCCTCGATCACCGGCGAGTCGCTGCCGGTTGAGAAAGTTGAGCAGACCAAGGTATTCGCCGGCACGATCAACAAGGATGGCGTGCTGGAAGTGCGCATCGAGAAAATCGGGCGCGACACCACCTTCGGCAAAATCATCGAAATCGTCGAGCAGGCGGAAAAGTCTCGCGCGCCCGTGCAGCGGATCGCCGATCGGCTCGCGGCGGGATTGGTCTACTTCGCATTCGGTGCGGCGGCGTTCACACTTATTGTCACCCGCAATTTCACTTCGACTATCGCGGTGATCATCGTCGCTGGCGCGTGCGGCGTAGCAGCCGGTACGCCGCTCGCCATCCTCGCGGGAATCGGAAGCGCTGCGCGTCGCGGCATCATCACGAAAGGTGGGCTTTACCTCGAGCAGCTCAGCCGCATCGACACTATCGTTCTGGACAAAACCGGCACACTCACGCTTGGAGTTCCCGAAGTAACCGCCGTGCGAGCAATCAATAACGCGACAGAGAATGACGTGCTCCAGACCGCTGCCATCGCCGAGCAACATTCCGAGCACCCGCTCGGAGAAGCGATCGTGCGTTGTGCCCACGAGCACAATTTGTCGCTGCGCGAGTATTCGCAATTGCGTTACTCGCCGGGAAAAGGGATTGTTTGTGAGGAATCGAACACACGCATCTTCGTCGGAACCCGCGCTCTTTTTGAAGACAATGGCGTGCCGGTTCCGGCAGACGCACTTTCCGAAGTTGAAGGTGGTAACGGCGCTGGCAAAACTGTTGTGCTGGTCGGGCGCGACCAAAAGATTCTTGGCGCCGTGACCCTGGCCGATCAGCTTCGCGCCGAAGCGAGGCAGGCAGTGAACGATCTCAAAGCGCAGGGTTATCGCGTCATTCTATTGACCGGTGACAGCTCGGATACTGCACGTGCCATCGGTCGCGAACTTGGCGTCGATAAAGCGATCGGCGATCTTTTGCCCGAGCGGAAAGTGGAAAAAATCCGCGAGCTGCTGCGTACGGGCCGCAAAGTGGCAATGGTCGGCGATGGCGTGAACGATGCGCCCGCGCTGGCTGAGGCCACGGTGGGTGTCGCGATGGGACAGGGCAGCGACGTCGCGCTGGAGACCGCCGACGTTACGCTTATGACCAGTGATCTTTCGCGTCTCGTGGAAGTGCTCGCGATCAGCAAGCGCTGCTATCGCGTAATTATGTTTAACTTTTGGGGAACAATCGGCGTGGATACCGTCGGCATCATATTGGCGTTTTTCGGTCTGCTTGCGCCGATCATAGCGGCGCTCATTCACGTCGGCTCGGAATTGGCTTTCATTCTCAATTCCGCCCGGCTGTTCCGCCAACAACCACCCGGACCTTCTTGACGGCTGGGCTACGTTCTACTTCGAGAACCAAAGTCTTAGCCTGCGCCGGGCGTTGCTCTGCGCCTTTGGCGACAGCAAAATAATGAATGGTGAAGTCACTCTCTGGCAGGTCGTTGCGGCCTATGTTTTCGCCGTTGCCGGTGGGTCGATCAGCACATCCCTGCACCTAGCGCACAAACCGCTTTGCGCGCTGATTAGTTTCGCAGCCGGAACCCTTCTGGGCGTAACGCTCTTTGCCATTTTGCCCGAAAGTCTGGGCGACAGTCCTTGGTGGGCTGTAGCCTTGGCGGCGGCGACCGGATACGCCCTGTTCTTCTTCATCAGCAAATACGTCCATCATGTTTGCCCTGCTTGCGCTGCCAGCCATTTCGACGCGGACGCAACACGTCATTTCAGCGAGATTGCCACTGCGCTGATTGTGGCATTGGCCATTCACAGCACGACCGACGGTTTGGCGTTGGGAATTCAGCAGGAAGCTCCCGCAACGGAAGCAGTCAAGTGGTCCTTATTCTTCGCGCTTTGCATTCACAAGGTTCCGGAAGGTCTGGCGCTAGGCAGCCTTTTGATTGGCGCTGGATTGCAACGCAGCGGTGCGCTCGGCTGGGTCGCCGCAGTGGAAGCAACGACTCTCCTCGGTGGCGCGATTGGCTATTTTTTCCTGGCGAAGGTTTCAACGTTTTGGCTGGGCCTGATCATGGCGCACGTCGGCGGTGGATTTTT
>DASSFL010000247.1:0-7706 GCA_035694525.1 Candidatus Udaeobacter sp. | reverse complement strand
TTGCGCGGCAAGGCCACAATTTCCGCGAGCGAGTTCGATCAGAAGGCTGCTACATTTCAAGGTGCAGCCGCTGCCAAAAGTTCGGCAGAAGCCGCCAGGAATGCGGCGGCGCTAAATCTGGAGTTTACGCAAATCAAATCTCCGATCGACGGCCGAGTCAGTGACCAGCGCATCACCGTAGGCAATCTTGTTCAACCCGGGGCCGGTCCAGATAGCTTGCTCACTACAGTCGTCTCGGTCGATCCGATTTATGCCAAAGTCGATGCCGACGAGAACGCCGTGCTCAAATATGTAAAGCTGAGCGAGGAAGGGAAACGTGTGAGCGCACGGACGGCCAAGGTCCCTGCGTGGATCGAGCTCGGAAACGAGACGGATTTTCCGCACAAAGGCACAATCGATTTCGTTGACAATCGCCTTGATCCTGGGACGGGCACCGTGCGTGCGCGAATCGTTATAAAAAACTGGAACCCTAACTTCATTACGCCAGGTTTCTTTGTTCGCGTGCGCGTCTCGGGCGCAACGCCTTATCGGGCTGCACTAGTCCCGGACAGAGTGATCAGCTCGCAACAAGGGTTGAAATACGTATTCGTCGTTAAGCCCGATAATACCGTCGAACGTCGTAACCTCGAGACCGGTGGTTTGTTTGAAGGAAAACGGATTGTGAAAAGCGGACTGAAGCACGGCGAGAAAGTTGTTTCGACCCGCCTGCAACTTTTGCAAGCCGGAATGAAAGTCACGCCTGTACCTGAAGAGACTCCTGCCAGCGAAACGGACACAAAGAAAAGCGTCGCTGAATCGCAAAACGAAAAATGACGGCGCAGCAGGAACGGCGGTCGGCATGAACTTTCCTCATTTTTTCATCGACCGGCCAATTTTTGCCGGCGTGATCAGCATTGTCATCACGCTGGTAGGGGTCATTGCACTTTCAACACTCCCCATCGCGCAATATCCCGATATTGCGCCACCAACCATCCAGGTCACAGCTAGCTATCCCGGCGCGAACGCAAAGGTAGTATCGGAGACCGTGGCGACGCCGATCGAGCAGCAGGTCAATGGCGTCGAGAACATGCTCTACATGTCCTCGCAAAGCACGAGCGACGGCAACATGACATTGAGCATTACGTTCAAGCTTGGAACAAACCTCGATACGGCGCAGGTGTTGGTCCAAAACCGCGTCGCCATCGCCATTCCTGTGCTCCCGCCCGATGTGCAAAGGATTGGCGTGACGACAAAAAAACAATCGCCCGACATCACGATGGTTGTGCACCTCGTTTCGCCGGACGGATCGCTCGATCAGCTTTTTACCAGCAATTATGCGCTGCTTCAGGTTCGCGACGAACTCGCGCGTCTCGACGGCGTCGGCGACATCAATGTGTTCGGCGCGCGCGAATATTCGATGCGTCTCTGGCTCGATCCTCACCAACTATCTGCGCGTGGACTGACGGCTCAAGATGTGGTGACAGCCGTCCAGGAACAAAATGTGCAAGTCGCGGCCGGAATTATCGGTGCACCGCCTGTACCAAAGGGCGCGACGGCATTTCAATACACCGTTAGCACGCAAGGCCGGCTTACTGACGAAAAACAGTTCGGTGACATTATTGTTAAGACCGGCGCTAACGGGCAGGTCACGCGCGTGCGCGACATCGCGCGGGTTGAACTCGCCGCTCGCGATTACACGGTCAACAGCGGGCTCGGTGGAAAACCGGCGACGGCGATTGCGATTTTCCAGCTCCCGGGCTCGAACGCGCTCGCCACTTCCGATGCCGTGAGAAAAAAAATGGCTGAGCTCAAACAACGTTTCCCCAGCGGCCTGGACTACACGATCGTTTACGATCCGACGGTCTCTGTCCGCGAATCGATTCACGAAGTTCAAAAGACGCTCTTCGAAGCGATCGGGCTCGTCGTGCTAGTCGTCTTGATCTTTCTCCAAACCTGGCGCGCGGCAATCATTCCTCTCATCGCGATCCCAGTTTCTTTGATCGGCACGTTCGCGGCGATGAAAGGCTTCGGGTTCTCGATCAACAATCTCTCGCTGTTCGGCATCGTTCTAGCAATCGGGATCGTGGTTGATGACGCCATTGTAGTTGTCGAAGCAATCGAGCATCACATCGAAGATGGTTTGAGTCCGCGCGACGCAGCACGCAAGGCGATGACCGAAGTTGGTGGAGCCTTGGTTGCGATCGCGCTGGTACTTTGCTCGGTATTTATTCCGACCGCGTTCATCACCGGAATTACCGGCACATTTTTTCGCCAATTCGCGCTGACCATTGCGGTCTCGACCGCGATCTCCGCACTCAATTCGCTCACACTGTCCCCTGCCCTCGCTGCCCTGCTCCTCAAGCCGCGCGGCGCGAAGAAGGATTTGTTCCAACGAATTATCGATGGGTTGCTTGGATGGTTCTTCAGAGGATTCAACAAAACATTTTCCTGGGCCTCGAACGCATACGGCAACACGGTCGGGCGCCTTGTCCGATTAGCGGTCATCGTTTTATTTGTCTACGCAGGTTTACTTGCGCTGACTGGTGTCGGTTTCAAAGTTGTGCCGGGCGGCTTTCTGCCGACGCAAGATCGCGGTTACGCCGTCGTGTATGCGCAATTACCTGATGCTGCTTCGCTCGAGCGGACCCAGGCGGTTGTCGACAAGATTTCGAAAATCGCGTACGAAACCCCCGGCATTCTCAACACCGTCGAATTCGCGGGATTCAATCTTTTCGGCGGCAATCAGCCCAACACGGCTGCCGTGTTTCTTCCATTCAAAGAATTTTCGGAGCGAAAAACGCGCGACCAGGGCCTGCCGGCGATTCTGGCGAAGATCAATGCGCGCGTACGCGCGGAGATTCCCGAAGCTCTGGTGATTGCTTTTCCCCCGCCGCCGGTGTCCGGCATTGGTAATGCCGGTGGTTATAAATTGTTTATTCAAGATCGCGGCAACGCCGGTCTCGACGAACTACAAACGCAAGCTTTCGCCATGATGGTGAAGGCAAATCAAACGCCCGGTTTGGCAAACAATCTGACGACTTTTCGCGCGAACGTTCCGCAGCTTTGGCTCGATGTTGATCGAGTCAAAGCGAAGAGCATGGACGTGCCGCTCAGCAACATCTTCGGCACGCTTCAGACTTATCTTGGATCGACATACGTGAACGATCTCACACTCTTTGGTCGCACCTATCGCGTCACGGCACAGGCTGACGCGCGATTTCGCCTGAGTCCGGACGACATTCGCTTGCTGAAGACGCGCAATAACTCGGGCGGAATTGTTCCGCTCGGGTCGGTTGCGACTGTGAAGGAGGTAAGCGGCGCCGACCAGATCACGCGCTACAACATGTTTACCGCGGCCGACCTCAGCGGTCAGCCGGCACCGGGCGCGAGCAGCGGCGAGGCGCTTGCCGCCGTTGACCGTCTCGCTAAACAAATTCTGCCCACCAGCTTCACGACCGAATGGACTGAAATAGCATTGCAGCAAAAACTTGCGGGCAACAGCGCGATTTACATTTTCCCGCTTTGCGTTCTGTTCGTTTTCCTGCTGCTCGCGGCGCTTTACGAGAGCTGGTCTTTGCCGCTCGCAATCATTTTGATCGTTCCCATGTGTTTGTTCAGTTCGATCTACGGTGTCTGGCTGCGTTCGATGGAGAACAACATCTTCACACAGATCGGCTTTGTCGTTCTCGTCGGGCTTGCCTGTAAGAACGCCATCCTGATCGTCGAATTCGCGAAGCAAATTCAGGACCGCGATCAAAAAGATCGCTTCACCGCTGCAGTCGAAGCGTGCCGTCTTCGATTGCGTCCGATCTTGATGACTTCATTCGCGTTCATCTTCGGCGTCGTTCCGCTGGTTATTAGTTCGGGGGCCGGCGCGGAAATGCGGCAGGCCCTCGGCACTGCGGTTTTTTTCGGAATGCTCGGAGTCACCGGATTTGGCCTGTTCCTGACGCCGGTTTTCTACGTTGTCATCATGTGGTTCAAAGAGCGCCGCGCCAAAACACGAGCGCCCGCGCCCACACAATCCGCACCGCCTGTAGCGACGGAGCCAGCTGTCAGCTAGCATGAAAAAGGCGCTCACGTCGCGGCGGAATGAAGGGAGTTACTTATGGTGCCTGACAACGGCAAAGGACTAATCGATATACCCAGTAATCACTCGGTGGATGAAACCGTCACCAAGCTCGAGGGAATTCTCCAAGCGAAAGGAATTACTCTGTTCGCGTTGGTCGATCACAGCGGAGAAGCAGCAAAGGCGGGAATGAAAATGCGTCCGACCAAGCTGTTAATTTTTGGAAACCCAAGAGCTGGTACTCCGGTGATGTTGGCAGCGCCCAGCAGCGCGATCGATCTTCCTCTCAAGATTTTGGTTTGGGAAGATGATCAGGGAAAAGTTTGGATCACTTATAATAGTCCGACGTATTTGCAGACGCGGCACAACCTGCCGGCGGACTTATTGCAACACATCGCGGTCATCGAACCATTGGCGAAGACCGCTGCGCAATAGTGAACGAAATTGCATTTCAAATGACTGCACGACGGTAACGAAAACGTTGAAATAAACAGCGACTGCAGCACTGACAACCAAATATCAGCGCGCTTATTCCGACACAGACCGAGCAGCCATTTAGGACCAGGCAGCTCGTTGTTTTGGCGATTTTTGTCGTGCTTACCATCGCTGTGGCGATCAGGTTTCGCATCGAACCGATCCGTGCTATTCAAATCGAGAAGATAGCAAGCGAAAGGAACGGAACGGCCCTCTCTGAGGGGAATGTTTGGCGCATCTGTCACTTGCTTTCCGTTTTCTTAGCCACAGGGTACATGTGATCGATCCGAAAGTGCCATGAAACGTCCCGGAGAAACCGACTCTCTCTTTAGTACCTTGCGACAATCGGCAAAGGCGAAACCGGTGAGTGCGATCGAAAAGCTCATCCAGGACGGGCCGGACCGCGACCTTTGCCGCATCAACGCCCTTGCTTTTGCCGCCACGCACAAGCTCAACGAGGAGGATGTGATTGCGGCTTTTTTACACGCTGCGCGACTCGGCATTTTCGATATGTCCTGGAACATTCTTTGTCCCGCTTGCGGCGGCGTTCTTGATTCAGGCGCGACGCTTAAGACCGTAAAACAGGCTGAATACAGGTGCGTCCTTTGCGCTGACGGGTTCGAACCAACACTAGACGAAATCGTCGAGGTTACATTCACCATCAGTCCGCGGGTGCGAAGAATCGCCGCTCACGATCCCGGGACGCTGTCTTGGATCGAATACTACAGACAGATTTTTTGGAGTTCCGGAGTCGACTTGCCCGATGATAAGACATTGGCAAAATGGGTTAAGGAAACGACTCTGGACACGCTCGAGCTTTCAGCTGGCGAGAAGGCGGCGCTCTCGCTCCAGTTGCCGGAAGGATATGTGATCGTGTTCGATCCAGTTGTTCACATGTCGCAACATATCGAAGTGAAGGGCGAGCCCGCGCGTGAAAGCCAATCGCTCTCCTTCGTTATGACCAGGGACCACGCGCCAGACGGGATTGTTCAGATGCGCCCCGGCCCTCTGAAGATAACGTTAGAGAATCGCTCAAATGTGCGCACGTTCCCCGCTGTTTGGGTCGTTAGCGACAAGGTTCACGATCTCGTCAACAAGCGTCGCCCCTTCTTGACCGCGAAACGTCTCCTGACCAACCAAACATTCCGCGATATTTATCGCACCGATGCGCTGGACGTGGATCAGAGACTCAAGATTACCAGTCTCACCTTTTTGTTTACCGACCTCAAAGGCTCAACGGAACTTTACGAGCGAGTTGGAGATCTCGTCGCCTACGATTTGGTACGCGCGCACTTCCGAGTCTTGAATGAAATCGTCGCGGCGGAAAGGGGCGCGGTAGTGAAAACAATCGGCGACGCTGTGATGGCGACATTCCCGACGCCAGACCGAGCGATGGCAGCTGCGCTGAAAATGCGAGAAGCGTTGCAGGACTTGAAAGGTGACTTGCTGCTTAAGATCGGCATCCACGAGGGACCTTGTCTGGCCGTTTCGCTGAACGATCGGCAGGACTACTTCGGACGGACCGTAAACATCGCTGCTCGGGTCCAGGGACTCGCGACGTCGCGCTCCATTTTTGCTACCAGACGCGTTGTTACCGACCACGAAGCATCGAAGCTCTTGCAATCAAACGGCATCGCCGCGACTCCGGAGAAGCGTTCACTTCGCGGCATCGCCAAGCAGATCGAGATTTTCGAAATACCCTAGGGAGGTTGGCTTTATACAATTTCCGCTCGCCGAGCCTGATTAAGAGAACGCACAACGACACGATTTAAGACAAATGCCTGACCGAGGTTGCCCTCATCTCGACGCGATCACGTCCGTTAAACAACCGCAACGGCGCGAATGCGAGGAATGCGTAAAGACCGGTTCACACTGGGTCCATTTACGTACCTGCCAGACGTGCGACGTGACGCTCTGCTGCGACAGTTCGCCAAATCGTCACGCCACTAAACACGCGCACGCAACAGGGCATCCAGTTATCGCCTCCGCGCAGCCTGGCGAACGCTGGCTCTACTGTTATCCAGACGACGCCTTTTCGGAATACTAGAAAGGTTTGGCCAACTCCAAATCCGCGATACACATCATCCTTAAAAGTCCCGGCGACGAAGAAGAAGAACAAATGTGATGTAGTGGGTCACTAACAATAAGGGGACCCAAAAAGCGGGAATCCAGTAGGCCGGTCCCATTTCGACCGGGGCGTTGTAAATTGTCGCCGTTGCAATTGCCACGAGCAGGTCAATCGTTCCAAAAACATTGAAAACCCACACCGCCGGTTTGGCCGCGCGAGAGCCACGCAACACTAACGGAATCGCGACAAAGGCAAGAATCGCTGTCACCAGATCGCCGAAAGCTGCCGGGTAGGCAAACTCGGACGGCAATCCGGGATAAGTTGCGCCACGGGTTAAAAACATCATCCCCAAGTGTCGAGTTGAATGTAAAAGCAGAACGGGAATGAGAATCTGTCGCGGCCGAAGCCGTGAAAGTTGAGGCCACAAGTAGATCCGCGCCGCGACGTAGAAGATCGCGGTGTTTGCCACGACGTTCAGTGGCAAGATCCGGTCGAAGATAGCAGGCATATCGTCATCATGACGTCGTTCGATCACTGAAAGCGAGCGCATACAGTGCGCATTTTCAAGCTATGATGGTTGGAGTATTATCGAGTCGGATCCCCAATCTCGTTATGAGCGGCTTCTTCGCGGAATTGCAGCGGCGGAAAGTCTATCGCGTCGCGGCTGCTTATATCGTCGCTGCGGGATTCATCATTCAAATTGGTTCTGCGGTTTTTCCGGCATGGGAATTGCCGAACTGGACGCTGCGTCTTGTCATAGTGCTTTTGCTGGTCGGTTTTCCGGTCGCGCTCATCCTCGCCTGGGCTTACGACGTGACGCCGCAAGGAATTCAAGCCACCCCAAAGGTTCCTGGGGGGCATCGCCGCCGCAATATTATTCTCCTCGTCGCCGCCGGCGCTATAATTTCTACCGCTGCGGGATTCTTTCTGTTGCCGCGGGCCTCCGCGCGCAAGATCGACAAGTCAATCGCGGTGCTGCCCTTTCAAAATCTGAGCGATGAAAAGGCAAACGCGTATTTCGCCGAGGGCATCCAAAATGAGATTTTGACGAAGTTAGCGACGGTTCGGGATCTCAAGGTCATTTCGCGAACCTCGACGGCGAAGTATCAGAGCAAA
>DASSFL010000246.1:0-34713 GCA_035694525.1 Candidatus Udaeobacter sp. | reverse complement strand
TGGTTTGGTCTCGCTCGGCGACGAGGACGTTAAGGGCACCGAATTAACCAAGGAAGTGTTTAAGATGCTGAAACCAAGTTCGCTTAACTTCGTCGGCAACATAGAAGGCCGACATCTCTTTGAAGATCCGGTTGAAGTTGTCGTGTGCGACGGATTCGTTGGCAACGTGATCTTGAAAACGTGCGAATCAATCGCAGTGGCCATGTTCCAATGGCTCAAGCACGAACTCATGCGCACAAGGATGCGAAAAGTCGGCGCATTCCTCGCGAAGAATGCTATTGGAACAATTAAGGACAAGACGAACTATGAAGAATATGGCGGCAGCCCGCTTCTCGGTGTGAACGGCATCTGCATCATCGCGCATGGCGCGAGCACGCCACTGGCAATCAAGAACGCGCTGCGAGTGGCGGCGGAGTCGATTGAACAGCAGGTAAACCCGCATATCGTCGAGGAGATTCGCCGCTATTATGAAACGACAGCCTCGCTCGAACCCGCGCTCCAATAAAGCGTTGCGGACGGTCTCGATCATCGGGACAGGCAGTTATGTGCCTGAAAAGATCCTGACCAACGCGGACCTCTCGCGCATGGTCGACACCAGCGACGATTGGATCATCACTCGCACCGGCATTAAGGAACGCCGCATTGCCGCAAAAGATGAAAATACCAGCGATATGGCGGCGCAGGCGGCATTGAAGGCGATCGAACAGGCGAAGATTTCGCCAAAAGAGATCGACCTCATTGTCGTGGCAACGGCCACTCCTGACATGCTTTTCCCGGCCACGGCCTGCTTTGTTCAGAAGAAGATCGGGGCAACGAACGCCGCTTGTCTCGATATTTCCGCAGCCTGCGCCGGCTTTCTCTTTGCGCTGGAGATCGCACAGCAATTCATTACGTCACATACCCACGACACCGTCCTTGTGATCGGAGCCGACAAATTAACATCGATCACCAACTGGACCGATCGCAATACTTGCGTGCTTTTCGGAGACGGTGCTGGCGCCGCTATCTTGCGCCACCGTGGCAGCGCACACGGAGTCATCTGTACACACATCGGCAGCGACGGTGAGTACACCGATATTTTGTTCATGCCGGGTGGCGGTTCGCGCTGCCCGATTACGCGAGAAAATGTCGATAAGCACCTGGCAACAATCCATATGACGGGCAAGGAAGTTTACAAACAGGCCGTCATCGCGATGCTGAACGCGGCCAAGAAAGTCCTCGATCAGGCTGGACTCTCCATCGACGACATTGCGTGCGTTATTCCACATCAGGCGAACCTCCGCATCATTGAAGGAATCGCGGATCGGCTGGGTATTTCGCGCGATAAGATGTTTGTGAATCTGGACCGCTACGGCAATACCTCGGCCGCAGCCGTGGCAATCGCGCTGGATGAAGCCAATCGCAGCGGCCGGATCAAACCCGGTGATTACATTTTGTTGATCGTGTTTGGCGGCGGACTAACTTGGGCGAGCACGATTATAGAATGGTAATAATTGTAGGGCGTCTGTGTCAGGCGCGGAACCAGAAGTTGGCGTTTCACAGAAACTCCCTACAATCAACCTGTGCTCATCGAAACGCACGCCCACCTCGATTATCCGGATTTCGCGCACGATCTCGATGACGTAATTCGTCGCGCGAACGAAGCGGGCGTGACGCGCATCATCACGATCGGAACATCGGTGGAAAGCAGTCGGCGCGCTATCGAATTGGCCGCAAAACATTCAGCTGTGTTCGCGGCGATCGGCGTTCATCCAACTTCTGTTGAAGGAGCGGACGATGACGTGATCACGCCGCTGCGCGAGCTGGCGAAGAACCCGCGCGTGGTGGCGATCGGTGAGACCGGGCTCGATTACCACCGTTTGCCGAGCGAAAAAGTAGCCAAGGAAGAGCAGGTCCAGGTTATGTCCGCGCTGCGGACTGAGACCGACGAGGAAATTGAAGCACAAATCCGCGACGGCGCTTACAAATCGAAACAGGCAAGCTTATTTCAACAACAGCTCGATCTCGCGGCGGAACTGGGACTAAACGTTGTGATCCATCAGCGCGATGCATGGGAGGACACGCTTAAAATCATGCGGCCTTACACCGGGAAACTGCGCGGCGTTTTTCATTGCTTCGGCGGCTCGCTCGATGAGGCAAATGAAGTGATTGATCTCGACCACCTCGTTTCGTTCACTGGAATTGTTACTTTCAAAAACGGCGCGACTGTGCGAGAAATTGCGGCACAAATCCCGCTCTGGAAATTCATGGTGGAAACCGACTGCCCCTATCTGGCGCCTGTCCCTTTTCGCGGAAAACGCTCTGAACCGGCGTATACACGCATCGTCGCAGAAACAATCGCAGCCGCGCGAGAGATTCCGCTGGAAGAAGTTGCCGAGGCGACAACCGAAACCGCGGAAGGATTTTTTGGGTTCAATCGGACATGAACATGAATAATGACTGGGCCCGACCACGGCTTGTTCGCCGTGGCGAGGGCGCGACGAAAATGCGCCACAAGAAGGACGGCTCGGCGATCCGTTGCCATGTCCTGCTTCTCGCGCTTTTTCTCGCGTCCTGCGCGGCGCCGGACACCCGCCATCAGATTGTCGTCAGCACGCGTGAGCAAAAACTCGCGCTTACTGATCGCGGCAACGTCCTTGCCATTTACCCAGTCTCTACTTCGAAATTCGGTTTAGGCGATCGGCGCGGCAGCCGTTTTACGCCACTGGGTAAAATGGAGATTGCCAAAAAAATCGGCGACAATGCGCCGCCCGGTGCGGTGTTCAAGGATCGGCTCCGCACCGGCGAAGTTGTCGCGGTGGATTCCCCGGGCCGCGACCCGATTGTCACGCGCATTCTCTGGCTGCGCGGGCTGGAGGCGCAAAACGCCAACGCGTTTTCTCGAGATATTTATATCCATGGCACGCCCGAGGAACGGCGCATCGGAACGCCTGCGAGCTATGGATGCATCCGGATGCGTTCGACCGATATTATACAACTATACAACATTGTAGGAACCGGCGCCGCGGTCACTATCGTAAACGCACCACTGGCCGCTGCCGTCCCAAGTCTGGTGTCGGCTCATTCGATGGCCGACACAAATCCGGCGCCCTTCGTAATGCGCTAGACCTGTAGCCGGGATCGCTGACCCCGGAGCGCCCGTCGACGAATTTCACAAAGCCGCGGTCGGCGACCAGCGGCTACAACTACGGCAGTTTGCCGAGATGCTCCCTCGGCGTCTCTCGCGACAGCCATGCCATGTCAGAGTCCACCATGATCCGCACCAGTTCCTGGAAACGAACTTTCGGTTCCCAACCCAGAGTCTTTCGCGCCTTCAAAGCATCACCGACCAGAATATCGACCTCCGCCGGGCGTTCATATCGCGGATCATGCTTTACGTATTGCTTCCAATCCAGATTGGCCCGGGCAAAAGCTGCTTCGACAAATTCGCGCACAGTGTGGGATTCGCCGGTAGCCAGCACGAAATCGTCGCCTTCGCCAAGCTGCAAGATTCGCCAGATTCCTTCAACGTACTCAGGCGCAAAGCCCCAATCTCGCTTCGCGTCCAGATTGCCCAGGAACAATTCCTTTTGCAACCCGTGTTTGATCGCTGCAACAGCGCGCGTGATTTTGCGAGTGACAAAAGTTTCGCCGCGCCGCGGGCTTTCATGGTTGAACATGATGGCGTTGCTCGCGCAAAGAGCGTAGCTCTCCCGATAATTGATGGTCGCCCAATAAGAAAAAACCTTCGCGACACCATACGGGCTGCGCGGCCAAAACGGTGTCCTCTCCGTTTGCGGCACCTGCTGCGCTTTGCCAAAGATCTCACTGCTCGATGCCTGAAGAAAACGGGAGCGCAATCCGGCCTCACGAATCGCCTCCAGAATACGGATGGTACCCACGCCCGTGACGTCGGCTGTGTACTCAGGAATGTCGAAGCTCACGCGTACATGGCTCTGCGCTCCAAGATGGTAAATTTCGTCCGGCTTCAACTCGTACAGAAGCTTCACCAGACTCACAGAGTCGCTAAGGTCTCCGTAATGCAAAAATAGGCGCACACCGTTGATGTGGGGATCGGCATAAAGATGATCGATGCGGGCAGTGTTGAATGTGCTTGCGCGGCGAATAATGCCGTGGACTTCGTAGCCCTTCTCCAGCAGCAATTCGGCAAGATAACTACCATCCTGACCGGTGATGCCGGTGATAAGCGCCCTTTTCATTGGCGCATAATTGTAGGGCGTTTCTGTGAAACGCCAACGCAAGACATCAAACGGGCGTGCGCCGCGGCGGACGCCCTACAATTCCAGAGAGCTAGCTAACTTTCTGGCGGTGAAACCATGATTCGGGCCAAAACAGCGCGTTGCGCGCCAATCAACGCGGCGATGCCTTTGCGTGCAAGAGCGAGCATTTGATCCAATTGCGAGCCCGAAAACGTTGCTTCTTCACCAGAGCCTTGCACTTCTACGAATTCGCCGTCTTCAGTAGCCACCAGATTGAAATCGACAGTGACGAGTTTGTCTTCTTCGTAATTAAGATCCAGTACGGCGTGCCCATCCAGAATGCCGGCGCTCACTGCGGCGACCAGTTTTTGCATTGGAGGGACATCGAGCTTCTTATCCCTCACGAGTTTCCGGCAAGCAATAGCCAGCGCGAGACTGGCTCCGGTGATGGCGGTCGTGCGTGTTCCTCCATCGGCTTGCAAGACGTCGCAATCGACCCAGATCGTGCGCGGCCCCAGCTTCTCGAGATCGACAACTGCTCGCAGCGAGCGGCCGATCAGCCGCTGAATCTCTACGGTGCGACCGTCCAGGCGACCTTTTGCCACGTCGCGCGGCTTTCGCGTCTGCGTAGAATATGGGAGCATCGAATACTCAGCTGTAAGCCAGCCGCCAGGCACTCCCTGGTCTTTCATCCAGCGCGGCACGCTTTCTTCGATTGTGACACCGCAAATCACGCGTGTTTGCCCCATTGAGACCAGCACCGAACCGCTGGCATGCGGCGCGACGTTCAACTCGAAATTAATCGAACGAATCTCATCGGGTCCGCGGCCATCATTTCGCTGCATCGGTAGAAGCTTAAAATGCCGCTGGGATTTACGCGAAGAAAGATTCTATAATGTCGGACAGATTCCCAGTGCGAAAGATCGCGTTCTCCCTGAGTAATCGGCTTGACGCACTGGGCTAGCCATCGTTGTTTAGACGCTTTATAGTGAAAAATAGCGCTCATAGTCCAACGGCGATTTGCATCGCTGGCGCGCACCGGTCAGGAACGTCAATGCTCACCAGGCTACTGCACGCGTGTGGGCTTTACCTGGGTCAAAAAAATGAATTGATGCCCGCGCAGGCTGATAACCCCGATGGGTTCTGGGAACATCTGGGGTTCGTGGCGCTGAACGACGAATTGTTAAATGAACTCGGCGGCGCCTGGGATCTGCCACCAAGCGAGAACTTTAAACATGTCCGACTCGATCCTTTGCGCATGAAGGCGCAACTACTGGTCGAAGGATTTGATTCGTCAGGTGTCTGGGGCTGGAAAGATCCGCGCAATAGTTTGACGCTGCCGTTTTGGCAGGACCTGTTGCCACGGCTGAAAACACTGATCATGGTGCGCAATCCATTGGAGGTCGCTCACTCGATGAAGGAGCGAAACGGAACTTCCTATTCGTTCGGTTTGCGGCTTTGGGAAATCTACAACCGGCGCGCGATGGAGGCAGCAAACGAACAAGAGCGACTGGTTACTCATTATGATTTGTTTTTCGAAAATGCGGAATTGGAGTTACGTCGAATCGCCCAGTTCATCGGTTTGCCCGACGCGCAAGTAGCCAACGCGGCTGCGCTGGTTACGAAGCGAAGACGCCACACCCATTTCACAGTTGACCATCTGATTGATGCGCGGGTCGCCCCCGAGGTCATCGATCTTTATCGCGCTTTGATTGCTGAGGCCTCGGCAGGACGAAGGAAGAAAGCCGCAGCAACTACAGCTCCGCAGACTGCGAAATCTGAGGAAGCCGATTTGCTCTCAGGAGCGGTTAGCCGGCTAAATGCGTTCGTCCCGGAAAGGATGGCGCAGATCGAGCAACTTTACAGCGAGCTCCTGGCGCAAACGGAAGCTCGCCACAAGAAGGAAGCAAGTGAGCTCAAGGATCGCCTTGAGGAACTCCGCGCTCATCTTGCGCAAACCGAAGCCGTCCACAAATCGCAAGTCGAGGAACTCACAGCACATCTTTGCCAAACCGAAGAGCACCACAAGGCGCAAGCTGAGGAACTCAGCGCGCGTCTCAAGCACATAAATCAGCTCCTTCGCGACAAAAGCGTTAGCCTCGCGGAAAGCGAGGCGCGTGGAGACGAGCTAAAAAACCGTCTGCGCCAGCAACTGAAAGCTACCCAACGACTTTTCCGGCTTTTGGACGAGGCGGATGAGGCTGCAGCGAGGCTTCGCTCTTCCGCGCGTTGGCAAATTGCAAATCCAGTCGCCGCCTTAAAGGCGAAACTTGTTCCCGCGCAGTCGCGGCACTTGTTAGGCTACGGGCATTTGGAAAAAATCGTCTCGACTTACCAGAAGTGGCGAACCGCCCATCCCGAGGTTGCTGCGACTGATGACGAAATCCAAGCCCTGACTACAGGCGCAGCTTCAGCCCCAACGCAGAGATCATCGCTCATTGAACCTCCCACGCCAAAGCGTCAGATCGAATTTCCGGTTCACGAGAAGGTCGAAGTTTCAATTGTCATTCCGGTGTTTAATCAATTTCTTTTCACGCAGGCTTGCTTGGCCTCGCTTCAGGAACATCAGGGAACGGAGCGTTTTGAAGTCATTATTGTGGACGATTGCTCCACGGACCAAACAGTCGAAGCTATCCCGCAAATACCGGGCGTTGTTTATCTGTGCAACGAAAAGAATTCCGGTTTCATCGCTTCCTGCAACCGCGGTGCGCAAACAGCACGCGGCCGATACCTCGTCTTCCTGAATAACGACACGCTTGTAAAGCCGGGCTGGTTATCGGCCTTACTTGATACCTTCGCAGAGCAACCGCGAACCGGCATTGTTGGCTCAAAACTCGTTTACCCCGACGGTCGATTGCAAGAGGCAGGCGGGGTTATTTGGCGAGACGCGTCAGGCTGGAACTACGGCAAGTTCGATGATGCTGAAAAACCGGAATACAATTATCTGCGCGAAGCAGATTATTGCTCAGCGGCGGCATTGATGATTCCCAAATCTCTGTTTGCCAGCATGGGGGGCTTCGATTCCCGCTACGCGCCGGCGTACTACGAGGATACCGACCTGGCGTTCAAAGTTCGAAAAGCCGGTTACAAGGTATTATATCAACCGTTGAGCGAGGTTATCCACTACGAGGGAGCAACCGGCGGAACCGATCTCTCAACCGGAACAAAGAAACACCAGGATATTAACCGCTCAACCTTCGCCGAGACGTGGGCCAATGAACTAATGGCAAGGCCGGCAAATGGCGAGGTGACATTTTTGCGGCAACCGCCACCTGATCGCAAAAATATTCTGGTGATAGACCACCATCTTCCCATGCCGGATCGCGACTCAGGATCGCTCCGAATGTTCCAGATCCTCAAACTTCTCCGCCAGCTTGGACATCGAGTGACTTTCATTCCCGATAACCTGGCTAACACCCCTCCCTACACAGCCGAGCTGCAGAAACGCGGAATCGAAGTTGTCTACTATCCCTATGTCAAAAAGCTGCGCGATTACCTCATCGCGCACGGTCCGAGCTTCGACGTGGTCGTGCTAAGCCGGTGCGATTTCGCGCGTAGACATATCACGGACGTGCGACTGCACGCGCCACAGAGCCGCATCATTTTTGATACGGTTGATCTTCACTACCTTCGCGAAGACCGCGAAGCCCAGCTGACCCGAGACCCCGAGGTGCACCGGAAGGCGCGGGAGAGACAGCAGCTGGAACATGAATTGATCGAACAGGCTGATGAAACTTGGGTAGTGAGCCCCGTCGAACAGCAACTCCTCCAGGAGAAGTGGCCGGGTAAATCTGTTCAACTGGTTTCAAACATTGTCGACGTCCCCGGCTCGAAGACGCCGTTCGCACTTCGGCGAGACTATCTTTTCATCGGCAGCTTCCAGCACCGACCAAACATCGATGCAGTTCTCTTTTTCGTGCAGAAGATTTATCCACTGGTGAGCGAGCATCTGCGCAATGCCAAGTTCTACATCATTGGCGACAAGGCTCCCCCGGAAATCGTTGCACTGGCAACTGAGCAGATTGTTGTCGCAGGATTACAAAGAGATGTTCGTCCGTTTTTTGATAGCGTAAAGCTGTCCGTTGCGCCGCTGCGATTCGGCGCAGGCGTGAAAGGTAAGATCAATCAAAGCATGGCTTTTGGCGTGCCAGTAGTTGCAACCTCGCTGGCCGTAGAGGGAATGGACCTTACTGACCATGAAGATGTTCTGGTGGCCGACGAACCGGAGGATTTTGCGCGGGCATTGATCGAGCTATACGAGTCCGAAGAACTGTGGAATACGCTCTCGCAGAATAGCATTAAGGAAACACGCGCTTCGTATTCCACCGATACCGCAAGCAAAAAGCTGGAATTATTGTTCAGCGACGACCACCTGAGAAACATGCGGCAATCCGCAGCGATTGAAGAACCAGATATTGCCGTGGCTGCAAAGATCTGATCCTAGTCCTTACGAGTGAGTAATAAGCAGCGGACCAGCAAGATCACTGGGAAGATCAGCGCGAATCCGAACCCGATTCCTTTCGGGCAAGGTTCCGTGATGATTTCGTGGAAAACCGACGACACTACCGGAGTGGAAGTGCGCGTTTCCACCGCAGACGGTCAGGAAAAGCTCGTGACGCGCGGCGGAAACTCTGGGCACGTTGAAATTCTCTGGATTGCGGACTCGACCAAATACGAGTTTCGCCTTTACCCGGCCGACCGGCCCGATGTGCTGGTTGACTCAGTCGAGGTTAGCCGCAGCAACTACTTCTCGCACCCGCTCCTGCGCGAAGTCGCGCGGGAGGTAGCGGATGGAAAAATCAGCGCGACCGATCTATCACGCTTTCTAGCTGGCGTTATGCCTCGGTGCCTCCACAGCGCGGATTTTCTCGAGATCTTTCGGAACTGGGAGCGCCACGGTTTTCACGTGACACCGGTGCACTTCTATCAACCGATTCCTGATACTGCGTTCCTACATGAAACTATCTGGGAGCAGCCGAGCGAACTGGTGGGCATCGACATGAACGACGCGATGCAACTCGATCTGCTGCGGAATCACTTTCCAAGATTTCGCTCGGAATATGATCGGTTCCCCGCCGAGCCCACTGGTGAACCGATCCAGTTTCATCATAATAACGGGCTCTTTGATGGCACTGACGCGCTGGTCGCCTATTGCATGATCCGCCATTTTCAACCACGGCTGATCATTGAAGTGGGCAGTGGCTTTTCTTCTCTTATCTCGGCCGAGGCAATTGCAAAGAATAAGAACTCAGCCCTCATCTGTGTCGAACCGTTTCCGCGCCAGTTTCTCAGAGACGGATTCCCTGGTTTGCGAGCGTTAATTGAGAAAAAGGTTCAGGACATCGATCTGGAATTCTTCTCCCAACTGAGAGAGGGAGACATTCTGTTTATCGACAGTTCTCATACCGTGAAAATTGCCGGGGACGTAAACTACCTCTTCCTGGAAGTATTACCGCGTCTCAGGCCTGGGGTCATTGTGCACGTCCACGATATCTTTCTTCCTTTCGATTATCGGCGCGACTGGGTGATGGATGAGCTTCGCTTCTGGACCGAGCAATATCTGCTCCAGGCGTTTCTAAGCTTTAATTCCGAGTTCGAAGTGCTGATCGCCAATGCCTACTTGGGCGACCGTTACATGGAGGACCTCAAAACAGCTTTTCCAAACTCTCCGTGGTGGGGCGGAGGTAGCTTTTGGATGCGCCGACGACCTGCAAACGCACATTCTTTGCCTGGACCGCGACGATCATGATTTTTCGACGCTCTACGCACTCGCCGTTTCAACTGAAATGAGGGACCAGGTAACCAAGCCGATTTTTGTGGTAGGATCGCCACGCTCGGGGACGACTGTTCTCGCTTACTGTATCTGCCAGCACCCGAATATCCTCTACCAAGAAGAGGCGGATTGGCTGGGCCCCTTTGCAATCGATGCGGCTGTTAACCATCGGCGCGGGAGCGCACGTGGGCCTCGCGGGCAGCTCAGCGCAATTGGCGTCGGGCACGAAGAATTTCTGCTGAGCTTTGGTCAAAGTATTAATGAATTGATTTTGAGCCATCGGAAACAGTTTCAAAGTCGAAGGGCACAATGGGACGTCCCGCCTTTCACAATCTCCCGCTCTCCAGAGGAGCCCAAATCTCGCTGGGTAGCCGGCGCACCGGAAAATTCTTTTTATGTTTGCGGGCTTCGCAAACTTTTTCCTCAGGCCCTCTTCATTCATCTGGTTCGAGATGTTAAAGACGTGGTTCGATCGTTGTTGAATTTTTTTCCAGACGGCCGAAACCGGTTGATCGCCACCGAGCAGGATGCCTACGACATTTGGCTCAGGAGAGTCAACTCTTGTTTAGACGCAGAGCGAGCATACGGCCCCAGTGTGGTCCATCGGATGCGTTATTCCGATCTGCTCCATCAGCCTGAGGCAGCAATGCGATCTTTACTGGAATTTCTTGGCGAACCGTATGCTCCACAATGCCTCGAGCCACTCGCGAAACGTATCAATAGTTCTAATGTGCCGAGTAACTTTAATCCGAGCGATCCCGCCACGGATCCCGCGATGGTGGCGCGAGCCGACGAATTGAGTGATCAACTTCAGAATTTGCGACAGCCGCGCGAAACCTCGGCTGGTGCTGCTGAAAAATTGGAGGCTGAATTTGATCATCTAGTCCAATATTTCCATGATTTAGGAAGGAACTACAGCGAGGCGCAACGGTTAATCATCAGTCTTCAGAGAGAATTGGAACACGTAAAGGCGTCAGCAGCTGGGGCGAGCGTGACCTGAGATGCAGGCTCCAATAAACAAGCCAATCTTTGTCGTGGGATCGCCGCGCTCGGGAACCAGTATTCTCACCTGGTGTCTGGGTCACCATCCGAATTTGTTTCCGGTGCCTGAGTCAAATTGGATGGGGAGTTTCGCTGTAAATGTTGCAATTGCCCATCAAGTTGGCGCGGCACGCGGTGACCACTCGATCTTGAGCGCGATGGAGATTAGGAATGACGAATTGTTCGCCGCGTTCGGGCAGAGCATCAACGACTTGATTCTGCGCCACCGCAAGGATCTGGAAACAAAACGCGAAACCAGGAGTAAGGAGTTGAAAATTGACGGACGTTGGCTTGAGGCTACCAGCACCCTGGCCGGGCCCAAAGAACGTTGGGTCGATGGAACACCGGAGTATTCGTTCTACATCTATGGTCTGCGTAAGCTGTTTCCGGATGCTCTCTTCATCCACATTATCCGTGACGTACGCACAGTTGTGCGCTCGATGCTTAATTTCCACCGCGTAACCGGCGTTCAGCTCGCTCCGAACGAACAAGAGGCCTACAGTTACTGGCTTCGAACCGTCAGCGCATGCCTCGAGGCTGAACGAGCCTACGGTCCGAATGTCGTTCATCGCATCCGATACGCAGATTTAATCGATAACGCGGAATTGGCGATGCGTTCATTGTTTGCCTTCCTTAAGGAGCCCTATACAGCCAAATGCCTCGAGCCGCTCGCGCTGAGGATAAATAGCTCGGAAGTGCCGCCCGATTTCAAGTCAGACAATCCTCCTACCAACCCTGCAATTATAGAAGAGGCTTGCCAGCTTTCTAACAACATTGAGAAAAGTCCGCAGCCAAGCGCTAGCTCGTCCGGTGCAGTCGCCGAAATGGAGGCTGCTTTTGAGAAGCGAGCGCAATATATCGCGACTCTGGATATGGACAAATCGAGGCTAGAAGTGGTGGTTTGCTCATATCAAGCGGAGCAATCCAGATTGGAGTCAGCGATTGCAGAACTTCAACGACAGTTTGATGATTTGAGCGATCGCCTTACCCAGATTCCTGGGACGAACAGATGACTGAGTCACAATCGGTCTCAGCCGGCTTCAAGGCACGAGCCGGCGCGAGGCCCTGGTATGATAATTTACTAGTCTTGCTGCTATACGTCGTTCTGACGGTGGCAATGACTTATCCCGCTATTTTGTATCTGCGCGCGAAGGTGATGGGAGGGCCGGAAGACAATTTTCATTTCCTTTGGGAGCTTTGGTACGTCGCGCACGCTCTCTTTGACCTTCACAAGTCGCCTTTCTTCGACCCGGACGTGTTTGTTCCTTTTGGGTTCAGTTTGATTCGCAATCAAGATCTCTCTCCCGGGACAGTACTTCTCTTCTCGCCCTTAACGCGCTGCTTTGGCGAAGTGTTCACCTATAATTTTTTGATACTGGCGTCCTTTCCCCTGACGGCTTTCGGAACGTACCTCCTGGCTCGCGAGCTATGGTCTAACCGGCCTGCGGCCATTCTGGCAGGGCTCATCGTCGGATTTTGCCCTTACCGCTTTGCACATGCCGTTGGCCATTTGTCCATTGTCTCGACTCAATGGATACCTTTTTTCTTTCTTTACCTCGATCGGCTAATTACTAAGCCCAGACTCAGGTACGCGGTTCTTGCCGGCATCTTCTTCGGCCTTTCAGCCTGGGCAACCTGGTACTACTTCTTTATGACAGCGATTGCGTCAGCGTTCTACGTTGCCTTTCGACTTGAATGGAAACTGCCCAGGAAAGACATGTTGCACCTGCTAAAGCTGGGTCTTATCTCTATCGGGGTTGCTTCAACTTTTGTTCTGCCATTTTTGATTCCGTATTATCTGGCGACCCATGGAGCGGTTGTGGATTATCGTGGCCCTGGCGAATCTCAGGCATTCGCTGCTGCATTGGCCGACTATGTTATTCCGCCTACGACTCATTTCTTATGGGGAAGCGAGGTTGGCCGACTCTGGCGCAACGGGCCGAACGGGCTGTGGCAATCGGAATGGCAACTCTATCTTGGGGCGGTCGCCTTGCTTCTCGCAGCCGCGGGCGTTTTCCATCGACGCCGCCGCGTTGTTGTCACACTTATCGCGATGGCACTGGGCTGCCTGCTCTTGTCCTTCGGCCCAGGGCTTTACCTCACGCATCCACCAACCTTGAACCCAAATACTAATGATGTGCCATTGTCGGCCATACCCGGGCCTGGTCGATTGCTGCGACAGCTTCCGGGATTTAATAACCTTCGTGGGTGGGCCCGGCTCGGATTCTTTGTTGAGCTCTCGGTCGGCCTTCTCGCAGCCGCAGGCTTGGATCGTCTTCTCAATTGGTTGAAAGAACAGCTTCGGGCGCCTCTCTGGATGCGAGCGGGAGTCGCCGTAGCCGCGATGGGCCTGGTCGTCATTGATTTCTTTCCGCAACCAGTAGCAATGAGTGCTGTCATGCAGCGCCCGGTTGATGCGTGGCTTTCGAAACAAACTGGCGATTTTGCATTCATGGAGTACCCGATAACGAGACACGGCTATGGCGGACCTGCGATTTACTCCACGAGATTGACCGGCAAGCGCATAATCATGGGGAGCTCTCAGAATCCGCCAAACCTCGTGTACTGGAGTGATCTCAGCGCATTCCCATCTCCTACGACTATCGACCTACTTGCAGGCTGGGGTGCGAAGTACGTGCTCGTGGATGAGAACCTTTATCGGGCGGGAAGCTCCTCTTGGAATATCTATCAAACTTGGAACACATTGGAATCCGCGATTAAGCTAAACCCGCGCCTGAAAGAAGTAACAGTCCTGGATGGAGTCCACATCTATCAGATCGACAGTGGAACTGGCGATATTGGAAGAGAGTTGCTTATCAATGGAAGCTTTGAGCAGGCAACCACAGCTCGTGTTCATGGGTGGCAATTGGTCGGCAAACCAACAATCGATCACACAGGCAAATACTCTGCTGGAGGAAACGCGGCTTACAACGTGACGGGAAAAGATTTTCTGTTATCGGCTCCCATCCCCGTCGATTCAGGTCAATGCTATCGGCTTAGTGCTCGTCAAATGGCGAATTCGTCCAAACCAGGAACTTTACGGCTGCAAGTAGATTGGAAGGATGAGCACAAGCGCGACCTCCGTGTTCCAACCATCGTCGCGGACGATGTGCGCTCCGGACAGCATTGGCAGGAGTCGAGTATGGTGGTTCGAGCGCCCACCGGAAGCAGGTACGCTGTCGTCCACGCAGAGGCAGCCGCCGGAACGGTCTGGGTTGATGATTATTCCTTTAAGAAGATTCCTAGTGATTGCGAACCGGTACTCTTTGTTACCCCAAATCCGGTTTCGGTACCAGCTGGACAATCAGGACGTGCGACTATCTCATGGAATGTCTGTTGCAACCCCGAAGCTCGTCTGACATTGACGGTGGATGACGGCGCCGAGGAAGTGTTCGCGCACGGGCAATCAGGCCTCAGGTTCTTTGATGGGATTAAACCGGGCACTCGTTATGAATTTCGGCTGTACTCGGAACAAGTAGCGCCGACAAAGACTACCAGCTTAAGCGCAATTGAAAGAACGGCCACGATTGCCGCCGACCCGAATCCGGTCCCATCCGGTTCTGGTCCCGGTCATACTAAAATCTCGTGGGCGACATTAGCCGGCGCAGACGCGGAAATATACGTCACACGGGATGGCGGACCGGAACACCTTTTTGCGCGCGGAGCGATCGGCTCCATCGACGTACCCTGGATTGTAACAGGAAGCACGTATGAGTTTCGGCTGTATTCCACAGGTGGATCACGACGGCTGCTTGCGAAGACCATAGTTAACCGATGACTCCAGCGAACATGGGTCGGTGCATTACAATTCGGGGCGGGTCAGAAACCAAGCGCACATGTTTTAGGTATTGCGCGACTTTGCTCGTGGGTTTTTCTATTTGCCTGTGCCTGAGCACCTGCCATCGACCATCACGACAGACAAGTCAAACATCAACTGCAAAGCCTGTTTTGTCCGCTGAACCGAACCCAGTTCCCGCCGGGGATCCAACCCAACAACTTGGAACAACGGTGATCACTTGGAACACAGGAAATGGGACGAACGGGTATCTTTACGTAAAAGTTGATCGGCAGCCGGAAAAATTTATTACACAGGGACCTTCGGGGACGCACGAAGTGCCCTGGATCCAGTTCGATTCTGTTTACGAGTTCCGCTTGTACGCGAAAAAACGATCAAAGCTTCTGGCAAAGCTGGAAGTCACTCGAGACGATTAACAGATTGATGGGATTTGTAGACGAAGGATAGGTGTTGCCCGCAAAGCAACCAATTACCGCAGATCGACAAATATTTGATCGCTGATATAAAGAAGGCCTGATAGGGAGCCGCGCCACAATGGAACCAACCGTTCTTCTCAATGACTTCAGGGCACAGTGGGAATTTATTCGGGAAGATACCCTAAAGGCCGTCGATAGAGTTGGCCATAGCGGATGGTTCATTCTGGGCAAAGAGGTCGCGCGTTTCGAACAGCAGCTCGCAGCCTACACAGACAGGCAATATGCCGTAGGCTGCGCCAGTGGATTGGACGCAATCGAGTTAGGACTGCGGATTCTTGGGTGCGAAGGAAAATCAGTCATCACTACGCCGCTCAGCGCCTTTGCCACGACACTTGCCATCGTGCGTGCGGGCGGCATTCCAATTTTTATCGACGTCGACGAAAGCGGGCTTCTCGACTTAGCCAGGGTCGAGGCATTTCTGGAGGCCAACCGCGAAACGCAATACGCCTTGCTTCCGGTGCATCTTTTTGGGCACAGTCTGAATCTCGAACGCTTGCAGCGATTGCGCGAACGTTTTCAGCTCACTGTTTTGGAAGATTGCGCGCAGGCAATCGGAGCCAGCAGCGATGGAAAGAATACAGGAAGCGCAAGTGACATAGCAGCCATCAGCTTTTATCCCACCAAGAATCTGGGCTGTCTGGGAGATGGAGGCGCCTTGATTACTGATCGCGAGGAATTCGCGACGCTCGCCAGAGCGCTCCGTGATTATGGACAGACTGGTAAATACAGACACACATATTTGGGAATGAACAGTCGCCTCGACGAAATTCACGCGGCGATTCTCACCGACGCTCTGCTACCGCGTTTGCGCGAATTTACAAAACGCCGCCGGGATATTGCCGAATTATACCGAAGCGAGATCGTATCTGAACTGGAGGAGATCCCGCCCCAGCCTCGGGGTTCGCGATCGGTTTACCACCTGTTCCCTATCCTGGTGCAAGCAGATCGGACGAGCTTTCAAGAACATCTTAAGACCCAGGGAATCCAGAGCGCGATTCACTATCCGATCTTAATACCGGACCAACCTGCTCTCCATAGACAGTCGTACGTCGTTGATGGCGAACTAAGTAATGCGCGGCGATTTGCGGAGAAGGAAGTCTCGCTGCCTATTCACCCCTTCATGACTGACGATGATGTCGAGCGCGTCGTGGCGGCCTGCAATAGCTGGGGAAGGTCATAGGCCTGCTATGTATTCGATCGTGATCCCGGTTTACAAAAACGAAGCATCGATTCCAGACCTTCTTCTAACACTGACTGGAATCACTAAGAGACTGGATTCTGTCCTCGAAGTCGTCTTTGTGGTGGATGGAAGCCCCGATGAGTCCTTTCAGCGCCTTGCCGCAGAGCTTCCGACTGTCGGCTTTAAGTCAAAGCTCATCGCGTTGTCGCGAAATTTCGGCTCCTTCTCAGCGATCCGGGCCGGCCTGCAAAAAGCAGCAGGGCCCTATTTTGCAGTGATGGCCGCGGACCTGCAGGAACCAGCAGATTTGATTGTCGCGTTCTTTGACGAACTCGCTAAAGATGAAGCTGATGTGGTTGTAGGCACTCGCGTGTCGCGAGATGACCCTTTTCTCAGCAGGATTGGGTCGCAGCTGTTTTGGTTTCTATATCGCAAGTTCGTTCAGCCCGAACTGCCTCCGGGAGGAATCGATGTGTTCGGTTGCAACGCCGCGTTTCATCGTGAATTGCTAAAGCTCGAAGAATCTCACAGTTCACTTGTCGGCCTCGTGCTCTGGTTGGGATTCAGGCGCAAAACATTACCGTACAAAAGAATGGGACGGCGACACGGTAAGAGCGCCTGGACGTTTGCAAAGCGAGCGCGTTATCTGATGGATTCTTCATTTTCTTTCTCAGACTTGCCAATAAAAGTGCTGCTTTGGGTGGGCTCACTCGGAGTAGTGATATCTGTTATCTTCTCCATAATCCTGTTGTGGAGCCGGCTTACTGGACGAATCCAAGTCCCAGGGTATTCTCCTATCGTCTTGAGTATCATTTTTTTTGGAAGCGTTAATCTCGTGTGCCTTGGCATCGTGGGAGCGTATGTCTGGCGAGTTTATGAGAATACAAAAAAGCGTCCGGGAGCTGTCGTGTTGCGAGAAATGGAATTCAACTGAGGAGACATATGGACTACTTCGTTCATTCGCAGGGCATCTGCGAAAGCCATTCCGTCGGAGCCGGCACCAAAGTGTGGGCCTTTGCCCATGTTTTGCCAGGCGCAGTTGTAGGTAAAGACTGTAACATCTGTGATCACGTTTTCATTGAAAATGATGTTATACTGGGCGACCGCGTAACCGTAAAATGCGGTGTCCAGCTCTGGGACGGCTTACGGGTGGGCAGTGACGTCTTTATTGGCCCCAATGTGACATTTACCAATGATCCCTTTCCCAAGAGCAAAGAACCTCCGGCCGAATTTCCACGCACCACACTTGAAGAGGGTTGTTCGATCGGGGCAAACGCGACCATTTTGCCGGGAGTCTCAATTGGCCGCAATGCCATGGTCGGAGCTGGCGCCGTGGTCACCAGATCAGTCCCTGCGAATGCAATAGTGTTTGGCAATCCTGCTCGGATTCATGGCTATTCTTCCCGGGACAATGACGCAACTCGTCCACCAGCTGGTGCTAAAAAAGAGGACCGTTCGGCGAGCTCGTCCCATGTCAACGGAGTAAGGATCCATCGGATCCCAGCTTTCGAGGACATTCGGGGACGGTTAGTAGCCGCTGAGATGACCGAAGCGTTGCCGTTTGTTCCGGCCCGCTTCTTCCTGGTCCACGCGGTACCCAGCACTGAAGTGCGGGGAGAACACGCTCATTGCGAGTGCCACCAATTCCTTCTCTGCGTGAAAGGAAGTGTGCATGTCGTTGTAGACGATGGCGTGAATCGGCAGGAAATAGTTCTTGATCGACCGGAGATCGGATTACACATTCGGCCACTCGTGTGGGGAACGCAGTATAAGTATTCAGCAGATGCTGTTCTGCTGGTGTTTGCCTCTCATCCGTATGACGCTGATGATTACATTCGCGATTACGGTGTATGGCTTGAGACCCTTAAAAAACATGATTTGGCTGTCAAAGGCTAAAGGCATTGGCTCCCTTTCCAACGCTTACCGTTTCAGGCTGTAGCTGCCACTACTGAAAAGACTCTTTGCAGCATAGTACAATGGAGCAGGTTGACAGAATAGTGCGCCTTTCGCGATCGTTGTGCCGCAACCACGTCGTCCAATCGTTGGCCATTTACACGGCCATTATAGTTGTTCTGATTTGGCCCACATTGGGCCTCTACATGTGGTCGGGTCACGACCAATTATTTCCTGTTATTCGCATTTACGAGGTGTGCAACGTCTGGCGGGGGAACGGGCCAGGGCACGTCCCCTGGGCGCCTGAGTGGGCTTTCGGTTATGGATATCCGTTCCACACCTTCTACCAGCCTTTCGGCTACTACGTAGGCGCTCTCTTTCATTTTCTACTTGGCCTTGACTACGGTCTGGCGACGAAAATGAGCTTCTATACATCGCTATATCTTAGTGGGCTTTTCATGTATGGCCTAGTTTATGTTATCGGCCGGAGAGAAGGATGGTCACGGCTGCCATGGTGGGCTCTCAGCGCTGCTGTTATCTTCGCCTTAACTCGTTATCATTTGACGGATCTGTTCGTTCGGGATGACCTGGGAGAATGCTGGGCCTGGCCTACCGTCGCAGGCCTCTTTTTGGGAGCGGAAATCGCGCGGGAACGTCCATGGTTTGGCATGCTGTTCATCGCGTTGATGTACAGCTGTCTTATGCTAAGTCATAACATCACAGCGCTCTACGGCACGATGGCTGTCGGGCTTTATACGATACTGACAACGTACCAAAAGCGGTGGCCATTTGTCGTCATGGCTGGAGGACTGCTAGGTTCAGCAATGGCAGCCTTTTTCTGGCTACCAGCAATGACATTGTTGAAGCTGACCAACGCTGGCCTTGCGTCGCGCGTCGGAGTGGCGGCGTCAACCATGTCGCCAGCGAGCGCCCTGCGTTACCATGCTCTGTACTGGCAGCAGTATTTCGTTGAGAGCTTGGGCCGACAAGGTAGCATCGCTGGCCCAGATGATAATATGGGTATTAACCTGGGAATTGCCGTGCTCATTGGGCTTGTCCTGGCAGCTATTGCCTTCTTCCGCCCGGGGCTAGGCATTGAGCAGCGGTATCGGCTGGGCGTATGCCTGGCTCTTGTTGCACTTGTTCTTTTCGTCATGTCCACAAAAATGGATTGGACGCGCGTACCTCCGATGCTGCGGTTCATTCAGTTCCCGTGGCGATTACTGATCTTTACTGCTCTTTTCGGATGCCTCGCCACAGCTCTGGCCGCACCAGTTTTGGACAAGTGGGTTCACCCTCTCGTTTTGTCACTCATCGCAATCATATTCGCGATCCCAACTTTGCCTCGTCTCCTAACCCTCCCAGGCAAACTCACCGATCATGGCAGCACCGACCGTGTTCTGCGCTGGTACGTGCGACAGGAAAAACTGAATTGGTACGGAGGCAATGCGCCTCAGGAGTTCTGGCCCTTAACAGTCAAGCCGCCTCTCACGGATCCAAAATTCCTATACGATAACCCGCCACCGGAAAACCGCCTTACAGCGATTAACGGTCAAATCGCGATCCAAAATTACGAACACAAAGGCACAGCATACACCTACAAATATACCGCTCCGGCCGATGCCAAAGCTCAAATTGCCGTAGTCTATTTTCCAGGATGGCAACTAAGGATCGATCGACAAAAGCAAGATGACAAGATTTCCATAGGCGACACCGGCCTTGTGAACCTTAATCTGCCCGGCGGAACACACACTGCGGAGCTTAAGTACACACTCTCTCCGGTTGGTAAACTAGCTCGAAACATCAGCTACCTGGCGTGGGCTGTGTGGCTGGGCGCGGCAATCCTACTCGCAGTGCGTCATTGGAAAAAACCCGCCCCGCAGGCCTTTCCCGCCCAACAGATTGAAGCCACTTCGTAAATGGTAGGGACGGATCGCTGAGCCGCCCGGCCGCTTAGGCGCGTCCTCGCGGCTGCGAGCCGGCTGTGGTCGCCGCCCCACGAAACGGTGGATCTTCTATCTAGCGATACCTTCTACCGGCTGGCGGCTACACGAGAAGCAGATCGGCTCATTTCAAGCTGGTCGCTTAGCTTTGCAATTTTTGAATCCTGCTCTTCGAGCCGTGTTGTTAGCCGCGCAACAGTTGCCTCCAACTGCTCAACTTTCTGATGCTCTTTGAGAAACTCGTTGCGTAACATCGCGTTCACTGCGTCATAACGAACGCTATACGGCTTGCTTTCTTTATCTCGCACGACCAGATCAGGATTGACCTTTTCGACGTCCTCCGCGACAAGGCCAAATTGTGGAGTGCTGTTATGATCGATCTCCGTCTTGTACCGAAAAGTCACTGGTTTCAGTGCAAGGATAGCTTCGCTCGACTGCGCCATTGGGTTGATATCGTTCTTAAAGCGTTTTGACGAAGGCGCGACGCCAAGCTGACCGTTTGCGTTTACAGTTACCGCAGACCCGGCGATGGGGTTGCCATAAACAGGAGCCACAGTAACAGCCTCTGTTGCGATTATGTGCACCCGCTCGGTCTGAGATATGCCGACATAAATGTCATTTTGCGCCTGTACATGCACACTGGAGGTGTAGATGTTACCGAAAGGGCTTTCGTCGGCGATGCTGCCAACATAAATATCATTTTGAGCGTTAAGGTAGGCGGTCAACACTCCATCGCTGATTCTGCCCTGCCTTGGGTCGAATACCGGCACTCTGCCTACAGATACGTTGTCCGGATCACTTGAAAACGAATCTCCGATTACCGTGTTCCCGTTGCCGTTAAAATTCCGTAAGGCATGATTGCCGATTGCGATGTTGTCCGAGCCGGTAGTGTTCTGGTAAAGCGCGTATGACCCAATCGCAATGTTACGATTACCTACCGTGTTGCTAAACAGCGTGTTTGGACCTAAAGCGATATTGTCTAGTCCGCTGACATTGTAGGGTCCGTTTGTATTGTAAAGCGCCTGATAACCGAGAGCGGTATTCCGAACGCCAGTGGCATTTCTGTAGAGTGCTCGAAAACCGAAGGCGGAATTCCATGCTCCCGTTGTGACACTGAACAGAGAGTCAGTACCCTCAGCCGTGTTTCGGACACCGTAGCCCCCATCCGGCGGCGGGCTAACTGCCTTTACCCTCGTTGAAAGCGCAAAACAGGCCAGCAGGGCTAGCATCGGTAGCAACGCGCGCCTCAAACGGCGAAACTGGAGTCCGATTTCTTTTGTTGTAGTTGTAGTTTTCATATTGCTTTCTACAAAATTCTCGCCCGGGTTGTCGATGCAAAAGAACTTCATCGGATACGAGCTGGCACAAGCGAAAGCAGGCGGGGAAAAATGGTGCTCAACCGACTGCATCTGCGCGGACACTGTTGTTTTGTAAAGAGCAGGCACAGCACTGGCCGAAAAAGCTCGACCGAGCCCGACCCATAAGCGCCTGCTTCGGGCGGGCGCCAAGGCTGGGTCTCCTTCTTTCACCCTTTTCTTAAAACCGGCAAATTCTCTTGATTTGTTTTTGCATTGCTGATTAAACTCCGGGTCGCTTCCAAAAAACCTTCGCCAAACACATGCCGAAAACGTACACGTACATGCATCTCGCAAGGGGCGTTCAGCGCGCTGCGCCTCTACATGTAATCATAACGCTTGCGTTCGTATTCGCTCTGGGCCCACGCGTCCCCGCGCAGACGGTTTTACCGAACGGATTCGCAGAACTGCAGTACGCACACGGCCTAACGAACCCAACGGCCATGGCGTTTGCGCCCGATCCGTGCCCCGCGTCGGGCACACCGGTGCATCGTCTGTTCGTCTGCGAGCAAGCGGGAAGCGTTCGCGTTTTTCGAAACGGCGTCCTGCAAGCAACTCCATTTTTGACTGTGGCCGCCGACACGCGCGGCGAGCGCGGATTGGACGGGATTTGTTTTGACCCAGACTTCACAGCGAACGGTTTCGTTTACGTTTACTACACAGTCAGACCCGCGAACCAGTCCCAGCCAACTCATAACCGGGTGAGCCGCTTTACCGCTGACCCGGCAAATCCCGATCGAGCTCTGGCTGGAAGCGAGAAGCGCATTCTTGATCTGCCCGATCTTGCCCTCAGCTCCTACGTCCACAACGGAGGGGCCATGCACTTTGGGCCCGACGGCAAACTCTACATCGCCGTTGGCGAGAACGGCCAAGGTACACCGGCGCAATCACTGAACATCGTTCTTGGCAAGATACTGCGAATCAATCCGGTTCCGGAGAACCCGGACGGAACGAACCCTGAATCAACCTTTCCAACTGACAACCCGTTCTACAATAGAACGACGGGGCTAAATCGCGCGATCTATTGTCTCGGTCTGCGTAATCCATTTACGTTTGCTTTTCAACGAACCACAGGACGGATGTTTGTCGATGACGTCGGGGCGAGTACGTGGGAGGAAATCAACGAGGGAATCAGCGGAAGAAATTACGGATGGCCGACGATCGAAGGCCCGGTCGAACCGCCGGTCAACGGTTTTACAAACCCACTTTTTGGTTATCACCATTTCCCCGGCCAAGGTGGTACTCCATTAGGCTGTGCCATTACAGGCGGCAGCTTTTATAATCCGCCAGCGCGTTGCTCGGGTGACCCGCCGTTTGGTTTTCCATCCTCGTACATCGGTAAATATTTCTTCCTCGATCTTTGTGGTGGATGGATTTACACGATGGATCCGAATCAGATCGATCCCGCAAGTCCCTACGGCTTTCACACAGTTAATGAATTTGCCAGCGGCATACACGGCTCTCCGACTTACCTGATCGTAGGACCGGACACAAATCTCTATTACATCAGCCGTGATGATGGCGCAGTTTATCAAATTCGTTATCCGGCCAGTCTTGCTCCGACGATTGGCACTCAGCCGTCGGACATACTCGTCGGCCAGGGATGGCCTGCCAGATTCATCGTCGCTGCCTCAGGCGTGCCACCCTTGCACTATCGTTGGCAACGAAATGACGCCGATATCGCAGGCGCGGCGGATTCACCCGACTACACACTGCCGAATCCCACAGTCGCTGCAGACAATGGCGCGAGGTTTCGCTGTATAGTAAGCAATTCCTTTGGAAACACCGCAACGCGAGAGGCCGTTTTATCCGTTACGACCAAACAGCCGCCTGTGCCTACCATTAGCATACCTGCTCCAAACACCTATTATGACGCGGGCGACACAATCACGTTCGAGGGCTCGGCGGTCGATGGCCACGATATTGTGACCGGAGATCCCCAAGACGGGGTGCTGCAGGCGAGCCAGCTTACTTGGCAAATCTTGTTTGAGCATCACCGCTTCGGCACTCCCAATCATCATACTCATCCGTTTTTTCCGCCTACCAGCGGCATCTACAGTGGCACAGTCACGCTAAACTTTCCGGAAACGGATCCCGATGTGTGGTATCGCATTATTCTGATTGCGCGAGATTCATATGGGCTCGCCACAATGGTGACTCGAGACATATTTCCCCGCCATACACAGCTCAAGGTGACTACCAGCCCAGTCGCCTTGCCGGTAATAGTGAATGGCGCATCGGAACCGGCGCCCCACTCATTCTGGAGCGTAGTTAATCTGATGTGGAACATCGGTGTGCAAACTCCACAAACGCTGGACGGGCTTATCTATGATTTTGTTTCCTGGTCGGACCATGGCGACCGCTTCCACAACATTTCGGCGCCTCCCACTAGCACTGGATATGTTGCTCATTTCTCGAAACGGCCTGGGTATGGCAGCATCACTGCCAACCCAAACCCTATTGAGGTGAGCGATGGCAGCGGCAAAGGGGCGACAACTCTATTGTGGTCAACCCGGCAAACGAATAACGTCGAAGTCCGCCTCGGTGCGCCTGCGGGCCAACTTTTCGCGCGAAGTGGGGCTGGAAGTTTTTCGCAATTGACCAACAAGTCGATTAGGGAAGGGACGAAGGTTTTCCTGCAGGACGTAAGCAATAGTCAGCCGCTTACACGAGCATTCACTCTAGACTCAGTGACTTTACACGTCACGACTCCACCTGGCGGTACAACCACGGGTTCAATCGCCGCCAATCCAAATCCATTCCTGGTGGATTCTGGCGGAATTGGCGAGACAACCCTCGCCTGGACAAGCAACGTGTCGAGTCGGGCCGAAGTTCGCGTCAATGCTCCGAACGGCCCAGTGTTCGCGGGAGGGGATCCGGGCAGCTTTTCATTGCGTACCGGGCATTGGGTAAAGGACGGCATGATATTTTATCTACAAGATGTTTCCGATGGCCGGCCGTTAACTTCTGACAACACGCTTGCGACGGTGGCAATGACGGCATTACGTCCACCTAACGGTTCGATCAGCGCGCAGCCCAATCCGTTTACACCAGATCCACAGGGCCACGGACAAACAACGCTCACATGGACAAGCACTGGAACTAACAGCGTTGAAATTCATGTTAATTCGCCGAATGGTAATCGCATCGCCACAACCGGTTCTGGTACTTTTTCGATCACCACCGGACAATGGGTACGGGATGGTATGACCTTCTACTTACAAAACGTTTCCAATGGTTTGCCGCTGACTTCAGCTAACACGCTTGCAAGAGTGACAGTGAATGCTTCGCAGTAAAAAGGCTTGACCATTCCACAGGTGCAGTTGCGATGACAGCGCCCTATCGATAACGGCAGTTTCGACTTCCGCTGCCGATCGAGAAATTGGAGATGTCTCTCCGTGGAAGGCGCTAACACATTGTCACCGACTTCATCTCCTCCTACGACTTCAGCCGGCTGCACTCGTATCGGGTCCATAGCCTTAAACCATCGACCGGCCGCCGCCACAAACGATCTTCCCTGCGCGATACAAAAGGTTGAAAATCGCGCGAGAAGTGTTTTGCCGGCTCCTACCTAAATCCCTTGCTGGCTGTCGTTAAAACGATCTCCTTGGCAACTGGATTTAGAATACCACAGCCACACACCAATCAAGCGCGACCCACCAACAGCGGTTACTCAAAAATCGAACGCCGAAGAACTCCTCGTCAGGCTTTCACAAACTTCAGGCTTGACACGCCAGAGCGGCACTTGATACAAACGCGCCCGATCATGTTATCCGACGTTCCAACGCATCTTCGGCCCGCACTCAAGGAGTCCTTGGACCTGGATCTACGCTGGGGCTGCCGCTTCACGCGATCTCCAAACCCAACTGGAGCCCGATTCAGCCAACAAATGAGAGCGCCCCTCAGTGGATGCGCATTTATTAGGATGATTCCAGGTTCCGCCAAACTGGAGGGCAGTTTGCGCGCGCTAAAAAGGGCAACCCCAACAAATGAACTATAAACAAATGAAAACTCTACCTATGATAACGTCAATCAGCCGCTCGCCTTTGCGCTGCGGCTTTTTTATCCTGCCAATTGCGCTCTGCTGGTTTGCGCTTTCACCAACCCTCGAAGCGGGTTGTCCAAACCCGCCCGGTGGCTGCGTAGGCCAAAACACCGCGGTGGGCGATAACGCGCTCTTTAACAACACCACTGGAGTCTGGAATGTGGGCGTCGGTTTCCAAGCACTCTTCAACAATGCCGACGGCAACCAGAACACCGGAGTTGGCTATCAAGCGCTTTTCAGCAATGTGAGCGGCGACCACAGCACCGCCATCGGCGGGCAAGCGCTTCAAGATAACACCACCGGCAACGATAACGTGGGCGTGGGGTTTCAAACGCTCTCGCACAATACGACTGGCAACAGAAATACCGGTATGGGATATCGAACCCTCGCCTTCAATACAACAGATAGTGATAACACGGCCATCGGATGGAATGCGCTCTTTAACAACAGGGTCGGTGCCCGCGACAACACCGCCGTCGGTTCCCAAGCGCTCTTTAGTAATAACAGCGGCCTTGAAAACACGGCCGTCGGTTTTCAGGCCTTGACTAACAACAGCACAGCAATTGACAACGCGGCGTTCGGTTTATTTGCGCTCTTGAGCAATGTAGATGGTAGCAGCAACACCGCTCTCGGTACCGCCGCTCTCCGGAACAACGTATCCGGTTCGAACAACCAAGCCGTTGGCCGGGGCGCACTCAGGAACAGCCTGGGCAGCGGAAACATCGCCATCGGCCGCGAAGCCGGCGCCGGTCTCACCACCGTGGATAACAATATCATCATCGGCCCCCTGTCTGGTGTGCACAGTCGTTTTGGCCAGGTAAGTAACACGTGCTCTATCGCCAACATTTACGGTGCGGGCGTTAACAACATGGGCGGCGTAGCCCGTTTTGTGTTCATCGATCCCGATGGAAGGTTAGGTACAGTTGCCGTCGCTGCCGATGGAACCGACACGGGCGGATCTTCTCCCCTACCCGCCCCGAGCCAAGCTGTTCCCGAAACGGAGGAGCAAGCGATGCTCAACCTAAAAGTTGAGAAGTTGCAGGCAACGGTGACGCAGCAACAAACACAGATAGAGACTCTCACGGCTCAGCTTAAACAGCAGGCCGCTCAAATCCAAAAAGTAAGCGCCCAGCTTGAAGTGAACAAGCCGGCACCTCAGGTAGTCGCCGGTACTCGATGAAGCTGAGCAGCTGAACAACGATCTGGGCTTTTAAAGACTGGGAGGGGCGCTCACAAAGCGCCCCTCCCTTCGCGCGATATCCCGGAACTCGCATCGATATTCATTGTTCGGGCCAGCCAAATTTTGCCAAGTTTCGGACAGCCACCCGCCAAAGTTGTTTTCTAGGGCCCATTCGTAACCTTGTAACGCCTTGGGCGTGTCGACGGACTTCGAGTTGTGTCGACCCGGCAACCTGACGACGCCCCTTTCGACGGAGCCTTGCAGCGCGCTTTACAATCGAGCATTGTGTCCCATGGCTGAGGAGACGAAAATCGAACCCGGTAAGCAGGTGGCTGAATGGTGGAGCGATCCGCAAAGCGAGGCTCCCGGGACGCAATGGGTTCAGGTGCCGGCCGTCTTAGAAAATATCAATCGCCGCGCCACCGGAGATCCGGCCATCGATTGGATCGATCATTCCGCGGGTCTTCTAGCCAGCATCAAAAAACCGGTGAAAGCGCTATCGCTTGGTTGTGGTTTTGGCGTAATCGAGCGCCTTTTGCGCCGTCGTGGTTATTGTCAGCTTATTCATGGCGTGGATGTCGCCGAGGGTGCGATTGAAAGCGCACGCAAGACAGCAGAAGCAGAAGGCTTCCAGGGTTTAACATACGAAGTCGCAGACCTGAACACGGCCGAGTTCGCGCCAGAGACCTACGATATTGTTTACGCACACGCAGCCTTGCACCACGTTTTCCACCTCGAACATTTGCTTGACCAAATCAAGCGAACACTGAAGCCCGGCGGTTTGTTAGTTATCTATGAGTACATTGGGCCTTCGCAAATGCAGTTCCCACAGCGAGATCTCCTGCTCGCCGACTCTTTCCTTAAAGTTATTCCCGAACGCTATCGAAAGCTCCGGCGGCACAATGGAATCAAGAGCACAGCCGCTCGGTTGTCGCTCGATGAGATGAACCGCTCAGACCCTTCCGAAGGCATTCGCGCCAGCGAGATTGTGCCGTTAGTTGCCAGTCGATTTGAAGTCAGGCACTTCCGCTACGTTGGCGGGACTTTGTTACTTTTGGTCTTCAACCAAATTGCCGGCAATTTCAAAGAAGACGACGCTGAAATTATGCCGTTAGTAAAGGCGCTGATTGCTCTTGATAACTTCCTGATCGATAACAACGTCCTCCCATCTTACCATGTTTACATGGTTTGTCAGAAAACCGATAACCCATTACCAATGCAAACACGAAAGATCCTCCCGCGAGCCGCCTCGGTGTTTCCCAGTGGGGAGTTGGAAGAACTCACAGTCAAACCCAGACCGATGGGATCGATCGCCGCCGAGCCAAATCCCTTCCAAGCCGATTCACAGGGCGCGGGTTGCAGCACAGTGTCGTGGATGACTTACGCGACGAGCAAAGTTGAAGTTCACCTGGATGCTCCAGACGGTCCCCTTTTTGCCCAGAGCGGTCCCGGTCTTTTTTCCCAAACAACCGGGCAGTGGGTCCGCGACGGAACGAGATTGTATTTGCAAAATGTTTCCGATGGCCTGCCCTTGACTGCCGAGAACACGATCGCAATTGTAACGCTCAGGTCCACATGACAAATTATGCCGGCTCGTTTGCTGACTTAGAGTTGGTATCCATCTACAATAAACCGCAGCGCATTAGTACCTGATAAATAAATATGCGTCTTTCCAAGCTACTTTTTCCGATCGTCCTTGTGGCCGTCTCTGGCCAATTCTTTTTTGCACATGCGGAAGATGCTGTTCCCAGCCTGGCGCGGGCGCTAGAAGAGCTTCCGCCCAACAATTCCGTTCTCGATATCCCCGAGGGGGTTTACACCGTTGGCACCACATGGACGATCTCAAGAGCTGGAATTACAATCCGCGGCGCTGGACTCGGTAAAACGGTCTTCGTGCGGGCCCCAGGTTTTAATGGTGTTCTTGTCAGAATGGACGGCGAGAATAGCACGATCAGTAACCTAACGCTCGACGGCAATGGAACTGTGACCGTAATTTCGCTGAATCGGCCTGGCGTCACTGCGGACACAGTTGAGGTGAAAAAGTTCACTCACATCGGCATAGCGGTACCTGCTTCGAACTGCAGGATCTCTAAATGCCTCATCAGCGGACTCGGCGAGGCAGCGGCTCCGAGCATGGGTATTTGGCACGACGCCGGCAAGGCGCCCAGTGAATCAACAATCACGATCGAGAACAGCAGAATCCAGGATAATGGGATGTGCGGCATCTATTGCACAGGTGGAAAAATAACGATCGCGAACAATCGCGTCACCGGAAACCACATTATTACCAATATTGGTGGGGGACAGATCGACATAGGGAATGCATTTAGCACAAACACGATCGGAATCATTAGCGGCAACACAATCGCTAATGGTGGCAGCGTCAACGCAGGAGGTATTGAAATGGGTGGTGGAACCTTCACCGTGACGAATAACACAATTCGTAATCACGGGAGTTGCGGGATCGGAACGGGCCACAACGTAATTGGAGCCAAGATCACTGGCAACACTATCTCGAATTGTGGGCGCAATCTGAATGAGAAGAATCAGCCACAGTGCAGGTCTGGAATTTATGTCGGATACGGCGCAGCAAACGTACTAATTTCGGGCAATCGCTGTTTCGACGACCAACCAAATAGAACCCAAACGTGGGGGATCATTCTCGCTCCACCTCCGCTAAGGGCGGATCCGAGATTCGCGCCTAAAGCGAGCGAACACCTTGTGGTAAAGCAAAATGATATGCGCGGAAACATCCATTCAGAAGGGGTATTGGATGAAAGTGGCGCCCGAGACAAGATCATCACAAGTAACCTTCCCGCCAGAGCAAATAGGTAGCAAATTGCTCGATCGGCTGTCAACACCGTGAATGTAGCCGGAAAGTCATAACTACATGTGCCATGACGCAGGCAATGAACAAAAGGATGGTGAATTGCCTCCTTACTTGGTACAAACATAGAGATCACCGCCGGCCGTACCACCGATCTGTTTTTAGCGGCCGGTGAGCGTGTTTACCAATCTGCCAGTCTCACTCGCGAAAATGCGAAGCAAGAAGTTAAATTTGGGTGCCTACGAGACCGACAAAGTAAGGCTCGGCTACCTGGAGATGTACGACCGAATTTTTGCTCCGTGGATCGATAAAGAGGTTAAGCTTTTGGAGATTGGAGTCCGCAGAGGGGGCTCGCTTAAATTATGGCGCGATTATTTTGTTCGCGGTACGATTGTAGGCATTGATCGCAAGCTACGACGGCACCTTCGGCTTGGAGAGCGTATTCAAGTTTTTGAGGGCAGCCAGGCAGATACACGACTTCTGTCTGAAGTGGCTAATACAGTGGCTCCAGAAGGGTTTGATATAATTATAGACGACGCGTCGCATATTGGAGAACTAAGTAAAAGAACATTCTGGTATCTGTTTGATCATCATTTGAAGCCAGGCGGGCTGTATGCGGTTGAGGATTGGGGCACCGGCTACCTGGATGATTTCCCTGATGGCCGAAGATTCGGTCCGAGAACGTCGATTCTGAATCGCTTTCGCTTACCGTTACCACGACCCCTTAGGAGGAAGACAAAGGTTCCTTTCCCTTGTCATTCTTACGGTATGGTCGGTTTCATCAAGGAGTTAGTGGACGAACAAGGGGCCGCAAGCATCGCAATGGGTCGTAAAGGAGCGTTTCGGCTGTCAGAATTCGAAAATCTGGTTATTACGCCAGGCATCGTTTTCGTGACCAAAGTCGCGCCAACTCTTGGCGCTTCTCCGAATCCGGTGCCGGCTAGCGACCGGCTAGGCAAGACGACCATTTCGTGGAAGAGCGTAGATGGAAAGATTTACGTCTCGGAGAACGGACGGGACGAGGTGCTGTTCGCAGATTCTCCCGGTGGTTCGCAGGACGCGGATTGGATTGGTGCAGGTTCCAGTTACGAATTTCGGCTCTACAGCTCGGATCACAGCAAGCTTCTTGAGAAGGTGATCGTTACAAAAGCAACGCCATAGCGGCGCGCTCTACCGCGGCTCGGCTTGCCGTATCTGTTTGATATCGGCACGCCAATACGAATAATTGAGGTGATACCGAAGCGTGCGCCATGCTTCGCTACTGAACTACCCGCGTCTCACAGGGTTTCTGGATGGCGCGGGCACCGTTGTGCGGCGAAGAAAAGCACCGTAGGCGGAAACTTCTTAGCTTGGAATTCCCAGATGCGCCCCAGTAGGGCGACATCCTACCTGGAAAACGGGGAATTTATATTTGAAAGAGAGTGGCGATGATTTACGTTTGTATCTCAACTCCGAAACCCCTCGGGGTTGAGCACTGACTGATTCGTCCATGGGAGTTCTGCGATAATGCGAAACAAAATCCTTTTGGCTGTCTTGGGCTATCGCCCGTCTTAGAAGGCCATCACGATGTCAGTCTGCACAATTACACGACAAAGCCGGCTTAAGGAGATTATTTTTGGGCTGGGCGGCTTCAGTCGCCTGACTTTTCCCAGACCGGCTCTGGTGATCGTCTGTTTTTCTCTGGTCGGCGTCGTGGGCTACTTCGACTATTTAACGGGATACGAACGCCCGATGCTTCTGTTTTATCTTTTGCCGATTTCGTTGGCCGTCTGGTTTGGGAGCTTTCTTGTTGGGTTGGTAATTATAGTTGCCAGCGTTGTGGCGTGGCTGGTCTCGGACCTTGCAGCTGGAATTCCTGGTCTCCGTTACTGGAATGCAGGGATGGCTTTCACCGCATTTGCGCTGTTTGCCGGAGTGTTAGCTAAGCTACGCACACTGGTAAACGAGTTGGATCGCCGCGTGCAGGAACGGACAGCTGCATTGCAACGCGAGGTCGTTGAACGACAGCGGCTCGACCGAGAAATTGCACAAGTGGCGGATCGCGAACGAAGACGCCTCGGACAAGATCTTCACGACCACCTCGGCCAGCACTTAACCGGAACGGCTCTTGCTGCTCAAGTGTTGAAAGAGAAACTTGCAGCCAAGTGCGCTCCAGAGGTAACAGAAGCAGGGAAACTCGTACGCTACGTTGAAGAAGGAATCGACCTCACTCGCAACCTGGCGCGAGGTTTCTTTTCGCCCGAACTAGACGCGGACGGGCTAACTACCGCCTTGGAGGGCCTTGCTGAGAACATAAGCGAACGATTTGCGGTCAACTGTATTTTTCGTGGAGAAGAGTCTATTCCAGTACAAGATTCCACGATTGCAACACAACTCTATCGGATCGCTCAGGAAGCCGCTACAAACGCCGCGAAACACGCTGCAGCAGACCAGGTCGATATCCGCGTTAGTCTAAATGCGTCCGAACTTACTCTCGCAATTACAGATGATGGAGTTGGCTTTCCAAGTAATCTCTCAGATTCAAAAGGGCTTGGGCTGCGCCTGATGCGCCACGGCGCGGAGCTAATTGGCGGGACGTTTAACGTCCAGCGAAATGGTCAGCGAGGAACAATTGCAACCTGCAAGGTAACGGTTTCAAACCACAACGAGCTAAATTACCTACAATGAACTCAACCCCATCTGCCAATGCCGCGCGCAAACATCGGATTTTTCTTGTCGATGACCATCCTCTGGTTCGCGAAGGGCTCACCAATCTCATCAATGAACAGAATGACCTGATTGTTTGCGGCGAAGCGGAGGATTCCGCTGGAGCCATGACAGGAATCGCAAAGACACGACCTGATGTTGTCCTCGTGGACATTTCATTGAAGAATGAGTCTGGCTTGGAATTGGTTAAGAACCTGGAGAGCCAATTTCCGCTTGTCGCCCTAATTGTGCTTTCCATGCACGATGAAGCCCTTTACGCTGAACGCGCCTTGCGCGCCGGCGCACGCGGTTATGTCATGAAGCGAGAAAGCACAAAAAGCGTTTTGGCGTCTATTCGCCGAGTAATGGAGGGCGGCGTTTATGTCAGTGAAAGGGTCGTTAACAGCATGGCTCGCCGGTTTAGCTCATCGCCTAAAGGAGTCGAAAATTCTCCGGTGGAACGTTTAAGTGATCGCGAGTTGGAAATATTCCGGCTCCTTGGCCAGGGACGCACCACAGCGCAGATTGCCGAGGATTTGCATTTGAGTTTGAAAACTGTGCAGGCTTACTGCGCGCGCGCGAAGGAAAAGTTTGGGGTTAGTTCTCTGGGCGAACTTCTCCGTGCCGCAATCCGCTGGGAAGATGCAACTCATCTAAAGTAATCTGCTGCCCTCACCGCTAGAATTCGACCGCAGGATTCAATCCTAAAAAAACTCAGTAGCATCTGTCTGTCAGAGTCCACAGCCCTACGCGAGTGTGTCCACTGCGAAACTTCTTATCACCTGCCCTGTCTCAGCAGGCGTCGAAGATTTCTGAAGCGCTCGGCAAGTTTCTTAGTCGAACCCAGCCCGTCTTTACGATTCGGGTCGTGATCGCCTGCTCGACAACATCAGCGTTGCGACAGCGATTGAATAAGCGTAAATATTCGGGCCGGTAAACTTTCTCTTCAATACGCAAGGAATTTTGCGTTAGCGCACCGCAATTGACTACCCCTGTCGCTGGCGCAAGAAGTAAATTACTGAACCTGAAAGAATTGCATTCTAGTAGGAAAATTGCAGAAATCTGTCGGATTGCGTTGACGAGGCGCCGATTTGCGGTAGATTGTTGATCCCGCTGGAAGCGGGACTCCATTAACTTGGGGAACGTTCTACGTACATTTTGGGACTGCAAATTGGGCTCAATTTTGTCCCGGCAACGAAAACGGAAACGTGATTTTGTCGGCATGAGATTGAGCTTTTTTGTGGCAAAATGTAACGAACGGCTGGTTCTTTGACATCTACATACAGGGTAGTAAGAAATACAACTTTAAGAGCTGAGTCTGAAATATCTGTAACAGCGGTCTGTGACCGCTGTTCAGGAGAGTTTCAGTTATCAAAGAATCTCTGGCCGAGCAGGCCAGAACAGATTGATCAAGCTACAAAGAGCGCATCATGGATGCCTTGGTGCCAATAGGCGATGAAGGACGTGGTAAGCTGCGATAAGCTACGGACAGCGGCAAACACGCTTTGACCCGTAGATTTCCGAATGGGGTAACCTGAGCGAGATAACACTTGCTCGAGTTCTTGTGAATCCATAGCAGGAACATCGCGACACCCGGTGAAGTGAAACATCTCAGTAACCGGAGGAAAAGAAATCGAAAGAGATTCCGTCAGTAGTGGCGAGCGAAAGCGGAACAGGCTAAACCTGCCGATTTATCGGTAGGGGTTGTAGGAGCCCGACGTGGTAGTGCAAAGGTTAGGTGAAGCTTCTGGAAAGCTGCGCCATAGTGGGTGAAAGGCCCGTAACCGAAAACCCGAGCACGCCTAGGGATTTCCTAAGTAATACGATGCACGTGAAACTTCGTATGAATCTGCGCCGACCACGGCGTAAGCCTAAATACTCATTGGCGACCGATAGTGAACAAGTACCGCGAGGGAAAGGTGAAAAGAACCGCTGCGAGCGGAGTGAAATAGTACCTGAAATGATGTGCTTACAAGGTGTCAAAGCCCGCAAGGGTGATGGCGTGCCTTTTGCTTAATGAGTCTGCGAGTTACTATCAGTGGCGAGCCTAAGGCGTTCTGCGCTGGAGGCGAAGCGAAAGCGAGTCCGAAATGGGCGATCTGAGTCGCTGGCACTAGACCCGAAGCCGAGGTGATCTACCCATGAGCAGGTTGAAGGTTGCTTAACCGCAACTGAAGGACCGAACCCGTGAAGGTTGAAAACTTCTGGGATGACTTGTGGGTAGGAGCGAAAGACTAATCAAACCCGGTGATAGCTGGTTCTCCCCGAAATAGCTTGAGGGCTAGCCTCGTGTGCTGACCTGCGGAGGTAGAGCACTGGA
>DASSFL010000245.1:0-4111 GCA_035694525.1 Candidatus Udaeobacter sp. | reverse complement strand
GCGCTGGTTACGCCGCCACGAGTGGGATCGCGCAGTACGTGGATGTCGACCCGGTTAGCAAGAATCGCAGCGACGAGTTCATGCAACGGAGCGCTATCGCTGGCAACCTCGGTTTCGAATTCCAATCCCTCGCGCACTGACATGATAGCAATGCCATGCACCGCGATCGGACCGCTAACGATGATTTTGTCGCCAACGGTTGCGCGTGCCGGATGAATGTTTACGTCGTTCGGCACGACACCAATGCCGGAAGTGTTAATGAAAATCTTGTCTGCTTTGCCGCGGTCAACCACCTTTGTATCGCCAGTGACCAACTTCACACCGGCGGAATCGGCAGCAGCGTGCATCGATTGGACGACGCGCCAGAAATCTTCCATTGGCAGACCTTCTTCCAGGATAAAGCTAGCCGAGAGATAAAGCGGGCGCGCTCCGCACATCGCGAGATCGTTCACCGTCCCGTGAACGGCGAGTTTTCCGATATCGCCTCCGGGAAAAAAGATCGGACTGACCACGAACGAATCGGTGCTGAACGCGACGCGTTCGCCGTTCAACGAAAAAATGGCGCCGTCGTGGAGTGGCTCGAGCAGTTCGTTGCGAAACTGCGGCAACACCATCTTTTCGATCAATTGGTGACTCAGTTTTCCGCCGCTGCCGTGAGCGAGAACAATCTCCTTGTAATTGGTGATCGGCAGAGGACAGGAAGCGCCGAGAAGAGAGGCGTCGTCCATCACTCAGATGACATCTTCGGCTCCGATGGCGATGTGGATCAAATCCCAAAGCACGTGCACCAGCGTGGCGTGCACTTCCTGAATCCGGTGGATGCTGTACGACGGCACGATGAAACAATAATCCGCGACCTCGGGGAAACGGCCACCGTCTTTCCCGCCCCACGCGATGGTGAGCATTTGCTTTTTGCGCGCTTCCTCCAGCGCGTAGATCAGATTTGGTGATTTGCCGCTGGTACTAACCGCAAGCGCCATGTCCCCGTGCTGACCGAGCAAGCGCAATTGATTGACGAACACCCGGGAAAAATCGATGTCGTTGCTTACTGCAGTCATTGTGGCTGTATCATTCACCAGCGAGATCACCGGAAATGCCACGCGCTTTTCTATTATGGGATGTGTGAATTCTACGGCGAAATGGACCGCATCGCACAGACTACCGCCGTTGCCCATGGTCAGAAGTTTCTTGCCATCGACGAAACGCTTCGCCATGTCGCGGCTGAGTCGTTCGATATCGTCGGCATATTTCTCAAAAAACTTCTCCTTCATCTCCACGCTCTCGCCGCATTTCCGCAAAATCTTGTCACGGAAACTTTCGGTCGATTTATCGATTGTGTCCCGTTTATCGATTATGGCTGTCGTCATACTGCCATTGCCTTCTCACGTTTCTCGAGATGACGTCCGTATGCGTAATACGCTGCGCACGCGCCTTCGGCGGAAACCATTGTCGCTCCGAGCGGATGCTCCGGAGTGCATTGCTTTCCAAATGCGGGACAATCGTGCGGTTTCTTCACGCCTTTGAGCACCAGGCCGCTGATGCAAATCTCAGGCTCTTTTGTGTCGATTTCTTTTGTGTCGAAAATCCGGTCGGCGTCGTGATCGCGAAATTCATAGCGCAGTTTGTATCCGCTTTTTGGAATTGAACCCACGCCGCGCCATTTGCGGTCACACACTTCGAAAACCTCGTTCACCAAATCCTGAGCAATGCGATTGCCTTCCCGATCGACGACACGCGGATACTGATTTTGCACGTCATGCGTCCCAGCCTCGAGTTGACGCACCGTCATTAAAACTCCTTCCAAAATGTCGATCGGCTCGAAGCCAGTGATGACAATCGGAACCTTGAAGCGTTCCGCAATCGGTTCGTATTCGCGGTAACCCATCACCGTACAAACATGACCGGGTCCAAGAAATCCTTGAACACGGTTGAGCGGAGATTGCAGGATCGATGCGATCGACGGCGGTACCAGCACATGCGAGACCAGGATCGAGAAGTTCTTGATTCCTTGTTTTTTCGCTTGAAACACTGACATCGCGTTCGCCGGCGCGGTGGTTTCGAAACCAATGGCGAAAAACACCACTTTCTTGTTGGGATTCGCGCGTGCGATTTTCAAACAATCAATCGGTGAATAGACCACACGGATGTCCGCGCCGCGTGACTTGAGCACGAGAAGATCGGCATCCGAACCCGGAACACGCAGCATGTCGCCGAACGAGCAAAAGATCACGTCCGGCCGTCCCGCGATCGCGTGAGCCTTGTCGATCATTTCCAACGAGGTAACGCAAACCGGGCAACCGGGCCCGTGCACGAGCTCGATTTTGTCAGGAAGTAAACGATCGATCCCATATTTGACGATGGTGTGTGTTTGCCCGCCGCAAACCTCCATCAAAACCCATGGCTTTGTCACGACGCGCCGAATTTCGTCGACAATTTTTGTCGCCAATGCTTCGTCCCGGTATTCGTCGAGATATTTCATGCGCCGTTTTCGGCCTGTGCAAGCCAAGGATCGACATCCGGCGTGTCGAGCTCGCCGAGTTGTTTCATCTCATCGAGAAGCTGGTAAGTCCGTGCGGCTTCCTCCTCATTGACTTTGCTCAAAGCGAAACCGACATGCACCAAAACGTAATCTCCGGTCTCGACTTCAGGCGTGTACTCGAGACAAACCTGCTTCACAATTCCGCCAAAGTTCGCTTTTCCCATCCGCACACCGTTTGCATCGTGCGCGATCTCGATCAGCTTACCTGGAATCGCCAGACACATAATCAGAGGTCTGTTCGTCCACTCTCGCGATGGCCACGCCGTCGCATAACAAAACCCTATCACCAATTCGGACGCCGGTCAGTAGCCCAATTGAAATTTCTTTAATTGCGCCGGCAACCTTGATTCGCGCCATTTTCATTGGGTCGCGCTCATTGAGGTCCACAACTTCTCCGTAGATCAAGTTCATCATTCAATCGGTTGGTCAGTTCATTTTTGCACTTTGGCTTGCCGCCACGCACTGGCCCGCCGAAATCCCTCCGTCATTGGGCGGAATCCGTTGGTGCCAGTAGGGCCGGAAATTTTCTTCGCGAAGACGCTCGACAATCCGTTCAGTTAAATAACGATTTTGAAAGCAACCACCGCTCAGAACGATCTTCGATTCACCGATTTTCTTTGCGACATTGACCGCGGCCGCAACCAACCCGTTGTGAAATTTCGCCGAGATCAGACCGGCGTCCTCGCCGCCGGCGATGTCGTCGACCAACTGAAGAATGCCAGGCGCCCAGTCCACAACAATTGGCAATCCATCTATCACCATGAATGAATACGCAGCCCGAATGTGCTTCCGCCGTGTAAATTCCAGCTCCATTGCAGCTTGCCCTTCAAAGCTCGATGCCTGACGCAGACCGACCAGCGCCGCCACGGCATCGAATAATCGGCCCACGCTGGATGTGATTGGCGCGTTGATTTTCTTGTCCAACATCTGCCGCAGCAATGATCTCTCTTTCGCTGTTAGACCGGTAGTTAGCTTGGAGTAATTCCAGCAGCCAGCGCCTAACATTTCGTAAAGCAGCCCGACCGCGCTCAAGCGGGGCTGCTTAATGGCGCGATCGCCGCCAGGTAACCGAAATTGTCTGAAATGCGCGACGCGTTCGAAAGATCCATCCCCTTTGACGAGTAAGAATTCGCCGCCCCAGATCGTTCCGTCCAAGCCGTAGCCGGTGCCGTCCCATGCGACGCCAAGCGCCGGCGGTTCGATCTCATTTTCTGCCATGCATGCGACGACGTGCGCGAAATGGTGTTGGATGGGCTTGTTAGGCAATCCGAGCTGCGTCGCGAATTTCGTCGAAAGATAATCCGGATGCATGTCACATGCGACGATATCGATCCTGGCGTCGTAAAGGCGCGGTAGATCCTGTACTGAATGTTGAAACGCGGAGTACGCTTGTTTCGTTTCGAGATCGCCGATGTGCTGGCTAATGAAAACGTTATTATCGATTTTTAGCGCGACCGTGTTTTTCAAATGCGCGCCGACGGCGAGAACAGTTTTCGATTCCCGGTTCTCAATTTTGGATTTAAACGCGATGGGAAGCGGTGCGTAGCCGCGAGCGCGACGCAGGACCATTTC
>DASSFL010000244.1:0-31203 GCA_035694525.1 Candidatus Udaeobacter sp. | reverse complement strand
TTGTAAGATAATCCGACGTTTTCACTGGACAACAGGGCATCTGTTTGTCAAAATCTGAGGCAAACATGGCGTGCCTGGTTCTGGATTTTGAGGGCCTTGATGTACTGACGCATGAGCTAATTGGCGACGCCGTTACGATTGGCCGTGCGCCGTCGAACGACATAGTCATTGACCATCCGACAGTCTCAGCGCAGCACGCCCGACTAACGAAATCGCCGAGTGGGTATCGTATCAAAGACTTAGAGTCAACAAATGGGACACAGATCAATGGTGTTTCTATTAGTGACGCTCAGTTGAAGAATGGGGCTGAAATTCGATTCGGTTACATCACGGGATTTTTCCGCGATGCGGCCGCCAGCATTGATCAAGTCAGGAAATTGCAACTCCCCGGGGAACACGACCGCCCTACCCAGATTCGAGTTCCAGAAGCGTTCCATCGTGACCTGGCGGCATCATGAAAAAGAAAAAGATCGAGACGCACAAGATAGGGCTGGTCGGCCAAGCGCCGTCACGGCGCGGCGACCCGCGCAAACCACTCGCTGGCCCGAATGGCCAGAAGATCGCGAGGCTTGCCGGAATGAGTTACGACGAGCTGATCGCGTGCCGCCGGAGGCACCTGAACACTCACTACAGCGGGAAGCGTGGCAAAGGCGACGCGTTCGACCGGCCGAAAGGCAGCATCAAGGCCGCCGACGTCCTATTGGACTGGCGCGTCGAGCGCATCGTCCTGCTCGGTAAGAACGTCGCTCGTTGCTTCGGCTTCCGCGACCTGCCTTTTCTGGCGGAGATAAGCGTTTATGGACGCCGCTTCTTAATCTTTCCACATCCTTCTGGCACCAATCGGTGGTGGAACGAGCGGGGAAACGAGCGACGCGCTCGACAACTTCTGCAGCGCTTCCTACGGGGCGAGACGGTTTCGACTGGATTCCCAAAGAGTGGACGTTCCACTCGGACGCGGTCTGGTTAAGACCTCATATGTCGCACGGGTGAACGAATTCACATCATAGGCATCGAGCTTACCTGAGCGCAATCGCTCAGACGCTCTTCGCCTTCTCATCTAGTCTGGTTAGGCTTGAGGCCCATTCGATTTCAAGGCTTCGACTCGTCTTTCGGTAACCGGATCGGCAATTTAATGCCATCAGCTTCCGGAGCGCCGTGTCCGGCATTGGTGTTTTGGGCCGCGACTACAAGCCACGTGCCCTTTTCGCTTTTCTGCCAGCATGGTCATCAGCCCGAAACGCTTCGGACGAGCGGAACCGTCGGCGTTCTTATCTCCTTCAATCGCCCAGCTAAAATGAAGCAAGGCAAGATCCGGGCGCAGGAATCGAACCATCGTCTCGAGTACTGTGTACTTCGATTCCTTGAAGCGTCCGCTGAGCGTGAGAAGTCCGTTGGACTAGCAGGCAAAGTCCGTTGGGGTTTACTTCGGCTCTGCTTTGGGTAACGGAAGAGAAGCCTGGCCAAACACGTAGCGCCAGCCTGTTGGAGTGCGGACATAAGTGTCGCTAAACCATAGTTTGTAGTCAGCTGGCTTACCTCCTTGAACGGACTTGATCCATAGGAGGGCAGTCACTACGGCTGTGTTGCCCCACACCCTGACCTTCTGTGTTCCCGGTTCCTCGTCCTGGCGTTCGTAGGTGGCTTCCTTCTTCCGAGCCGAGTCAAGCAGGTCAGCTTTGCTAAAGACACTGCCGCGGCCTGTTACCAGGACGAAGTCGTCGGCTAAAATCTGGTCCATCGTTGTGGCATCGTTAGCTTTCACGGCGGCTTGATATTTGGTGTCCAACGCGGCGACGGCTTTCGCATCGTCTTCTGGAGAAGCATTTAATTTGATTGCAGTGCTCAGTGGCAACACAGCGATCAAGATCAGATTTATCAATATTCGCATGCTCCGTTTTGTAATTCGACCTGCGGCCTAAATCCAGACTCGAAAAAATCCAGACTTGGATCGAATTCGCGACCCGGCCGGGCTCAGCGACCCCGGCTACAGCAATTTTGCGTCGCATGTTGCACCAGCAGCCATGTAAGATACGGGCTGACATGTCGGAAGAATTCCCAAAAAAAGAATTGGAGACGCTCTGGGCGCCATGGCGGGTTGAGTATTTCGAGAAGGAACCGCGCGACTTAAATTTTCTTTCCGCGGCGGCGCAGGCAAGCGATGACGCCGCGCATTTGGTGATCACACGGCGAAAGAATGCGTTTCTGATGATGAACCGTTATCCGTATGCGGTCGGTCATTTGATGGCGGTGCCGTATCGCAAAACGGCGGAGCTCTCTGCGCTCGGTGAGAATGAGATAGTCGAGCTCTGGAACCTGGTCGTCCATGCACAGGGGCTTCTGCGCGCCGCAACAAAGGCTCAGGGATTTAACATTGGATTAAATCTTGGCGAATGCGCAGGCGCAGGCGTGACGGATCACTTGCATTTCCACATCGTCCCACGCTGGAGCGGTGACACGAACTTCATGCCGATCCTCGCTGGAACGCGCGTGCTTGGTGAAGGGTTAGGTGCGCTTTACGACAAGTTGATGGAAGCGCAGGCGAAGATCGACGCGAAGTCGCGTCAAGAGATATGAACGGTTGGGTTGACGCGCCGCCACCAAGAAGGGGATTCGGTTGCTTTGGGCGAGGCTGTCTCATTCTTGTTATGTTTGCGGTTGTGCTGGGAATCGCTTGCTTTGCGGGGATGTATTGGGGTTTACACCGGCACTCGGCAATTTTCCATGGCCTTTATTGGCTGACGAAAGCGCAAGCCATCGGCCATGCGCCAGGGCAGGTACCTGCGTTCACCGCGTCGGACACGCAAATTCAATCCGTCCACGAGCGGTGTGAGGATTTCGAACAAAAAGCCCGAGCAGGTCAGCCTGCCGAGCTTGAGCTGACAGCGGACGACATCAATACTTTGATTGCCACCAATCAAGACGCGCGTGGCAAAATGTTTGTCTCGATTGATGGGGAGCGCTTGCGGTGCCAGGCGAGCGTTCCGCTCGGAAAATTTATAGGCCGGTCGGGCTATTATTTTAACGGTGACATCGGCGTCGAATTAAAAAGCGCGGAATCACTTGAGAATCCACAGTTGAACCGAATCACCGTAAACGCCGAGTCTGTTCCGCGCGATCTGTTGAATTGGAAATATCGGTCGAAGCGATTGCGAGATTATCTCGCCGATTATCGAAACCACTCCGGTGTCGGCACGATTGAAATTCGTGACGGCAGGTTGATTCTACGATCGCGGACGGAATAGGATGTGTTAGGTACACTAACGATATGTGTGACTCTTCCATGGTGTTTCGCAGGCTGGGCTTCGATTAAGCCACAGTGCAACCGACTAATTCGGCTGCATGATCTCGCGCACAAAGACGTTAAGCTGTCCGTCTTCTTGTTTGCGCACTTCGGTGATCTCGTAGGGCCGCGACTCATCGCGGCTCACTTCCGCCCCCTGCCGCGGTGGAGTATAGCCGGCTGGAAATTCGACAATGATACGCGTAGAAGAACCACCGCCGAAGTGCAGCACCTTGTCCGTGAGCTTCGTGCGCGGACGTAGGACAGCCTTGTTGGCATCAGAAAAATTCACGACGAATTGTCCCTTCAAATAAACGCGTTCACCCGCAAGCCCGTGTTCAGCAACATCACGCAGATCGCTTGCTCCTATCAGCCGACCAAGCGGCATTTTGCCAGGCGAAAATGTTTTCCAACTGCCCCCGCCCGCGTTTGAAGCGAGAGCCACATTGGAAACGTCGGGCGGAGCGGGTTGAGCCGGCAGAACTGGCACTGGGGTTGCCGTTGGAATAGATCGCGCTTGGGCGACTGCTGGAGCTTGAGCGTTGGCGGTGTTCGCGGCTGGCGCTGGTGTAGCAGCGGAAAGCTTCGGAGGCGTCGCTGCTGACGCAAGTGTAAACGGCGTCGCAGCTGGAACAATGGGTTTCTGTGCTACTACTGGCTGAGGAGGAGTCGATGCTGGAGGTGGAGACTCGAGTTTTTGTTTCTTGCCCCATCTCCTACCTTTTGGCGGCGGCGTGGGAATGGCTAGCTTTTCATTCTTTGCTATGACTGGCGCAGCCGGCGGTGTTCGAATGGCAATGGCTTGCTCGACGCGCACCAATTCATTCGCAGCGGGCGGAGGCGTCGCGCTGGGGCTGAAGCCGGGTATGGAAATCGGACCACCTTGCGCTATCGCCGTTTTTTGCTGGTTCTCTGCGTAGCGCTGTTCAATTTGCTTGCGTTCTGGAGCCTTAAATAATGGCCAGCCCGCGACGAGGTTGAGACTGAGCGGGGGCTCGAGACGAAAGGTCCCCAGACCACGGGTGACCGTGTAGCTTCCGTAAAGCAAGGGCACGGCCGTAATCATCATGCGGCCATCGGCCAGACGCTCGGCGTGAATCACCGAAGAAATGTCATGTGAGCGCTCCAACTTGATTTCCAATCCGACATTAAGCGTCTGTTTCATCAATGGCAGGGCCTCCGGATTCGCCGGGTAAAGATGTTCCATGAGCAATTCGCCGTTATCGGCCGCATTGGTTAAGGCAACCATGCCGGAGGTAAACACGTCGCCGGGTCCGAGCTCTCGTGCTGCGACAATTTTGTATCGGCCTACCACATAGGGAACCAGGCCGTGCACCGCCTGATAATTCCGAATATAATTGCGTGCCAGCTCCGCATTCGTCTTCGCAAGCTCTGCGTTGCCCATTTCCGAATAACGCTCGTAGAGTTGCTTCGAATTGAGAAATTCGCCTGCCGGAGCGGCGGTCAGTTCAAAACGCTTTGGTGTCTCGATCTTGTGCAGCCTTTGTAAAATCTTGTAACTGTCGGGGCGTTCCGGTTGACTGAAGATGTAAAAACTGCCCAGCCACGCGGCTAACGCAAACCCAATCAGCAGCAGAATGACAACAGTCCAGGCAAAATAATTGATACGTCGTCGGGGACGAGCGTACGGCTCGTCATGTGGATAAAAACCATAGTCCATCAGGCCAGCGCGAGAAGATTAGCAGGTTTCAAGCTGATTCCGGCGTTTCAAACGACGAACCGCATCCGCAGGTGCGTGATGCGTTTGGATTTACGACCCGAAAACCGGTACCGGTCAAACCACCGCTAAAATCCAGGGTCGCGCCGCGCAGGTAGGAAATGCTCTCGCCGTCGATAAAAAAATGCATTCCGTCCCGCTCCACCACGGCGTCGCCATCTTTTCTTTCATCGAGAGTCATTTCGTAATGCAAACCTGAACAACCGCCCTTCGCAACCTGGACGCGCAGACCTTTGCGCGAATCTTCGTCCTGCGCCGGAAGCAAAGTCTGAAGCTGCCGAACAGCGTTGTCAGTGACGTTAATCATGTCTCAACAAAATACGGCTGCAGCGTAACCAAGTCAAAACTGGCCGATCATTGCATTTTCTCAACGCGTTAAGGACAACGCGTTCTACCTTCGGCAATTAGAGAAAGGGGGATCGGCTTCTCCGAAAATGCCAGTCCGGCTCGGACCGATGGTAAATACAACCGCCGAAAGCGCAAGAAAACGTGGTAGCCCATTTGCCATCTCGCGCCGTTCGCAACATTGAACGCCTCGACACAGCGAGGCGGCTGCAACAAACGTTTCCAGGATCCAGCTGTTTTTCTTCGCAATCGCCGAGCTCGAATCTACAATTTGAAATAGAAAATGAGCCGTATCCGATTGTTGCCAGAGACTGTGGCCAGCCAGGTTGCCGCCGGCGAAGTGGTGGAGCGTCCGGCATCATTGGTGAAGGAGTTGATTGAAAACAGCATCGATGCCGGGGCCCGCAAAATCGATACTGTGATTCGTCGGGGAGGGATCTCGCTCGTACGAGTGATCGACGACGGCTGCGGTATGGATCGTGATGACGCGCTGCTGTCTCTCGAGCGACATGCGACGAGCAAGATTCGGTCGGCTGCCGATCTGCAAGCTGTAGCCACATTGGGATTTCGCGGCGAAGCATTGCCGAGCATCGCCAGCGTGTCGCGATTTCGTCTGACCACTCGAGAAGGCGACGCAGTTGCAGGAACCGAGATCGTCGTCAATGGCGGCAAAATCGACATCGTCCGCGATGGCGGCGAAGCGCCGGGGACACAAGTCGAGGTGCGCTCGCTTTTTTATAACTTGCCGGCCCGCCGAAAATTCCTTCGCTCCGAAAATACGGAAAGTCGTAACATCGAACATCAGATCCATTTGCAGGCGATCGGCCATCCACAGATTGGCTTTTCGTTATTGCGGGACGACCGCATGTTATTCCAATTGCCGGCTACTGCGACGCTGGGCGACAGAATCCGGGACCTTTATGGTATTGAGTTATTGGAACGCCTTGTTGAAGTAAACGGCACACCTTCACGTGACGTTCGCATAGGTGGATTTATTGGGCAGGCGGGATTGAGCCGGCAGACGAGGACGCAACAGCTCGTTTTTGTAAATGGGCGCGCCATTGAAAGCGCGCTTCTCACGGCGGCTATCCGTGAGGGCTACCATACTGCACTGATGAAAGGTCAGTATCCGGTTACGTTTCTCTTTCTGGAACTCGATCCTGCGGTTGTCGATGTAAACGTTCACCCGGCAAAGCGCGAAGTGCGTTTCCGTGATCCCACCGCAGTCCGGGAGGCGATCGTCCGTTCAATTCAACAAACCTTGGAGCGCGGCCGGATGGCGTGGCAGGAAAAATTTCGCGGACCTTTGATTACACCGGCCACTGTTCCCGATAACGCAATTCCCGACCTCAAGTTACGACCTGAGGTAGCGGCTCCACGAGAGACTCATCGTGAGTTACCACACCTGGGTCAAACTGCAGCCGGGGTTGCGACTGTCGCCGGGGTCGTCGACCCCGGCAGGCCATTAGCCGCGCCGACTGTAGGGCAGGCGCATCGCCTGCCAACCGATTCGACGAGCGAAGCGCTTGCCCTACAACGCTCAAAACGAGTCTCCGCTCAGCAGCAATTCCAGATCATCGGTGTGTTAAGCAAGCTTTACGTCTTGATGGAAAACACCGATGGGCTCGTTCTGGTTGACCAGCACGCTGCGCATGAGCGAATTCTCTTCGAAGAATTGCGGCGAAGAATGGAAGAGCAGGGGGTCCCAACACAAAAGCTTCTCCTGCCGCAGACATTCGATGTTCCGCCGCGCGACGCGGATTGGATCGAACGCAACATATCGGTCCTGCAAAAGATGGGAATCGGGATCGAGAGTTTCGGCCCGGGCACGTTCAAGATTGATAGTCTCCCTGGTTTCTTGAACGTCTCAGATCCGGCGCAATTCATGCGCAAAGTGATTGATGATCTAAAGAGCGCCGGCAATAACACTTCGCCGATGCGTCTGGGCGAGGAGATGATTGCCAAGACGGTGTGCCGGCACGCCGTTAAAGCGAACGATCCGCTGCGTTACCCTGAGATCGAGAAACTGATTCGCGATTTGCTCGAGTGCGATCTGCCGTATTGCTGTCCGCATGGACGGCCTACCATGATCCAGATTTCGCTTGTGGAGTTAGAGAAAAAATTCGGCCGCAAAATCTGACAACGTCCCCGAAACATTGAACCGCGGATTACACTGATGACGCTGAACGATCTTTGTAGCAGTGTTCTACAAGCGCCAAAATCCAGCCGCCGGCGTTCATAGACGGCTTTCTCAACCCATCTATATCATCAGCGTGATCTGTGGTGCAAAGCTTCAGTCGCGGTTACGCCATGTTTTTTGTGTGTCGGTCGCAGCGCGACCGTAGATTCGGCTGGCAGAATCCATTGCTCCTGAGTGGCGACGGCGACCGAGCCCGTTCCGCCGTAGTGGGGAGACTCGCTTGTCCAGAGCATTTCCCACATGTAACCCAATGGCGGCGCCAGAAGAGGCTCTGAAGCAGGATGCAAGACCTGGCGCTCTCCGAAATTGACCAACAGCAGGCGATCGTCGTATTCCTTGGAAAAATATCTAAGAACGAAGCTGGTCGGCCCGAGCACCGCGCCATCAACTGCTTCAGGAACTTGTCCGCGAAACCGTGAATCTTCCCGTCGCAACTTCAAAAGATCGATATGCAGCTGGTAAAGATCACGATTTTTTTCGCGCTCGGAAAAATCGAGTTTGCAGCGCGCGAATACTTCCGGCTCATCGGGCGCTGGCAAAGCCTTCCACGCTTCTTCCTCGCTGAGCGATAGGAATGGCGCCAGCCATTCGGCGCGGCCTTTCCGTATTGCATCGCGCACTGAAGCATCGCCTATGTCGGCAAAAAACATAAACGGGCTCGACGCGCCGAATTCCTCTCCCTGAAACAGGAGCGGTGTCCAGGGTCCAAGCAAGAGCAGAGCGGTCATGGCGCGATAAGGCGCGGGTGAAGTTTGAAAACGGACTCGTTCACCCTGTCCGGTATTCGCGATTTGATCGTGGTTTTCGATGAAGCAGACGAAGGCCTCCGGGGAAATGCCGAGAGTGGAAGATCCACGCAATGCTTTTTGCCATGAGAGTGCCTGACCTTGGTAAAGGAAACCGTATTTTGCGGCGGAAATAAATTCCTGTGGCGCCCCGCGGTAGTCGTCATAGTAGGCTTCCTCTCGACCGGTTAGTGCGACCACAGTGCTGTGATGAAAATCGTCGTTCCACATTCCATCCAAATCGTCACCGCCTTTATTGCGTGGTCGCACCATCCTGGCTTCCTGCCGATCGTTCTCGGCGATCAGAATAATCCCACGCGCGCCGGCGGCCTTGCGCGCCGCGCGTCCGACGGCACCAATGATGTATTCGCCGGATTGATCACGGACGGCGTGCAACGCATCGAAGCGAAAACCATCGAAATGAAATTCCTCGATCCAGTAGCGTCCGTTGGTGATGAAAAACTCGCGGACCGGTGTTGAACTCGGGCCGTCGAAATTGATCGCGTCGCCCCATTCATTTTCGTTTCCGCGAGTCAGATAATTGTCGGAAAAAGCACCCAGATAATTTCCGTCCGGACCGAAGTGGTTATAGACGACGTCGAGAATGACACCCAGGCCTAACGAGTGCGCGCGATCGATAAAGCTGCGCAAATCGTCCGGAGCTCCATACAGATGTGAAGGAGCGAAAAGGTCAACGCCATCGTATCCCCAGCCAAACCTGCCTGGGAAATCCGCGACCGGCATCATTTCGATCACAGTAATTCCGATACGCGCCAGCTCGTCCAATTGCTGGGCGGCAGCGCGCCACGTTCCTTCGTTCGTGAACGTGCCGATGTGCATCTCGTAGATGATCTGACCTTTCAAAGTAACGCCTGGCCAATGCGAATCGGTCCACCGAAATCGCGCGGGATCGACGATGCAAGAAGCACCATGTGGGCCGTCAGGTTGAAAGCGTGATGCAGGATCCGGATACAAATTATTGTTTACTCGGAACCGGTAGCGAGTGCCCGCGCCGGCGTTGACAGAACCGGAAAAATATCCGCCTTCCTCAGGTTCCAGCGTATGAAATATCCGCTGTGAATCTTTGGCTGCATTTTCTTCGAGAACGAGATCCACATGCTGCGCCTTCGGCGCCCAGACGCGGAAGTGGGTTTGGTCAGGCCCGATTGGCTCGGCGCCAATTGGGTAGCGGCGTTTTCCGTGTGACATCGGGAAGTAACATGACGCGGGTCGATCACTAAACAACCGCCCTTCAACCGCAGATAGAGAGCGCTGTCCTCAACGCAGTGGCGACGGCGCCGCCTATGAGCCGCTGAGGAAAGCTGGCACCACAGGGCATTCGCTGCGTATCAGCTCCTGAATGTATCGCAGGCCCGGGTCGCGCAGGCTTGATCACACCGCCCAAATCGTTTCAGAATGCGAGCATGAACGGTATCAGACCCAAGATCGAAATCTTCAAACCTTTTGGCGAAGCATTCGAGCTAGCGAACAAGATTCTTTTTCACCCATTCGATCTGAAAAAATGGTTGGTAATTGGTTTCGCGGCGTTCTTGTCCGGGCATCTTGCGGGTGTTGGTTTCAATTTTCCGTCGCCGTTTGGCAATTTTCAATCACATCGAGCGACTCAGGACCTGATCCCAGATCACTTGGAGCAACTGAAACCGTGGTTGGTGGCAGCCGTTGTTGTGCTTGCGGTGCTTTTTTTCGCGTTCGTAATCGCGCTGACGTGGTTGAAGGCGCGTGGCCATTTCATCTATACAGACTGTATCGTCCGAAATCAGGCAGCGATCGCGGCACCATGGCGCGAGTATCGAAAGGAAGGGAACAGTTACTTTTTATTCCTGCTCGCGGTCATGTTCGTTATATTGCTGCTAGCAGGTTTAATCCTGGCAAGCGCCTTTGGGCTGGGCTGGTTGAAACAAGGCGCCGGTGACACGGGGTCAATCGCTTCCATCGGATTGATCGTTTTCCTTTTTGTCTTTTGGATTGCAATCGTCATTTTTGTTAGTATCGCGACTTATTTCATGGTGCCGGTGATGTACCGGAAACGATGCCGAGCAGTGGAGGCGTTTCGCGACGTAACTTTTCTGATGTTCCATCATGTCGGTTCTTTCTTTTTGTTTTGCTTGTTTGGAGTTGTTTTGATTCTGGCTGTACTGATGATCGGCGCGATCGTGACATGCGCGACCTGCTGTCTGGCTGCGTTTCCGTACATTGGGACAGTTATACTTCTGCCAGTATTTGTGTGCTTGCACGCCTTTGCACTCGTGTTTCTTCGCCAGTTCGGTCCGGATTACGATGTGTGGGCGAGCTTTATGCCGGCAGAGTTTGTGCCCATTCTATCAGGTGCGTCGCCTTCGCCGCCTTCGCCTGGACCGAACCTGCCGCCCGAGCCACCATCGTCTCCAAGCGTGTGAAAGAGGCGGGCAAACACAAAATTCAAGAATCGAAAAAAGATTCGACCACGCTATCGGAGTGTCCTAAGAATCCACCTATGAAGAGACAATTCATTATTTGTTGTTTCAGCTTGGTTGCGGCTGCTTCCATTTGCCTTGGTCAGGAAAGTCCAAGCCCGAGTCCAAGTGCCACTCCGTTTAAGACGATCAGATCGGCGACCAAAGAGGCGACAATAGAAAAGTTGGAAAAATCCGTCACGGATGCGTTCAAGAACAAGCAGACAAACTTGTTTAAGCAATATCTGGACCCTGAGTTCAGCGCGGTTGACGCCGAAGGAATCAAAGATGCGGACGCTGAAGTTGAGGACATGCAGAAGACTGATCTCCGGAATTACTCGTTCGCCGATATGAAAGTGACACTTTTGAGTCCCAAAATGGCGATAGCTAAATACAAAGTTACCACCCAATCGACTTCGTCCGGTCGTGATACATCGGGTACCTATTACGCGGCCACAGTGTGGAACAAACGAGGTGGAAAGTGGCTAGCTGTGTTGCACACGTTTGTTAAAACCCAGTAAGGCTGAGCGTTTTTGCTTTTCCTTGCGGCAATAATTGATGGGCGCCTCGTGCAACCATCCAAGCGAACAAAAGAGCAATTGTTGTGCAGGTGGGTGGAGTTATGAAGTGGTCACATGCGCGACAAAATAGTTCTGAAGTCGCTGACGAGCCGAAGTAGCGACCAGTCATTCATCTGTGGTATAACACAGTGATGAATTGGGACGCGATCAGCGCAATCTCGCAATTAGTCGGCTCGATCGCTGTCGTTTTGTCGGTATTGTACCTCGCGGTGCAAGTCCATCGAAGCACCCGCGTGGCCAAGCTGGCTACGCAAGACGCCGCGGCCACTGCGCTGCGCGACGTGACCAAACCTTTCATGGAGAACGCCGAAGTGGAGCGCATCTGGCGGATTGGTCTGGAGGATATCGGTGCGCTTTCTGTTGAAGAGCGGGCGCGCTTTTTCCACGCTGCCTACCAATTCCTGAAAGCGTTCGAGACAATTCACTTTCATTATGCATACGGGATGATGGACAAGCAGCTCTGGGAAGGCTGGCATGGACTTCTCCGGCATTATGTCGCCGCGCCTGGCATCGCTGAGTATTGGAACCTTCGTCCCGAAGTCTTCTCAGAGCGGTTTCGGAATTTTGTTAACTCACTCGAACCTCCGGCGGAGCAACGCACAGTTGGGACACTTCGGAGACCGGCCTAATTGAGTGTTGAGATGAAAGCGGCATTCCTGATGCCGCGCTGCGAAAAATGATCGACCGCTCCTACGATCTCGTGGCGCGGAGTCTGCCAAAACCTAGGGCAAAGGTTGCAGCTCGATCTCGCCGAAGTGCAACTGCAGCGCATCGCGGGCGACGTTGAGGAAATTATCGGCCGCGTCCGTGAGAGCCACGCGTAGCTCACCGCGATTTGGCGACCCCATCCGAAGGTATTGTCGATCCAGCGTCTCTTCCACGGCACGCGCGCAATTTTGCGCCGAATCGACGAGCATGATTTGGCGTTTGACCGCTCGCGCAATCGCGTTGGTGAGCAGCGGATAATGCGTACAACCAAGCACCAGTGTATCGATCCCATCGGCAAGCAAGGGTTCGAGATAGCGCATGATCATTTGGTCCGTCACATCGTCGTTGAGCAGTCCTTCTTCGATTAACGGGACGAGCAATGGACAGGCGCGACTGCTTACGTGCACATTGCTCGCTCCCGCGCGCAGCGCTTTTTCGTAGGCCTGGCTGCGAATCGTCGCACGGGTTCCAATCACACCGATGTGCCGATTGCGTGTCGCCTGCAACGCAGCTCGCGCTCCCGGCTCGATTACCCCGATCACGGGCACGGAGAATTTCTCTGTTAACAACGGCAGCGCGACTGATGAAACTGTATTACACGCAACAACCAGCGCCTTCGCGTTTTTTTCCATCAGCATTCCCGCCAGTTCCACTGCGTAACGCTGCACGGTTTCCGGGCTTTTTGGGCCGTAAGGAACACGCGCCGTGTCGCCAAGGTAAAAGATGTTTTCATTCGGCAGCAAATCGCGCAGCGCCTTGACCACGGTAAGGCCGCCGATACCAGAATCGAAAACGCCAATGGGACGTGAATCGCTCATGCAGCGGGAAGGTGGCGGTTAGGGCATCGCGATGCAAGCACATGGTAGGGTGCGATTCCGGGCGCGCCGCTGATTTGCAAACGCGCTCCGGCTTTGGATGATTGATCGCAATGGCTGAGCTCCCGAAGAGATACGATCCAAAATCGGTTGAACCGAAATGGTATCAGCGTTGGATGGAAAATCGCGATTTCGTGGCGAACCCGAATTCGTCAAAACCGGCGTTCTCGATTGTGATGCCGCCGCCGAATATCACAGGCGTGCTTACGCTCGGTCACGTGCTCAACGACACCATTCAAGATATTCTCGCCCGCCGTGCCCGGATGCGAGGCTTTGAAGTTCTTTGGCTGCCAGGGATGGATCATGCCGGGATCGGGACGCAGACCGCGGTGGAGAAATACCTCCGGCGGACGGAAAACAAAACGCGGCATGATCTTGGGAGAGAGGAATTCCTGCGGCGCGTGCTTGAATGGCAGGATAAACACGGCGGGATCATCATCGAGCAGCTTAAACGGTTGGGCTGTTCCTGCGATTGGTCGCGCCAACGCTACACACTCGATGACGCTTACGTCGCCGCCGTTCAAAAGGTTTTTGTCGATCTTTATCGCAAAAAACTGATTTATCGCGGCCGGCGAATGATCAACTGGGACCCTGCCGCGCAAACGGCGGTTTCAGACGAAGAGGTGATTTCCAAACCGCAAAAGGGAAATCTTTATTTTGTTCGCTACGAAATTGTGGAAGAGCCTGGACGGTTCCTGGAGGTCGCAACCACCCGGCCGGAAACAATCATGGCCGATACTGCGATGGCTTTTCATCCGGGCGACAAGCGATACGCTGATCTCGTGGGCAAGCACGCGTGGCGTCCGCTGGCGCGTGAGAAAATTCCGATCATCACCGACGAAGCAATCGATGCGGAATTCGGCACTGGTGTTTTGAAAGTCACGCCCGCGCATGACGCGCTGGATTTTGAGATCGGCCAGCGCCACAACCTGCCAGTTGTCGATGTTTTGAATGCGGGTGGTCACATCAATTGTCCGGCAGTTCCAGAATTGAACGGTGCCGACCGGTTCGAGGCACGGGAAAAAGCTGCGGTGTTATTGCAGGCGAGGGGGGCGTTGGTAAAAACAGAGGCGTACGAAAACAACGTGGGGTTCAGTGATCGCAGTGACGTGCCGATCGAGCCGCGTATCAGCGAGCAATGGTTCCTGCGCTATCCCAAAACAAAAGAGGCCCTGGCTGTGGTGCGCGATCACCTGATCCGATTCTTTCCCCCGCATTGGGAGAAAGTTTACGCGCAATGGCTCGAGAACATTCGCGATTGGTGCATCAGCCGGCAGGTGTGGTGGGGACACCGGATACCGGCTTGGTACCGGAAATCCCAAAACAGAGGTTCCAAACCTCAAACCGACGATGAAATTTATGTCGGTGTTGAACCTCCGGCTGATGCTGAAAACTGGACGCAAGACCAAGACACACTGGATACGTGGTTTTCATCTTGGTTGTGGGCTTACGCGACCATGGATGTTGAAACGCGGAAGAAGTTTTATCCGACGAGTGCTCTCGTGACTGCGCCGGATATCATTTTCTTTTGGGTAGCGCGCATGATCATCGCCGGGTTGGAGTTCAAGCCCGGCAAATCAGACCGGGTTGAGGACAATATTGCTTTCCACGATGTTTATTTTACGGGCCTCATTCGCGACAAGCTCGGTCGCAAGATGTCGAAGTCTCTCGGCAACTCGCCCGATCCGCTTGAATTGATCGACCAGTATGGCGCCGACGGTTTGCGTTTTGGGCTCATGCGTATTGCGCCTCGCGGCCAGGACATTCGCTTCGACGAGAAGCAAATTGAAGAAGGTCGAAACTTCGCGACGAAACTTTGGAATGTCGCCCGCTTCCGGCAGATGCATGGCCCAAGTGATGCCGCGCCAAAAATCGACAATCAGACGCTATCGATTTACGCCTTGGAACTGCTCGCGCGCTTGAACGAAACGATCGATTCAATAGAAGCCGCTTATCGCGAATATCAGTTCAACACAGTCGCACAACGCCTTTATGACTTTGTCTGGAGTGATTATTGCGACTGGTTTGTTGAAGCTGCCAAGACCGAAATTTTCAGCGAAGACGAGGACAAGAAGAAATCTGCGCTGGCAGTGATGGATTTCGTCCTTTCTGCAACGCTGCGATTGCTGCATCCTTTCATGCCGCACATTACCGAGGAGCTTTGGTCGCTGCTGGGACTTGGAAGCGATTCAATTCAATTTGCTGCGCAACCAGAAAGAGTCGCTTTGGACGACGTTTCCGATGTTATGGGCAAACGCGAGCTTGTTTCTGCCATTTACAAAACGATACAGGCAGGACGCAATCTGCGAGCGGAGTCCAAACTTCCGTCAAACAGGAAGATACAATTTATTTTACGCACCGATAAGAAATCAGTCTCCAGTCACCTGCCGACGCTGACCCGGCTGTTAAATGCCGAAAAAGTGGAGCTGGATCCAAAATATCAAGCGCAGGCCGGAAACCCCGTCGCGGTTACACCGCTAGGCGAGATCTTTCTGACAGTTGCCGCGGCCGACAGGGCCGGGGAACAGCAACGACTTGACAAGGAAATTGCCAGAATCGAAACCGAAGCGCGCGCCGTGGAGGAAAAATTGAAGAACAAGTCCTTCGTCGATCGTGCTCCCGCAGCTGTCGTCGAGGAGCATCGCCGGCGCTTGAAGGATTTCAGCGCACAACTGGCGAAGCTGAAGCAGGCGCGCGAATCCCTGAATTAAAGATCACTTTCTGCTCGGTGATCCTGGCGCCGCGTTTTTGAAAGTATTCCTTTAACTCCGGCGTGTAGAAGGTCCCGTCATATTCCTGGTTGAGTTCGAGCCACACCCGGCCGCGTGGCGTGAGATGTGTTGCCAGGTCGTCGAGAAAGAATTCCCACTCCGGCACCTTCCACAGGTTCGGCATTTTGTGGTTGTTGAAGCAAATCATGAAAGCCGTAAGGAGATCGAATTTCTGTCCAAAATCGGGCAAAGGCCGAAAAGCTTCGATTTGCTGGACTACGCGGCGAACGCCGAGCAGACGCGTGACTTCCCGAAACATGGACAAACGGTCCATATCAAGGCCGAGTCCTGAATGACCCAGGAGTTGGGCTATGTAGAGGAAATATCCTGCGCCGCAGCCTAGGTCAAGGATGCGCCTGGGACGCGACAAATCGAGTTCGACCTGGCGAATTCGCCGGATGTTGATTCCGATCCAACGCTCGAGATCGAGATATTTTGGCCAATCTGCACCAGGATTGGCGACTTCGTAGCGCTTGCGAATCTGAGCGAAACCAACCGGATCGATCGTTTCGATGACCCGTTTTTTATTCAGCGGGAACCGACCGGTTCGGAGCAGCCTGAGCGTATGTTTCCTCGCGCTGGCCAGGCTCCGGCCATCTACAAGCTTGCTTATTTTATGTCGAAATCGCACCTGAAGATAGATCACACCTTGTAGCGCAGCGCAACAACTTCAATTAAGCTGCAAACACGAATGAGCCTCTGGAAAAAGCTGCTCTGGTTCGCCGTAGCCGCATTGGGGACGTGGGCGATCGCGATGCTGGCGTTATCTCGCGGCGAGCAAATTAGCGCGCTTTGGATCGTTGCCGCTGGATTTTGCGCGTTGTCTATCAGCTACCGTTTTTACAGCAAATGGCTGGCGGCAAAAGTGCTCGTGCTTAATGAGGAGCGCGCTACACCGGCAGTATTACAAAATGACAGCAAGGACTACGTACCAACAAACCGGTGGATGGTTTTCGGACATCACTTTGCAGCCATCGCCGGTCCGGGACCGTTGGTTGGTCCCGTACTTGCCGCGCAGTTCGGTTTTCTCCCCGGTACTCTCTGGATCTTGATTGGCGCGACGCTCGGCGGTGGCGTCCACGACATGATCATTCTGTTTGCGTCAATCCGGCGCGGCGGCAAAACGCTTGGTCAAATGGTAAGAGAGGAAATCGGACGCGGCGTCGGCCTGCTCGCTCTGGTCAGTGTCCTGGCGATCATGATTATCTTGCTGGCGGTCCTGGCGTTAGTCGTAGTGCAAGCTCTTGCAGAAAGTCCCTGGGGCGTTTTCACCATCGCAGTGACGATTCCGATCGCACTGATCATGGGCATTGGACTGCGCACCGGCAAAGTGAGCGTAATGGCGGTCACGATCTTCGGCCTGCTCGGCCTGGCGTTTGGCGTGTGGGGCGGACAATTTCTCGCGCACTTTCCCACGATTGAGAGTTGGTTCCGTCACGACCAGAAATGGCTGGCATGGGCCATCATGATTTATGGACTGGCGGCGTCGATTTTGCCCGTGTGGATGCTGCTGACGCCCCGCGATTACCTGAGCACGTTTCTAAAGCTCGGCACCGTTGCCATGCTTGCGGCTGCTGTCGTGCTGATCAATCCGACATTGCAAATGCCCGCGATTACCAAATTCGTCGACGGCAGCGGCCTTGTCTTTGCGGGTCCGGTTTTTCCGTTTGTATGCATCACCATCGCCTGCGGCGCGGTCTCTGGATTTCATTCTCTAATTGCTTCCGGCACGACGCCGAAAATGATCACGCGCGAATCGCGAATACGCGCCATCGGCTATGGCGCGATGGTGACCGAAATGATGGTTGCCCTGATGGCGATGATCGCAGCATGCGTGCTTCAACCGGGAGAATATTTCGCCATCAACACAAAAGGCGCGCCGGTCGAAGTCGTTGCAAAAGTTTCCGCGGCCGGTTTTCCGGTAACGGAAGCAGAAATGCAGAAGCTCGCGACGAATCTGGGCGAATCGACGATGTTTAACCGTGCCGGGGGAGCGCCGACTTTCGCCGTCGGTATGGCCCACATGTTTGCGCGAGTTTCTACCAAGCCAACTGCGCTGGCGCTGTGGTATCACTTCGCCATCATGTTTGAAGCCCTGTTCATTCTTACAACGATTGACGCCGGAACACGCGTGGGGCGATTTTTGCTCCAGGATTTTCTGGGCAATCTCTGGCGCCCGCTTGGGAATACGCGCTCGTGGACCGCGAATTTTTTCTCCAGCATTTTGCTCGTTGCGGCGTGGGGCTGGTTTTTATATGAGGGCGTGATCGATCCTCTTGGCGGCATCAACTCACTTTGGCCGCTGTTTGGCCTCGCCAATCAATTACTGTCGGTGGTCGCGCTGTGTCTCGGCACAACGCTTTTGATCAAAATGCGAAAGAGCCAGTATCTCTTCGTAACTCTGGTTCCACTTTCCTTCATGTGTGCGGTCACATTTTCGGCTGGCTATTTGAAAGTTTTCTCACCCGACCCAAGGCTCGGTTTTTTGAGCGGCGCCCAATCGCTGTTGACTCAGGCGGCAGCGATTACTGATCCAATCAAAGCGGCTAATCTGGCGCGGCAGGCGACAATCTGGCGATTCGACGCGGTCGTGGCCGTTTTCTTTCTCGTGCTCGTGCTCCTGATCGTTCTAGGCTCCGCGAGACAATGGTGGCAATTATTGCGCGGAACGAGGCGCGTCGTTTTACACGAGAGTGAATTTGTGCCGCTGAGTGCGGTGTCGTGACCCTAATCGTACAAATCCTGTCGGCGATGAGCGAGCGACTCTACCCGGCTCCGGACTGAGAGCACGAGGTCTTCAGATAAATCGGCCTGAATAAGTTCTTCGCGGTCCGCCGATGCGGAGGCAACCACAACTCCGCGAGGATCGATAATCGCTGAACTGCCACAAAACCACAGGTCGTCGTCTTTGCCGACGCGGTTCGATGCAATCACATAACTCTGGTTTTCTATTGCGCGTGCCAGAACAAGCGTTCGAAAATGTTCAAGGCGTGGGAACGGCCAGGCGGAAGAGACAATAAAAGCGCCGACATTTTGATCGACCACAAGGCGCCTGTACATCTCTGGAAACCGGAGATCGTAGCAGATACTGAAGCCAAAGCGCAGATCGCCAAGGGCAAAGCTTGCGAAAGCGTCGCCTGAAGCAAAACACTTCTGTTCTTCAACGGGCGCCACTGCATACAAGTGGGCCTTTCGATATTTGGCAGCGATTTGCCCGCGTTGATCGACAAAAACCAGGGAATTGTAAATTGAAGTGCCATCCCGTTCCGATACGCCGCACACAATCGCAATGGAAAGCTTCGCCGCGATTTCCTGAAGTCCGAGAACAAAACCACCGGTCCACGAATTGGCGTTCGCTTCGATTACGGACATCGAATAGCCCGTGTCGGTCATTTCCGGAAAAACAATCAGCTCCACGCCAGCGTCCCTGGCCTCGCGAGAAAAATCCCGAACCTTGAGCAGATTGGCTTTCGGATCACCGAGCGAACAAGAAATCTGAGCGGCGGCAACCTTCATGTAGTTTACGTCTCGAATCTAATCTCCCAGCTATTTCAGCTTTGACAAAGCGACGCGGGGACGCGCGCGCACTCCGAAAGCTATCGCGAAACGCAGCAGTACGTATCCGGAAGGTTTGCACGAAGTGCTTTGGGAGTGCGATGCGTTTTCGCATCGCTTTCATTATCTCATGCGTAAATGTTGCGCATGAGTGGAAGGGGATGCTGTGTGCTCGAGCGCGATTTACAAACGCACTTGCTCCGCGTCCTTGGCCGAAATCCAACCGCGCAAGGTATTCGGCAGCGCCGCGTAGATCCAATCTCCGCGAGTGCTCAAGATTTTGACTTCGCTGCCAGGTGGCAACGCCAGGACACTGTTTGCAGTGTCCGCGGTTGCAAGTCGCGCTTGGACGTCCTTGCCCGTTACTATTGCCAGTGCACTTCCATTGCTCCCACGCTCCAGTGTATATATTGCGTAAATCGCGCCGGCGCCGACCAGAAGGCAAAGGATCAAGGCGGCAATCAACGCGCCCGATCTGCGACGCGCAAAGATCAGCATGACAACCGCAAACACTGCGAGCCAAAAAGCGATGGCCGCCGCGATGCAGTACTGATTGACGCTCGCAAATTGCAAGTAGCGCTCTGGCCAGGTTTGCTGCAGCTCAAGCGCGCGCGCCTCGTCACGGGCGATCTGCAAATTGGCCGTAGCTTCCGGATGATGTCGCTCCAAGGCGAGTGCCCGCTCATAATTCAAAATCGCGTGGCCAAAATCGCTCGTCCTGAAATAAGCGTTGCCGAGATCGTAAAACAGATTTGCGCTCCATTGTCCTGCACCAACGAGCGCCTCGTAACCGGAGATCGCTTCTTTGAAGTGTCCTTGCGCGTACTCCTGGTTTGCTTTTGTGAAGTCTGCATTCGGTTGTGCAATGGCCGATGAAGCGATTGTAAAAACCAGACAGAAAAAAATCGCAAGCGTCCAATTGCCCGTCATCCCGAGCGAAGCCCGTTCGACTCGCTTTGCTCGCTCAGGGTAAACTCCGCGAAGTCGAGGGACCCCGCGGAATTGCTCTTCAGTCGCGTCACGGCATTCCTCGCCTTCGTTCGGAATGACTGCGAAAAAGTTCATCTTAAATTTTCAATCAATTCCAGCACTTCGCGGTGGCTTTCCGCGGAGACTCTTCCGGGACCGTTATGGGCTCCACTGTATTGCCATTCGTCGCTTTGTTCGAACAACCGGCGGAGCCGGTCGCGTGAATCGCTATTCAGTTTGAAAGTTTCGGCAGCAGTCTCCACATCTACCATGTTTGGGTCGATGCGGCGATTGCCCGAAGCCAGAGCGGCTTTTACACGAACTACTCTGGATGCTTCAGCATAATATTCCCGGGGCGATACGTCGTTACGATGCAGCTTGTGCATCAGATCAGTCGCTTCATGTTGCAGCGCGGCGACACGTTGGGCTTCGCGATTATCAATCCTCGCCCGGCGAATCTTCCAGCCTGCAAATCCGATTAACGCCAGTAACGGAAACACTTGGGCTCCCCAGAAAATGTTTCGTGTATAAATCGGTGCAAAGGATTCCGCTTTGTTCGGTAGCTCCGTCAGCTGATACAAAATATCCTGTGGTTTGTTTGCGGTCGCGGCCGGTGAGGCTGCGCGCGCGGCTGTAGCCGGGGTCGCTGACCCTGGCGGCGCACCACCTGCACTCGATGCAACCGCCGCGCCTCCCTCTACGTTGATCGGAATCGGCTCGCTGTGCAGGGTCACATATTGTTCCTTCACTGGGTCGAAGTACGAGAACGCGAGCCGCGGGAGCCCTTGTTTTTTCTCGTTAGGCGAAAGCACCATCTCGAAAGTCTTGGTGCCACTGAGGCCGACTTCGTCGTCCTGCTTGAACTTGGATGACGGCGGATATTTGTGCCAGCCGCGCTCGTCTTCAATCACTGGCGCATTAACGCGGTCAAAATTGCCGCGGCCAGAAATTGTATTCGTGACGGTGATGGGATCACCTACCTGCACGGTCTTGGGTTTTGCCTCGGTTGTCATTGTGAAATTTCCAATTGCGCCTGAAAAACTGGGCGGCGCATTTGGCGGCAACGGCTTTACCTCAAGTGCCACCGGTTCACTTTTGATTTCCACCTCGCGGCGTTCGCCAAGTTGACTGAAGGGATTGGAGAAGAACGGATCGGAGAACGGGTCATCCTGGTCGAACAGGTCGAAAGGTGAACGGCCCCGCGCGCGTGGCGCGCTCTGCCTGCGAGGAATGACAACCTGGGCCTTCGCTTTTACCGGACCGATTTCAAATTTGCCCGCGCGTGCCGCGGCAATGGCAGTTTTGTATGTTACTACTTCATAAAGTCTGCCGCTGATCGTTTCAGTATTTTCGGCGGACTGCTGTAACTTCTGCGCCGTAAATCCCTGTCCCGTGATCTCCGGCGGCTCTATGAGTCGTGGGCGAACACGCGGATCAAATCCCATCCGAATCTGAACAGGAACAATCTCACCAACGTACGCGGTCTTGCTTGGTACGATCAACTCAGCGAAAACCAGATTATTTGCGCCGGCTGCCTGTGTATCACGGCCAGACCTAGCGCCAGACGAACGGCCGGACGAATCTGCGACGTTTAATGTCAACGCCGGTGAGCGCAGCGAATTGTTTCCGACGCGAATGGTTTGAGGCGGGATGGTGAATCTTCCCGCTCTCAACGGCATCACAGTATAGTCGTATACCACACTGGAGGTTAGGTTGAGATTGTTCATCTCGATGCGTTGTGACGTTCCTGTTCGCCGAATTTCGAGACCGTCCACCATGATCTGCTCCGGTGCGTCCGCGCCACGTGCTCCAGTGATTCGAATTTCCAGTCGCACCGTTTCGCCCAGCGAAGCTTCAGAGCTATTCAAAACCGCCGTCACGCTCGGCGAATCGGCCTGCGCAAACTGCGCACCGGCGATGATACCGAAGGCAGCAACAAAAATTCGCCGGGACATCGACATGACAAATCTTCCCTTACCAGTCCTTATAGACATGGCGCGTTGCTCTGCGTTCATCAAGTTGAACCCGCGCCTCCTCGTCCTTCATCGATTCCAAAAGCGCTTCGGCCTGACGTTGGCTCATCTGGCCCTCTTTTTCCGGTTCGGCTTCGGCAACCTGCGCGTTCTTATCAGGCGGCTTCTGTGATTTGTCTTCCCCGGCTCCCTTCACGTCACCTGCAAATTTCTTGGATTCCGCTGGAGTGGCGGAAGGTGCTGCGTTCTGCTCTTCACCTTCTCCCGGTGATGGCGATGGCGTTTCATTTTCTCCTTCGCCAGGGCTCGGCGATTCTTGCCCTCGCTGTTCGCCTGGCGACGGTGAAGGCCGTTGGCCTTGTTGCTTGTCGGCGCCCGGAGAAGGGGAAGGGGTCTCGCCAGGCTGTTGCTGTTGCTGGTTTTTTTGCGGCTCGTTCTTCGCCTGGGGCTGATCGTTTTTTTGCTGTTGGTCTTTCTGATTCTCTGACTGACCTTGTGCCTGCTGATCTTTTTGCTGCTGCTGGCCCTGCCCCTGTTGTTGCTGCTGGTTCTGTTGTTGCTGCTGTTGTTGTTCTTTGTCTTTTTGTTGCTGGTCCTGTTTGTTCTGTTTGTCCTGCTTATTCTGGTCGTTCTTTTGCTGCGGCGATGGGGAAGGGGAGGGCTGATTTTCTTTCTTATTCTTTAGCTCTTCGATTTTCTTTTTTACGTAATCGTAATTGTCTTTCGCCTCCTTATTTTGAGGATCGAGCTTGAGAGTTTGCTCATAGTGATCGAGAGCGTTTGTCCAGTCGCTGAGCTTTTTGTCATCGCTCTTTTGTGCGTCGCCGCGCTGATAAAGCGTGTTCCCAAGGTTGTAGTGACCTTTGCTTTGCAGACCGATATCCTGAGAGAGCAGTGCCTGGCTAAATGATTCCATCGCTTTGCTGTAATCCTTCAGTTTGTAAGCAGCTGCGCCTGAATCGAACTGGAGCTTGTCCTCAGCTCGCGATTCCGGATGCGTTTTTAAAGTCTGTTGGAACTGGCCGTAGGCGTCTTCGAATTTTCCGCTGCGATAAGCGTCGAGGCCCGGCGCGGTAGCAAAAAGAGCTGAAGAAAGGAACATCATGAGAAGGCCGGCAGCAGCTGTGGCTCCGGCAGGCGCGCCGGCAACGCCATGTGCTGCCTTGCGAACAGGCGCGACAGCAGAAGCTCGCTCTCTCGCTCGTTTTCGTTCCGGAATCAGAATCGACAAGGCGAGAGCGATTAGCGCCGCGCCCAGCGGCCACTCATAACGTTCAATCGGCCGACGCGACAAACGCACATCCATTTCGGCAGCCTGCATCTTTGACAAACCTTCATTCTGAATTTGCTGCATCGAGCGGGGTCCGTTTTCCAAGTGAAGATAAAATCCCCCAGTAGCCTGAGCGATTTCGCGCAAGCGTTTATCATCCAGCTTCGATTTAACCACCTGGCCAGCCGAATCTTTGACGAAGCTGGTTTGACCATCGTCGCCCGTTACCGGAATCAGCGAGCCCTGTGGCGTTCCCACGCCCACAGTGAAAATTCGAACACCGGCGTCAGCCGCTTCTTTGGCCGTTTTCACGGCATCGCCGCTCAATTCCTCGCCATCGGTGAAGATAACCAGCGCGCGATTTCCCATTGCGCTCTTACCGAAACTCTGCGTGGCAAGACTGATTGCGCTAGAGATATTGGTGCCGCCCTCGGGAATCGTCTTGGTATCCAGATCGCTCAGGGCTTCAACGACGGCATCGTAATCGATTGTCAGAGGCGCCTGCAAAAATGCGCGACCGGCAAAAGCAATCAGACCAACACGATCGCCTTGCAATTGACCGATTAGATCCTGAATCGCTAGCTTGACGCGGTCGAGTCGGTTCGGTTGGACGTCGTTGGACAGCATGCTGCGCGATGTGTCCACCGCGATCAGCAAATCGAGTCCCTTGCGTTTTACATCCTCAAACGTGTAACCCCACCGCGGCTGGGCCAGACTAACAATGGCCAAAGCAAGGCCGAGCAGCTGCAGCGCGAATCTTATCATCCGCCGGGGCCGATTCACTGTTCCAGCGAGCTGGGGCAGCAGCCGCGCCGAAACGAACTCCTGCAATCGTTTGAGCCCGCGCCGCTCTGAGCGAACAAACAACGCGATCAGAAGTGGGATCAGAAGCAATCCCCAAAGCCATTGTGGCACGCCGAAAGTCATAGAATTCGTTAAATCGTTGAAATCGCTAAGTCGTTAAACAGGAGACGTTCACGGTAATTTTTTCCATACAGTCTGTGATAAGACCAATTGAGCGAGCAGAAGCCCGCAACCGCTCATCAGACACAGCGGAAACAAGTCCCGGTATTGTTGATATTTTTTCACGCTAACCGTCGATTTCTCAAGTTTGTCTATGTCGTTGTAAATTTGCGCCAGCGATTGTGTATCGGTCGCTCGGAAGAATTTGCCGTCCGCAATTTTAGCCACTTCGCTTAGACCGGCTTCATTAAATTCCACGCGCTGGTTTTCGTAGAGAATATTACCCAGAGCGTCGGTCAACGGCCCTCTGGGAGTGAAGATGGGCGCAGGGGCGACGCCATTAATTCCAGCGCCGATCGCGTAAAGGTGAATCTTTAGCGCTTTGACTGCCTCGGCCGCAGTGTTGGGTGGAATCTTACCCGCATTATTTTCTCCGTCGGTTAAGAGGACGAGCACGTGGCTCTTTGAACGTTTGTCGTTTAGGCGGTTGGCCGCTGCTGCCATTGCCGATCCGATGGCAGTGCCATCTTCGACGAGCCCGATCCGCACGCGATCCAGGTTTTGCAAAAGCCAATCGTGATCCAGTGTCATTGGGCTAACGACATACGGACGACCCGCGAATGCGATGATGCCGATTCGATCGTTTGGCCGGCCTTCGATGAATTTGCGCGTGACTTCGCGAATCGCATCGACACGCGTCGCTTCTTGTCCGCCGATTGTAAAATCCTTGGTCAGCATCGATCCGGAGACGTCCAGTGCGAGGATAATGTCGATTCCGCTGGCCTCGATCTGAGTAAGACTTTTGCCAAGTTGCGGACGAGCGAGCGCAATCACGAAGACAGCAATCGAAACCAGCAATAGTGATCGCAGGATTTTTCCTGCACGCGCGGCGCTTTGTTTTCCGATTGCCCGAAGGCTTGCTGTGGATGAAAAAGTCAGCGCAGCGGCTGGCCCTCGTTTTCCACGCAAATACGCGAGCAACGGGACTGCCAGGAGCAGTAGGAGCAGCCACGGATGCGCGAAGGTCAACGCACTGTTTCCTGTGAGCCAATCAAACATTTTTGTCATGTCGAGCGAAGTCGAGACATCTCTGATTGTTTGCACACACGACGCGGAAGCAGAAAACGGTAAGAGATTCCTCCACTCCGGTCGGAATGACAGAACGGGCGCACAAATGTCGGGGCAGTATTCACCGGCCAACCATCAAACAGCCGCAAGTTGACCTCCTTTCACAAAACGGATCGCTTCTTCCAGTAACAGTTCGCTGTCCGACGTTGTCGCCTCGTACCGTGCAAACTTGATCAGGTCGCAGCGGTTTAGGAAATCTTCGAGCAGCGACTTTTCATCTTCGGAGAACGGCGACGAACCTCTAAGTCCATTGAGAAACTCGACGGAAGTTTGCCGGGTAACGGGTAACCCAAACTGCTCTGTTACGTAACGCCTGAGAATGTCGGACACGCGAATGCTGAAGCGATATGGATCAATCGCTGTGATCTGCGTCCGTATCTGCTCGAGCAACGCCAGTGCGCGCTCGCGCGGTGGTTGCGGCGGCGTTGGGCGCCGGAAAGACTTCGCAACAAACCATATGATGAGACCGATGACCGCGAGCGAGACAAACGCTCCGAGAAATATTAACCACGGCGAGATCAGCGAATAGTCGATCGGCGGCGCAATATCATGGAACTCCTCAGCAGCCAGAATTGATATTGGAAAAAGCGCCGTCATTCTGAGCGAAGTCGAAAAATCCCGTAGAGTTACCCGCTGGTTGATCCGCGGCATCCTTCGACTTTGCTGCGCTCCGCTCAGAATGACCATGCCGTCAGCACCTCATCGAACACCAAGCCGGCGCCCGCGTTGTTTGAAGAAGGAGCGCAGTTGCGGCAGATAATCTTTGCCGGTTTGCAGCGCGATCGCGTCGATATTGTTCCGGCGCAGCACGCGCGCAAGTTCCTGCTCGCGTTCATCCACAAGCCCGCTAAAACGCGCTCGCGTCGTGCGATCAGCCGTGTTGATCTCGATTTGATCGCCGGTCTCGGCGTCTTCCAGGGTGATGATGCCGATGTTTGGCAACATTCTTTCTCGTTCATCGTGAATGTGGATCGCGACGAAATCGTGCCGTCGCCCACTCACTGCCAGCGATCGCGAAAAATCGGGGGCCTGAAAATCCGAAATGAAGAAAACCACGGCGCGTCGTGTGACGATCTTATTCAAATAGTCGAGGGCCAGCGCCGGATCTGTGCCGCGTCCCTTTGGTACGAAAAACAGAATCTCTCGGATAAGTCGTAGCGTATGAGAGCGCCCTTTCTTCGGAGGGATAAAAAGTTCAACACGGTCTGTGAAGAGGACGAGCCCGACCTTGTCGTTATTCCTAATCGCGCTGAAAGCGAGCAGGCACGCGACTTCCGCGGCCAATTCCCGTTTTGATTGCGTGGTGCTCCCGAAATTTCCAGATGCACTGACATCCACCACCAGCATCACCGTTAGCTCGCGTTCTTCCGTAAATTTTTTCACGAACGCGTTGCCCATCCGCGCAGTGACATTCCAGTCAATTGCGCGAATTTCGTCGCCTGGCTGATACTCCCGCACGTCTTCAAAATTCATTCCTCGCCCTTTGAAAACGCTGTGATAATCGCCCGCAAACGCGGTCTCGACGAGGCCGCGGGTTTTGATTTCCAGGGCGCGGATTTTTTTGAGAATTTCGCTTGTGGTCCTCGCGTGATCGTCATCGCGAGTGGACCGAAGCGGATTCGAGGGATCCCGTTGCATTACCGTGAAGCTCTGATTGGTCGCAAAGCGAAGTAATTTTGATGTCGCATTAGTACATATTGGGCTGCGCTACGGGATTCCTCGACTTCGCTTCGAATGACGCAAGTCCAATCACGGCACTGGCAGCCCGGCAAAAATCCGCTCGATAATGGTCTCACTCGTGACCGCCTCCGCCTCGGCTTCGTAGCTGACGATGATGCGATGCCGGAGTACGTCCGGGCCGATACTCTTCACATCTTGTGGCGTGACGTAGCCGCGGCCGTTCAGAAACGCGTGGGCCCGGGCGCCTAGCGCAAGATAAATGGTCGCACGTGGTGAGGCCCCGTAACGAATGAGCCCTTCGAGTCGCAGGTTGTAGTTCTCCGGCTCGCGCGTCGCCCAGACGACGTCCACGATATAATCCTTCACGCGGTCATCGATGTAAATGCTGTTGACCACGCCGCGTGCAGCGATGATTTGGTTCGGATCAACCACCGGATCGACTCGCAAATCGGGCGCCGAAGTCGCCATCAAATCGAGAATGTTTCGCTCCTCAGATTTTTGCGGATATCCAATATTTAGTTTGAACATGAAACGGTCGAGCTGTGCTTCCGGCAGTTGATACGTCCCTTCCTGTTCAATTGGATTCTGGGTCGCCAAAACGAGAAATGGATCGGAGAGGGGATAGGTTTGCTCGCCGATGGTGACCTGCCTCTCCTGCATCGCCTCGAGCAGCGCGCTTTGTACCTTGGCCGGTGCGCGATTTATTTCATCGGCCAGGATTAGATTTGAAAAGATCGGGCCGAGCTTGGTGGTAAACTCTCCTGTCCGCGGATTGTAAATAAGGGTGCCGACTAGATCCGCGGGCAGAAGATCGGGCGTAAATTGCAATCTTTGGAAACCGGTCTGGATACAAGCGGCCATTGTTTTCACTGTCAACGTTTTGGCCAGACCGGGAACGCCCTCGAGCAGGAGATGACCATTCGCAAGCAGCCCGAGCAGCAGCCGATCCACCAAATATTTCTGGCCTATAACGACGTGACCGACTTGCTGGCGCAGCCCCGGAATCCATTGGCCGAGTTCTCGAACTTCCTGTGTAATTTCCTGCGTAGATTTCATACGGTCTCGTCAGACACGCATGCCAGGGGGAATGTTCGATCAAACGTGCCTCAACTTGCTGACTTTCTGCTCATTTCGCTCGCGAATCCACCGCTTCCTTCCGGTCTTCGCGGGCGGGCGCAGGGCCAGAATGATGCTAAACGTTAGATCGCGATGTTCGTTTTCAAGCCGTGGCACAAAGCAATTTGGATCAGCGTGTTTGGTGGCGTCGCGGCGTTGGTCCTAGCTTGGTTTGCGTGGCAGGATCCGGCAATCAATTTTTTACCGCGGGATAGACGCGCGGAGTGGATCGTGTTTCCTACCGCTGTTGATGCGCGGGCGCATTGGTTTAACAGCCTCGATGCAACATTCCGGCGCGAGTTTGTTTCAACCGACCAGCCTGGAATAGCACGTTTGAGCGTGCGCGCAATGCGACGCACCGAAATGAAGATCAACGGCGAGCCGGTTCACTTTCCGCCCAATAGCAATTGGAAAAAGATGGTGACCGCCGATGTCGCCGCCCAATTGCACGCCGGCACCAACGTGATCGAAGCGCGTGTGTTCAATCACAATGGACCACCGGCGCTCTGGCTGACTTTGACTGCCGATCAACTAAACCTGCGGACCGACGAAAATTGGCAATCATCGTTTACAGGTTCTTCCTGGCGCCAGGCAGCGCTGGCCACGACGCCGAAGGCGCCGGGACCCGGTAATTCCATTGCTGGTGGCGAGCGTACGCTCGTCGCGGTGAAAAAAATCTGTTTGCTCTGGATTGTATTCGCCGTAGTCGGCGGGGCTGTTGTTTTTGTCTGGCACGCCGCCTTGAAACAACCCACATCCATATGGCAAACCGTAGCGCTGTTGATATTTGCCAGCCTGTGGCTGCTGCTCTTCTGGAACAATGACCGGTTATTTCCGTTTCACAAGGGCTTCGATTCGAAGGCGCATCTGGATTACATCACTTACATCCAACAACACCGGTCGTTGCCGTTGCCGACCGAAGGCTGGGAAATGTATCAGCCGCCGCTTTATTATCTAATCGCTGCTGCGAGTCTCTCACTCTTTCATCTCTCCGTTGACGATCAGATATCGATTTACGTTTTGCGTTGCCTCGGAGCATTCTTCGGCATTGCCGGATTCGTATTGGTTTTTTTGAGTTTGCGTCTTTTGCTTCCGATTCGAGCGGCATTCATCGGGCTTCTGCTCGCGGCGTTTCTGCCGATGCATTTGTATATGGCACACTACGCGACCAATGAAATGTTGGCTGCCACTCTCACTACAGCGGCGCTTTACCTCGGTCTGCGTTTGTTAATCACGGATGCGCCGCGCACGTTGCAATTTGTGTGGCTAGGGTTGGCGCTTGGCGCGGCCATGCTGGCGAAAGCGACCGGCATTTTGTTGTTGCCAATCGTACTTGCCGCAATAGCGGGCAAGCTTTTTGCCGCTCGAAGCCGAATAACGGTCGCACTACGTAATGTCGGCCTCTTGCTTGCAGCTACTTTCGCCGTTTGCGGGGGGTATTACGTGCGGATCTGGCTCAAGTTCGGCACGCCATTAGTAGGCAACTGGGACGTGATAAGCGGATTCACGTGGTGGCAGGACCCCGGGTATCGCACTGCCGCTGATTATATCCGTTTCGGTCGCTCGCTAGTCGATCCGATGTTCAGCGGTTTCGCCGGAGTTGCTGACGGAGTCTATTCCACTCTCTGGGGGGACGCCTTGAGCGGCGGCGCATCCAGTTTATCGATTGTATGGAATCAACACCAGATGGCTGCCGGCTATTTGCTTACACTCGTACCTGCGGCGCTGATTCTCGTCGGTGCCGTGACCGCGATTGTTCAATTTACTCGAAAGCCTTCACGTGAATTGTTCCTGTTAGTTGGTTTCTGTGCCGTGATCGCGCTGGGTTTGGTTTTCATGACACTAAAGATTCCCTCGTATGCGCAAGCGAAAGCGTTTTACGGATTGTCCGCTCTCACACCACTTTGTTTCTTTGGCGCGCTGGGTTGGGAAACGCTGACTCAAGGGAGAGTACGTTGGCAGTTCGTTTGTGATCTACTTCTGCTGGTCTGGGCGATGAATAGTTTTGCAACTTACTGGATCATTCCCTCGGCATCGCAGCACCTGTATGCGGCAAAAGCGTGGGGCCTCCAGGGTAAAATGGAGCGCGCAGCCGACGAAGTAGTCAAAGCAGTGGCAGCCGATCCCTCGAACGCTGCGGCGCGAGGTTGGCACGCGTTGAGCTTGAGCCAAGCGGGCCATGATGACGAAGCGATCGCGGAAGCCGAACGGGCGATTAAATTAAGTCCGGACGATTCCGCTGCACACCTCGATCTGGCGTTTTCGGTAGAACGTAGTGATCCGGAGCGTGCCATCTCAGAAGCCCGCCGTGCTATCGACCTGGGTCCGGAAAATTCCTCAGCCTACGAATTCCTGACGAATCGTCTCTTTGAATCGCACCGCAACAACGAAGCGAGCGAACTCGCAAGAGAATGGCTTTCGATATCGCCCTATGACGCAAATCCACATGCACTCTTGGCTTCGGCTACGGCCGCAACCGGAGACCTAGTGACAACTGCGCAGCAGCTTGGTTACGTGATGATGCTGCGGCCGGGACTCGAACAAGCGCACGCGCAACTGCGCCGGATTCTTCTGTTGCTAGCAAGGGAACCGGAGGGGTTGAAGCGATTGCACGAAATCGCCGCAAATGCTCCGGACTCGCCACGAATGCTGGATGAAGTGGCGTGGTTACTCGCGACGTATCCTGATTCCAAATCGCGCGATGGAAGTGAGGCCGTTCGCCTGGCGGAGCATGCTTGCGACCTGACCCAGCACAAAATTCCGGCTCTGCTCGATACCCTGGCTGCTGCGTACGCAGAGGCGGGAGATTTTCC
>DASSFL010000243.1:0-5863 GCA_035694525.1 Candidatus Udaeobacter sp. | reverse complement strand
ATTCTCCGGCTCCGCTCGGAATGACAACCGTTACGCTCCAGAATTTCTTGAATCCAAAGCCAGGCGCCGTTGCATCGTAACTAGCAAAATCATATTTCCCATGAAGAAGATCATTTTTGTATTTTTGGCTGCGTGCGTCGTGCTGGCCGTTGGATGTCGATGGGTGGGAATTCGAGGCAACGGCCACATCAAAACAGAGGACCGAACAATCAGCACCTTCACCGAGATCGACGTTGGCGGAGCATTCGAGATCGAATGGCAAAGCGGGTCCCCTGCTCTCCACATCACGACCGATGAAAACCTTCTTTCTTATGTCGAGAGTTACGTCTCGAGCGACACGCTTCGGTTGCGCACGCACGACCAAATCTGGCCAACGCATGGAATTAAGGTCGTTATCTCCAGCCCGACAAGAGCAGCCGCAAGAATCCGCGGTGCCGTAAGGCTCACGGCAAAACAGCTGTCTGGACCCAAGTTTGCTCTTGAAGCTAGCGGTGCATCGCGCGTTTCTCTCGATGGAAATATTGATGGACTCCTTGCCGATATGACCGGGGCCAGCGAGTTGGAGGCAAGCGGACTCCAAACCAAGACCGCCGAAATTTCGACAACAGGCGCAGGCGACGCGGAAGTCGCAGTTGCTGAGACGTTGAAAGTCGCCATTACCGGCGCCGGAAAAGTTACCTACTCCGGCAATCCGACGATTGAAAAACACATCGCCGGCGCTGGCACAATTCGCCGCAAGGATTAGAGGCGTGCCTGGCGCGTTTTGTCGTGTCGAGCGGAGTCGAGGAATGGAGCGAGAGGGGAGAGCGACATGGACGGTTGCGCCGCGAGGCATCGGCGAGAGAGTCGGGAGACGAGCGAGTCAAATCTCTGGATATCCACATCCCCACTCCATGAAATTAGAGATCTCTCGACTTCGCTCGAGATGACAGGTTCACCATATCTGCGATGGAGAATTTCATCTGCGTGCAATGCGGAACGCAATATTCCCAGACGGCCAAGCCACCTTTACACTGTCCGATTTGCGAGGATGAACGGCAATTTGTCCGCCAAACCGGCCAGGAATGGACCACACTTAATCGTCTAACAACCGATCATCGAAACCGTTTCGAAGAAGAAGCGCCGCGACTTCTAGGCATTGGCACCGAGCCCGAATTTGCTATCGGCCAGCGCGCTCTGCTTGTGCAATCGCCGGCAGGAAATTTGCTCTGGGATTGCATCACATTGCTGGACAATAGAACAATCGCAGAAGTCAACGCCCGCGGCGGGATCCGCGCGATTGCGATATCACATCCGCATTACTACACAACAATGATCGAATGGGCTGAGCGTTTCGATGCCCAAATTTTTCTGCACACGGGCGATCATGAATGGGTAATGCGCAAGAGCCCACGGATTCAGTTTTGGGAAGGAACAACTTTGCCACTCTGGGATAACCTCACGCTAATCAATTCCGGCGGGCACTTCCAAGGCGGCACCGTGTTGCATTGGCCGGCTGCGTCCCGCGGTAGCGGGAGCAAAGGTGCTTTGCTTACAGGCGACATCATTCAAGTAGTGCAAGATCGGCGCTATGTCAGTTTCATGCGCAGTTATCCGAACCTGATTCCGCTCGGAGCAACCGCCATCAACCATATCCTAAGAACAATCGAACCGTTTCCATTCGATCAGATTTACGGTGCGTGGTGGAAAGCGAACGTTCTCTCAAATGCGAAAGCGGCGGTACAAAGATCAGCGCGACGGTATCTGCGCTGGATCAGCGAGTAAACGCACATGTGAAACGACCAAGGCGGCGCGAGGACGCGCACGCACTCCGAAAGCTTCGCGAAACAAAAACAAGCATCTTGCCGCATTTCGCACGAATTGCTTTTGGAGTGCGATGCGTCCTCGCATTCCTTTCATTCTCCAGGCGCTTTAGGAATTGATCATCTGATCAACAATCCGCGGCAACGCCAGCGCGGCTGGCTCCCGTACTAACCGTGTGGCAAATCGCGAGAGGGGCGTTTCCTCAGGATTTACTTCGATGAGCTCACCGCCACGGCGGCTCGCACGCAGCGCCCAATCAATGATGTATCCAAACGTTGCCGTTGTTCCAGCGACGATCACAACGCCGCAAGGATCGCGCTGTAAATAGTTTTCAACGCGTTCGATTTCACCCAAGGGCAAAGGCTCTCCGAACCAAACCACGCCGGGCCGCATAAGCGCGCCGCATTTAGTACATCTCGGGACGCCATTTGGCTGTTGCTCTTGCTCCTGCTCTTGCCGGATGGAGGGGCGAGCTCCCGCGAGCCTAGCGGTGCTACAGTTTCCAGTTCGTTCGGCGTCGCAGAGCTCCGCCCTCCAGCCGCATTGTGAACAACGCGTCACGAAAATGTCTCCGTGAATTTGCACCATCTCTCCCTTGGCAAGGCCAGCGCGCTCGTGCAGATCGTCCACGTTTTGTGTGACGAGTAGAAATTCATTTGCACATTGCGCCAGATTGGCAATCGCCTTATGCGCGGCATTTGGTTGCGCGTTGCGAATACGGTGGCGCCGCTCGCCATACCATTGCCAAACCAGTTCCGGGTCGCGCGCGAAAGCTTCCGGTGTCGCCAACTTTATCGGATCCAGATTGCGCCAGTAGCCATCTTTTCCACGAAACGTTGGAATCCCGCTTTCAGCCGAAACACCCGCACCTGTAATAATGAGAACACGCACAACTCAAGATCGATGAGCGGCGTCGATTTCCAAGTCGACTGCTACAGAATGTTGCCGTCGATTGGACAGTTAATGTTGCCACTGCCGCACTGGCTTGCCAGACTCCCGCCATGAATGACCAGGAAATTGAATCCGGCGCTATCCGGGAAATTGAACCAGAAGTAAGGACGCTGTTTACAAAGCTGGTCGAACACGATCCGCAGGAGGCGGCCAAAATGCTGGAGCCGTATCCGGATGAGTTCGTCGTTCAAATGCTGGAGCTGTTGAATCCGGCATCGGCACTGAAGATTCTCCAACGCTTCAATCCCTCACGGAGGCAGACCATTCTGGCCACCGCCTCGCCTGAAACCAACAAGCAATGGATGCGGAATCAAACGTACCCGGAGCGTAGCATCGGACGATTAATGCAGCCGCCATTGGCAGTTTTCCGTCCGCAAACGACAATCGCCGAAGCAACCGAACAAATTCGGCGTCTCGCCAGAAAAGCAATTATCACCTACGGCTTTGTCACAGACGAACAGGAGAACCTTCTTGGCGTTGTTGTGATGCGCGACATGCTACTGGCGCACAGCAGTCAGCGTCTCGAGGAAATCATGCTTGCGAATCCATTTTACCTCACGCCAGAGATGTCGCTCCCCGACGCGATGAGAGCGGTGCTTGTTCGGCATTATCCGGTGTATCCAGTCTGCGAAAAAACGGGACGGCTCCTCGGCCTCTTGCGAGGCCAGATGCTGTTTGAGGCCGAAGCGATCGAATTAAGTGCGCAACCGGGCGAAATGGTCGGTGTGGAAAGCGAGGAGCGCCTTACCACGCCATGGCTGCGCAGTCTGAAATTTCGGCATCCCTGGCTTCAGGTAAATTTATTCTGCGGGTTACTTGCTGCGGTGGTGGTCGGTTCTTTTCAGGAAACGATTGACCGCATCATTGCGCTGGCAGTATTTCTGCCGGTCCTCATCGGTCAGGCAGCAAACACCGGAGTACAGGCACTGGCAGTATGTTTGCGCGGGATGACCCTGGGCGATTTAAGGTCGGGCAGACATCGGACGCTCCTGATCAAGGAAATGTTGCTTGGAACATTAAATGGAGCCTTGACCGGCGTTACCGGTGGAATCGCAATGTTTATCTTCGCGACGATAGTGAAAAGTCCGTTGGCTCTAATGCTAGGTCTCGTGGTGTTCCTCGCTATCACGATCAGTTGCTGCTTTAGCGGCGTGGCTGGCGCAATGGTGCCATTGGCTCTCAAGAAATTTGGGGCTGATCCGGCAACGGCATCTAGCATCGTCGTAACCACGTTCACCGACGTAGGCTGTCTGCTCGTCTTTCTTGGGCTCGCGGCCTTGCTGATCTAAACAGATCGACAACTAACGCCCGCTAGAAAAGGATCGCCTTATTCCCAGCGAACCTCTATCACTCGATTGCCATGCAAAAACAAACCTTCACCCTGACTGTTCTCATCCTGTTCATCTCATGTGCTCTTACTCTCAGCGCGCCTGACACCCCAGACACCCGGCGTCACGAAGCCGAACGTTACCTCCAGGCTACTCCGCCAAAGGCGCTGTTCGAGGACATGGCCGACAAGATGGCGGCGAACCTTCCGCCGGACCAACGCGAACAATTCAAGCAGCTGATGACGTCGCAACTCGACATCGCGGCATTAACCAAGGCGATGATAGACTCAATGGTGAAGCATTTCACCACCGAGGAGTTGAAAGCACTGGCAGATTTTTACGGTTCGCCCGTCGGGAAATCCGCGATGCAAAAGTTCGGGACCTATATGGCAGACATCATGCCGACGATGGAGGCAGAGATAATGAAAGCGCAAGCAAAGGCGAACCAGTCACTCCCGAATCAATCGCCGAAATAAGGTCGCGACATTTCGTCCGCACCGAATCTCTCGAAAATTGTAGGGCGTCTGTGCAAGACGCCAGAGTCGTTAGGCGTTGAAGCGCGTAGACGCGAACGAGCTATCCCGCGTTGAGGTCTGCAACGCTGCCGGCATCGCGAGGTTTTTATTCGGACGATTGAAAATTTACAAGGCCAAATACGCCGTCGTTAGGCTGCGGAAAATGAGCAAATCCTCAGGACACGAGATTTAAGACCGCGCCTGGGCAATTCCAAACGCGCGCGCGCCGACAAACATCGCCATGAAACTTAGAGTTCGACATCTGCGATATCGCCGTTATTATGTTTGGAAATGAGCGTCGACATTCTTTTAGACCTTCGAAGGCCGCTTGCCTTCGCGTTGGCGCTCGTGTGGTGGCGATAGAAAGCGACCGTTTTCCAACGGGACGCTGATTTTCTCTCTTTCTCTCAAGCGAGAGATCCAGCGTTTGCACTAATGAAATAACCCAAACCTTTGTAAACCTATGTTGATCGTAATGAAACCGAACGCTGCTGCGCGAGACGTCGAAGCAGTTATAAATGTGATCCAGGAAATTGGGCTGCGTCCTCATCCAATGCCGGGCGCAACGCGAACAGCCATTGGCATCACTGGCAATCAGGGTCCTGTCGATGGCAGGCGATTCGAAAACTTGGCCGGTGTCGCAGAAGTCATCCGGGTTACCAAACCGTACAAATTAATCACGCTGGATCTGCGTCCGGAAAAGACAGTCGTGCGAATTGGAGATGCCACCATCGGAGGAAGTGAACTCGCTATTATCGCGGGACCGTGCGCGATCGAGAACCGCGACCAGGCGTTCGCAGTGGCGGAAGCAGTACAGCAAAGCGGCGCGCGCTTTTTCCGCGGCGGCGTCTGGAAACCCCGGACGTCCCCTTACGCATTTCAAGGTCTGGGCGAGAAAGGTTGGGAAATCATGACCGAAATCCGCAAAGCGTTTGGGCTAAAGATCGTCACCGAAGCACTGGAAGAACCTCATGTCGATCTGATCGAACAATATGGCGACGTCATTCAAATCGGCGCTCGTAACATGCAGAACTTTTCGCTCCTAAGGAAGGCTGGCCGCTCGAAGTTGCCGGTGCTCTTGAAACGGGGAATGGCCGCAACACTCGAAGAATGGTTACTCGCAGCGGAATACATCATGGCTGAGGGCAATTATAATGTGATTCTTTGCGAACGCGGTGTTCGCACGTTCGCGCAGCATACGCGTAACACACTCGATCTTGCTTCGGTGCCGGCGATCCGGCGAATTTCTCATTTGCCGGTGATCGT
>DASSFL010000242.1:0-1832 GCA_035694525.1 Candidatus Udaeobacter sp. | reverse complement strand
GCGACACAACGAGCGACCTTCTGATCGCTCCATTGATTATTCTCTGGAGCATCGCATCAAAGCGGCGCTGGAACAGGAGGGAAGCGGTTGAAGTGGGCATCCTCCTACTGCTGTTGTTCGTCCTCAGCGAAGCGGTCTTCGCCGGATGGCTTACAATTTCGGCCAGGAATTATCCAATCGCGTTCAGTTGCGGAGCGATTGTCATTTGGACAGCATTCCGCTTCACACAGCGCGAAACCGCTACGGGCATCTTCATTCTCTCAGCGATCGCGATTTGGGGCACACTGCATGGTTTCGGGCCATTCGCCGAGAAAACGGAAAACCAGTCGCTTCTTGCTCTGCAGTACTGGACGGCTGTGGTCACCATTACTGCTATGGCGCTTTCCGCCGGCATGGCGGAACGCAGGCGGGCTGAGGAGGCGCTGCGGGAAAGCGAAGCGCGCATTAACCTCTCGACCAACGCGGCAAACCTCGGTTTGTGGGCTTGGAACCTCCGGGATGACGAACTTTGGGTAACGGAGAAATGGAGAAGGTTGTTCGGCTTTGCGGAATCGGAGCCAGTGGACACTGGCCAATTGCTTCAGCGCGTGCACCCCGAGGATCGCGAACGTATGAAGCAACGTGTGCAGCATGTGCTTGAGCAAGATGGCGTCGACCGTGAAAGCGAATATCGCATCGTGCAGCCGGACGGAAGCACGCGCTGGATCGCGGATTATGGCGGCGTCGAGTTAGACGAACGTGGCAAACTGGCCTTCGCGCGCGGGGTTTCGCGCGACATCACCGCGCGGAAGCTCGCAGAAGAAAAATTCCAGCTCGTACTCGATGCGGCGCCGAACGCGATGATCATGGTGGATTCAGCCGGGGTGATCACCTTCGCCAACGTGTCGGCCACAACCGTATTCGGCTATTCACTTAGCGAGTTGATCGGCCGCCATATCGAAACGTTGATTCCAGAACGTTTCCGCGATCGACATGTCGGTTATCGCAACGGTTTTCTCTCCGAACCAAGCAACCGCGCCATGGGAGCCGGGCGCGATCTTTTTGGCCGTCGAAAAGACGGCAACGAATTCCCCGTCGAAGTGGGGCTCAATCCGATCCACATCACGGAAGGTTTGTTTGTTCTGGCATCAGTGATCGACATTACCGCGCGCAAGCAGACGGAGCTGGAGCATCAGCTTCAAAACATGGAACTGGCCCGGGTGGGACGCGTCGCGGTGATGGGCGAACTGGCGGCGTCGCTCGCGCACGAAGTCAACACTCCAATTGGGGCGATCGTAACGAACGCCGGGGCCGCGCAGCGCTCAATCGCAGCGGGTAAAATCGGACCCGAGGAGTTGACGGAGTTGCTCGCCGACATCGTGGCTGACGGCCGCCGGGCCGGCGAAGTTATTCAGGGCATCCGCAACATGGTCCGCAAAGGCAAGCCTCGCCGCGCGTTGATCCAGATCGGAGACACCATTCGCGAGCTCCTCCGTATTGTCCACGCTGATGCCATTGGACGCGAGATAGAAGTGACAGCCGAAGTTGATTCCGATACGGGCCAGGTTTGGGGAGATCCGGTGCAGATCTTGCAAGTCCTTCTCAATCTCGCCATCAACTCATTTGAAGCAATGACTGCTGTGCCCTCCGATGCGCGACGCCTTGCCATTCATGCGGGGTGCGATGGAAACGGAGACATTCTCGTCAGCATGCGCGATTCTGGTCCTGGTTTTCCCAGCGAAATGGTCGAGCAACTTTTCGAGCCATTCTTTTCCACAAAAGCGGAGGGGACTGGAATGGGCCTCGCCATCGCTCGCAGCATCGTCGAGGCGCACGGCGGAAGCCTCTCGGGA
>DASSFL010000241.1:0-1305 GCA_035694525.1 Candidatus Udaeobacter sp. | reverse complement strand
TCCGAACTTTACTCGCTCTCGTCGCTCAATGAGCTTACCAGCAATCTGAGTTGATCCGGTATCGGAATTTGTGACCAAGTTTATTTTGATTCTGCTGATTGCGCTGGTTTTCGAAGCCATCGGTGTGGTGTTTCTCAGCGGCGGCCTCAATCAAATTGGGGAACCAAAGACAATCAATGCCACGGAAATTATGTTGTTAATCAAACGTGGCGCGACGAACAGGAGCATTCTAATCGGCGTCTTCTTCGAGGCCATTTTCTTCGGCTTCCTGCTTTACCTGTTGTCGCAAAAAGATGTCAGCATCGTCTGGCCATTGACGGCCCTTGGTTTCATTATCACGAGCCTGGCAGCCAGGATTTTTCTCAAAGAAGAGATATCGAGTGTTCGCTGGGCGGGGATTTGTCTGATCGTGTTAGGTGCGGGCTTGGTTACGTGGAGCGCAAAGCAGAGGGAGAAAGAGCCAAAGGAACAACCGCGAGCTTCAACAGATTATGGCGTCCGATGACCACGGCACTTAAAGAATCATTCTACAAATCCGTAATCGCTTTCCGAGAACGCCCGGCTTTTCGACCCCTCTCCGTCGTATTGGGCAGCGAGATGAAATCGCGAGTTTTTTTCGAGATCGGTGACCGCGAATATGAAGAATTCTTCGTTTCGGAACAGTTTACATCTCGCTAAAGTTCCAACAAATAACTAATAGACTTACTTTCGTTGCTGATATAATACTTTATATTATGAATCCAACATCGAAAACAGACACCGTAATGTTCACCGTGAAAGGGCAGGTGGTGATCCCCAGTTGGCTTCGAAAAGATTTCGAAATCAACGAGGGAACGCGCGCTGTCGTTTACAAGCAGAACGACCATATCGTCCTTAAGCCGCTGACCGCGCAGCATTACCGCCGGCTTCGTGGATCGCTGAAAGGGACAAAAGCGATGCAGGTATTTATGGCCGAGCGGAAGCGCGAACGAGAACTCTAATCATGGCGACAATGGTTTTGGATGCGCACGCGTTGATGGTTCTTTTTTACGACGAACCCGGTGCCGAGGAGGTCGAGAAGATTCTCCTCAAGGCAGAAAGCGGAAATCCAACACTGCTGATGAGCGTGGTGAATTGGGGCGAAATTTACTATTCAATCCTGCGCGGCGCATCGCAGGAAATAGCGGACTCGAAATCTCACGAAATCGCCGGTATGCAAATTGAGATCGTTCCGGTCGATGGGCGTGATCTGGAACTTGTTCGACAAGCAGCGGTCTTCAAAGCAACCAGGAAAATGTCATACGCCGACTGCTTCGCTGCGGCCTT
>DASSFL010000240.1:0-2772 GCA_035694525.1 Candidatus Udaeobacter sp. | reverse complement strand
GCGGGTCGCCGCCGAGGAAATTAATTACCGCCGCTTTTTTGATGTGAACGACCTGGCCGCAATTCGAGTGGAGTTGCCAAAGGTCTTTGACGCTATTCACCGGCTGACTCTGGAGTTGGTTAGCGCGGGCGCAGTGACAGGACTTCGCATCGATCATCCGGACGGGCTTTACCTGCCGCGCGAGTATTTTGAAAAACTTCAGCAGCGTTGCGCGAAAGCACTGGGGACTGCTTTGCCGAAAGACGGTCGGGCCATTTACATGATTGCTGAAAAAATTCTCACCGGCTCCGAAATGCTGCGCAAGGATTGGCGCGTGCACGGCACTACCGGGTACGATTTTGCGAACCAAGTAGCGCAGTTGCTTGTTGATTCCTCGACAGAAACGGCGATCACGAAAACATTCCATCGCTTCATTGGTCACTCAATGCCGTTTGGCCACCTGCTCTACGCAAAAAAACTGCAGGTCATGAAACTATCACTGGCCAATGACGTCGATGTGCTGGGCAATATGCTCGACCGGCTTTCTGAACAAAACAGATGGTATCGCGATTTTACGCTCGAGGCACTCTCGCGCGCGGTGCGCGAGACCATCGCTTGTTTTCCGGTTTATCGAACGTACCTGGCGCCGGGGCAGCCCGTGACTGACGAGGACAGGCAGATTGTCGAGCACGCGATTGCCGCGGCCAAGCGTCGAAACCCGGCGATGGAAGAATCGATCTTCAATTTTCTCCGAGACGTGTTGCTCTTTCGTTTTCCGCCGAACCTCGATGCCAAAGCGCGCGCCGAGCACACCAGTTTCGTTCTGAAGTTTCAGCAAGCTACGGGACCGATCATGGCCAAGGGTTTGGAGGACACCGTGTTCTACATTTACAACCGGCTAGCGGCGTTGAACGAAGTAGGCGGCCAGCCGCAACAGTTTGGATTAAGCATTGAAGAATTTCACAAGCGGAATATCGATCGACAGCGCAATTGGCCGGCCACGTTGCTGGCCACTTCGACACATGACACTAAACGGAGTGAAGACGTGCGCGCGCGAATGGTTGTCATTTCCGAAATCCCGGAGCTCTGGCGGCGCTCATTGCAACGATGGCGTGTTGCTAATCGTCGCTGGAAGCGAACTATCAATGACGTCGAAGCACCGGACGCGAATGAAGAATACCTGTTTTATCAAACGTTGTTAGGGACGTGGCCGATGCAGGCCGATGGCGAACCCGAATCGAAGCCAACGCCAGATTACATCGAACGGATTCAAGCGTACATGGCCAAGGCCCTCCACGAAGCGAAGATTAACACGAGCTGGATCCAGCCAAACGAAGATTGGGACGCAGCGATGCGCGATTTCGTTGCGAAAGTAATGGATCCATCGCCGCGAAATAAATTTCTTCCGGTATTCATTCCGGTGGCAAGGGAGGCTGCGCGATTTGGCGCCGTTAATTCGCTTACCCAAACATTGCTTAAGCTGACTTCGCCGGGAGTGCCCGACATTTACCAAGGCAATGAGATTTGGGATTACAGTCTGGTCGATCCCGACAATCGGCGTCCGGTCGATTACGAGCAGCGTCGCGAAATGTTGGAATCGCTCGCAACAGCTCATCCCCGCGATCTTGTGCGCAACTGGGCTGACGGCCGCATCAAGATGCTTCTAACGCAGCGCGTCTTACAATTTCGGCACGAGCATGTCGAACTCTTCCAGCGGGGAGAATATCTGCCGCTGACGCCCGGCGGAGCACTCGCGGAATCCTGCGTCAGCTTTGCCCGCCGGCTTGGGGATCAATGGATTGTTGTCATCGCGCCTCGGCTTTCTTCTCGTGTCGGTTTTCCGCCGATTGCTGAGAGTTGGCAGGACACAGCACTGGAAATTCCCGAAACGCTTTCGCTGGAGCACGCGCACGACCTCTTTACCTGTCGTCCGGTTCCTGTTCGGAATCGGCACGTAAAACTTGCCGACGCATTGCCGATCCTGCCTTTCGCCGTGATTACGAATCTGTAGCTAAAAGGCGTCTGACACAGACGCCCTACAAATTTGCGACGATCATTGCAGGGCATTTCTGTGAAACGCCAGTGCTACGGCGTACCGCGCGAATTTGTAAAAAGATCGACAAGCCACCGCGCAAAGTTGCCAAGATTTATCAGCAAATCCGCACCGAATCCTGCGAACGTAATCTGTGGCGACGCCAGAACGAGCATCACGCTGAGCAGCAACAGGTTCATCAAGTAGATCACAACGAGGGAGAAGAACGTGCCCTGATCGGTCAGGTCAGTCTGATTTTTCGGGATCATCCAGCACGTAAACGTGAAATGGAACGCCCACGTCGCTCCGATGACAGCGTAAAGCCATCGACCGTACGGCTCCATGTTCACGAAAAGGCTGAGCCCGCCATAGATGGCAATTGCCAGAATGCTGTAGAGCGGAAAAAAATATGGCGCCAGCGCGATCCAGAAGTTGGCCTTGTTGGTGACCACATGCCCGCCGTCACGGCCAACGCGAAACCGGCTCACCCGCCCACCCATTAACCAAACCCAGAGCGCATGGGTCAATTCGTGTCCGAAGACATAAATGAGGATCGGACGCGGAAGACCGAAAAAAGCGATCAGCCACAGAACTGCGCCCAATGAAAAAAACCAAAACTCTTCGGCCGCCCAAAAGCGCTGCGTCACGGTCGCGCGCGCGAAAGCGGTAAAAAATGTCTGACTGAGAATTGCGCAGATTGGCAATAGGAAAATCGCAAAAACGAATTTTACCCAACGCGTCGGCACTGTGAGAGGATCCGA
>DASSFL010000239.1:0-6554 GCA_035694525.1 Candidatus Udaeobacter sp. | reverse complement strand
GCACGGGCCGACGAGTTGATATAGATCTTTGTCGTTGGTGGCGAGCACAACTTCCATTTCCGATCGTTTGCAGGCGGCCATGGCGTAACAACCCATCAGATCGTCCGCCTCTGTGTTGGGCAGGGAAATATTTTTGAAACCCAGCAAGGGCGTCAGCTTTTGAATAAAATCGAGCTGCGGAACCATCGGCTTGGGCATTTCCTTGCGTGTTTCCTTATAGGCAGGCTGGAGTTTTACCCGGCGTTCAGGCATTCCCTCATCCCAAAAAACTGCGCCCAAATCCGGCTGCAGATGTTTAACCATCAGTCGCAACGTTTTTGTGAAGCCAAAAATTGCATTGGTCGGCTCGCCCTTGGAATTCGAGAGATTCGGGATGGCGAAAAACGAACGATAAACGTAATAGTGACCGTCGATGAGCAGCAGTTTCATCGTAAAGACTGATAATGGATTCTGAATGCATGATACGGGATGATCAAGGCGTGGGCGAAGAATGGATCGTGCGCGTTGATGGCAGGGAATACGGACCTGCTAATATCGACACACTGCGTGAGTGGAAAGCGGAAGGCCGGGTGCTGCCCGCAAACGACGCTCGCCGTGCGGATGCCGAGCTTTGGACGTTAGCGGGGGAAATTCCCGGATTATTCAACGCAGAGGCACTCGCCACAGCCAGCACTGCGGAGCTGACCCGTCCCCCAGGCCAAGGGCAGGCTCCGCCAGCGCTACCGTCTCGCGGGTTGGCTCAGATTTTAGCTGAGACGTTCCGTATATATGCGAGAGGCTTTCTTCAATTCCTTCCTCTCACGCTGCTGGTAGTTTTGCCTTCGGTGTGCGGGCAGCTGACCGCCATGTGGACGCAGACCGTGCAGGCTTCGAATGCTGACTTACGCACTCTTGCCGCGGGCGGCTTTGCCTTTTTGATGTTCATCTTCTCGATGGCGATGTGGCCTGTCTACATAGCGGGCATTCAAATCTTCACCGTTGAAATTGCCGCCGGGCGCCGTCCGGGATTTTTCGCTGCGCTCAATGAAGCTGTCCGTTTTTGGCCGCGGGTGGCGGCGCTGTGTGTCTTCGTCTATGGGGTTTTCTTCTTGCTGATCCTATTTGCGTTGTTAATCGCAGCGATGATCGTCGCCGCGGCCTCTTCGGTGTTCGTGATTCTTATCACGCTGGCTTTGCTCGGCCTGCAGGTTTGGATGTTCGGTCGCTTTTTCGTCAATGTCCTTTTCTGGCAGCAATTTGCCGTTCTCGAAAACGCAGGAGTGATCGAGTCGTTGCGCGAAAGTCGAAATCTAGCGCGGAGCGGCTGCGAGCTTCCGTGGTTTCAACGTCCGATATGGCGTGGCGTTTTTATTGCGTCTCTCTGGTTTGCGTTTGTGCTGGCAATCGCGCTCGCCTCGCAGTGGACGACGCTACAACATTATTCTAATGAGTTAATGACGACACAAGATCCACAGGCGCTGCTCCAAAAACTGACCGAAGCGCAGCAAGCGCGCGGTTTTGATGTTCTGGGTTTTTCGTTGAGTCTTTTGCAAAAAATTCTTCAGCCTTTGATCGGGATCGCGTTCGTCATCCTCTACATTGATAGTCGAAGAAAACGCTAGCGTCTGGCGCTCGCGTTGGATCAGTGCGAGGTCCCCTGTTAATTGGCCTGTCGGCTCTGCAAGAGAAGTTGCGTGATCTTGCTAAAGTGACGGCCAATATACGTAAGATAAGCGATAAACGAGACGAGTTGGGCGGTGATCAACCAGACGTGACCGCCGCGAGTAATGAACAAATCAGGCCAGAGCCAAATGGCGAGCGCACCGGCGAGATTGATGCAAAAAAGCAAGGGAACAAGCAGATAAATGTTTCGCAATTGATCAGCTTTGGCACGCGCGTAAAGGACGTGATCGGCTTCGTTACGGGCTTCTGCGATACGCGCATGAATCAATCGCATATCATAGATGAAAAGCAGCCACACAACCGCAGCATAAGTGGCACTTAGCTGGAACCACGCCAGTGGATTGTCGAGGCGGCTAAAGAGAATCGCTTCGCCCAATGCGCAACCGATGTAGAAGAAGTTATGTCCAAATTCCATTGGCCAGCGAATCAGCGTGAGTGTGTGAATGATTGACCGGGACCAAAAGATAAAGATCACGCACAAACCTGCGACGACATAGGGAAACGAATCCCAGTGTCGCATCGTCAAAACCACGCGAGCATTGTCTGTTAAGAAAAAAAGGGCAACGCCCTGAATAATGCTGGCGAGCGTAAGCTCGACATTGATGACAACCGAATCGAGTTCGCGACGGCCTTCACTCTGCGGGTTCACGATGCGACTCGTAACCGCTCGATGATTGGAATGTCAAGGTACTCGGAATGTTCGCGGCCTTTTGATTTGTTCCGAATCTTTTCTGCTTGGCGAATCGGCGAGGGCATCGTACTTAGAGTCATCTTGATATGGCGGCGAAAACCGAGCAAAAAACCAGCGAAGACAAAGTCACTGCAGCACGAAATAAGAATCTCGACCTGGCGATTCAACAGATCGCAAAAGACTACGGCGAGGGCGCGATCATGCGCCTCGGCGATGAGAAGATCGTCGATATCGATGTTATTCCTACTGGGAACATTTTGATCGATCGAGCGCTCGGCGTCGGCGGATTTCCGAGAGGCAGAGTCGTGGAGGTTTTTGGCCCGGAGTCCTCGGGAAAAACGACCCTAACATTGACCGTAATCGCGCAGGCGCAAAAACGTGGCGGACTGGCGGCCTTTATTGACGTCGAACATGCGCTGGATCCTGCATACGCAAAAAAGCTCGGCGTGGATCTGGATGATCTGCTGGTTTCTCAACCGAGTTCTGGCGAGGAAGCGCTGCGAATTTGCGAGACGTTGGTGCGCTCCAACGCCCTCGATGTGATTGTCCTCGATTCCGTGGCAGCTCTCGTCACTAGAGCGGAGCTCGAGGGCGAGATAGGGGACACGACCGTTGGCGCACAGGCACGCTTGATGAGTGCAGCGCTGCGCAAGCTCACCTCCCTGATTTCAAAAGCGCGGACCTGTTGCATTTTCACAAACCAAATCCGCGAAAAGATCGGTGTGATGTTTGGAAATCCGGAAACAACGCCCGGCGGGAAAGCGCTGAAATTTTACGCCAGTGTGCGCGTTGATATTCGCCGCATCGGAGCGATCAAGCAGACCGATGGGGTTGTTACAGGAAATCGTACCCGCATCAAGATTGTGAAGAACAAGGTCGCGCCGCCGTTCACGGAAGCCGAGTTCGACATCATGTACAACGAGGGAATTTCATCGACCGGCGCGCTGCTCGATCTGGCTTTGGAAAAACAGGTCATCGAAAAACGCGGTTCCTGGTTGAACTACAAGGGCACACAACTTGCCCAGGGCCGCGACGCTGCGAAAGAAGTTCTAAAGAACGACAAGCAGCTCTACGAAGAAATTGAGTCGGCGGTCAAAGCCAGGCTCAACGAAGAGAAAGATTAGTTTTGTTGGCACAGCTTCCTTGTTGCTGACGCACCCCGGCATCTCATGCCAGTTAAGATGCGCTGAAAGTTGTCTGCGTTTGCCCGTTTCTTGAGTCGCGGTTTCAGGTTTCCCGAAATTCGTGTTTATTCGTGCTGATTGGTGGTTAAAAGGATGACCTCGGCACAGATCAGGCAATCATTTCTCGATTTCTTTCGCGAGAAAAAGCACACCATCGTGCCTTCGTCATCGCTGTTGCCGGACGCGCCGAATCTCCTTTTCACAAATGCGGGCATGAACCAGTTTGTGCCGATCTTCCTTGGACAACAAAAACCTCCATGGAAACCGGCACGGGTAGTAGATACCCAGAAGTGCATCCGTGCTGGTGGTAAACATAACGATCTCGAGGATGTCGGACTCGACACCTATCACCACACGTTCTTTGAGATGCTAGGCAATTGGAGCTTCGGGGATTATTTCAAAAAGGAGGCGATTGGGTGGGCTTGGGAATTACTAGTCGAGCGCTGGAAGTTTCCCGCCCAACGGCTTTATGCAACGGTTTACAAGCCCGGCCCGGGCGAGCCGAGTGAGTTTGACCAGGAAGCGTACGATCACTGGGTGCATCTGTTCCGCGAGGCCGATCTTGATCCGAAGATTCACGTTCTTGATGGTGGCAAGGCTGATAATTTCTGGATGATGGGCGACACCGGCCCGTGCGGGCCGTGCTCGGAAGTGCATGTCGATCTTACGTTGGACGGCGACACGCGCGGTGCGCTCGTGAACAAAAATGATCCGCGTTGCATCGAAATCTGGAACCTCGTTTTTATCCAGTTCAACGCGCAACCTGTAGCCGGGGGCGGCCACCCCGGCCGCATCGAATACGTCCCGCTCGCTGCGCGTCACGTCGATACCGGGATGGGCTTCGAACGCGTCACCGCGATTATTCAGGGCACAGAAAACCTCACCGATTTCTCCGGAACCATCTCCAATTATGAGACAGACGTCTTTCGCCCAATTTTCGACGAACTGGAAAAACTGAGCGGCAAAAAGTACGCGAGCACGCTGCCAATTGTAGGGCAAGCGCATCGCTTGCCGGACGAAGGGGAGGGCAGCCGGAGCGGCCGCCCTACAACTGACGCCGAACAGGAGAAAATCGATGTGGCATTTCGCGTTATTGCCGATCACATCCGCGCGCTTTCGTTTGCAATCGCGGACAGAATCATTCCGTCGAATGAGGGCCGCGGCTACGTTTTGCGCCGCATTCTTCGTCGCGCTGTTCGCTATGGACGTTCGTTAGGCTTTCACGAGCCGTTCTTCTTTAAGCTGGTCGATGTCGTTGCAAAGACGATGGGCGACGTGTTCCCTGAAATCCGCGCGAAACAGACAACGATCAAAGAAACTATTCGTCGCGAAGAAGAGGCGTTTAACAAAACCCTCGATATGGGAATGACGTTGTTTGAAGAGGCAGTGGAGATGGTTGAGTCGCTTGAATCACTTGACAGCGATTGGTCAGGAGCAGCACAGATTGGCGCTTCCAAACTACCCCCTGAACGGAACTGGAAAGATCGTGAAAAGGTGGGTGCTTTTAAGCGGACCAAAGCTGGAAAAGTCTTGAAAGAGATTGCCGGCGGCGTCGCCTTCAAACTGTACGATACATACGGGTTTCCTCTTGATCTGACCGAGTTATTGGCGCGCGAGCGTGGATTCGCTGTTGATGTGGCTGGATTTGAGAAATTGATGGAGGAGCAGCGTGAGCGCGGGCGAAAAGCGCAGAAAAAAGAAGAAATCATCGCGGCAGGCGAACTCAAGCTCGCGCCAACGAAATTTCTCGGCTACGATTTTCTGGAGACCGAAGCAGTTGTCGAAACAGTTTTGCCCGGTACAAAACCGGATGAAGTAAACGTCGTCCTCGATCAAACGCCGTTTTACGCAGAGATGGGCGGACAAGTAGGAGATCGGGGATTGCTTCATGTTCCAGGACATGACCGCACGGAAGTCGGCCAGTTGCGTGTGATTGATACACAGAAGCGCGGCGACGTTTTTGTTCATCGGGCATCACTTTTGGAAGGTCGTGCGCCGGAACCGGGCGAGGCAGTGCGCGTTTCTGTAGATGCTGATCGCCGCCGCGCGATTCAAGGACATCATACCGTAACGCACTTACTGCACTGGGCGTTGCACGAAGTGGTCTCGCGTGACGCTTCGCAAAAAGGAAGCTATGTCGGTCCAGACAAACTCACGTTTGATTTTTCAAGCGCACCATTGACGAAACAGCAAGTGCGCGATGTGGAAAAACTGGTGAACGAAAAGATCGCTGAGAACGCGCCAGTTTCATGGACGGAGATTCCGTATGGTGAAGCGAAACAGCGAAAGGACATCATTCAGTTCTTTGGTGAGAAATACGGTGACAGCGTCCGCGTTCTACAAATCGGCGGCGCGCCTCACGCGCTCAATGGTTACTCGATGGAGCTCTGCGGTGGCACGCACGTAAGATCGACAAGTGAAATCGGTCCATTCCGAATCACAAAGGAGGAGGCGATCGCAGCTGGAATTCGGCGGATTGAAGCCGTTGCGGGTGACGCTGCACGCAACTGGGCGAAGCAGGAGGCAGCGCGTCAACAGGAGAAATTTGAAGCTTTAGTGCGTAAGAAATCTGATATCTCGCCACTGCCCGGGTTTGAGAATGACGCGGCTACTTCCGAAATGCTTCAGCAAATCGATGCGAGATCGGCGCATCTTGAAAGGATCGAGGTTGAAGTCCGCGATTGGGAAAAACAAAGTGCAAAGGCTGCCGAGGCGGGGTTGAGAAGCCGGGCTGCGCAAATCGCGGATCATCTGGCGGCATCGCATGCAGGAGAAAATTTCTGCGTCGCCGAAGTGCAAGACGGGGACGGGAAACTACTGCAGGCCGTTGCTGATACATTGAAGTCGAAATTCAGCGGTCCGATTTTTCTCGCCGGTGCGACGAATGGATCCGTTGCCCTGGTGGCGTCCGTACCGAAACAGATGACGTCGAAGTTTCAGGCGAACAAATTGATTCAGCAGATCGCGCCAATCGTAGGCGGCAAAGGAGGCGGCCGCCCGGAGAACGCGCAAGGTGC
>DASSFL010000238.1:0-2789 GCA_035694525.1 Candidatus Udaeobacter sp. | reverse complement strand
CAGCTCGATCCGGAACGACTTCGTGAGCGATTGCAACCCTTGTTCCGGGAAAACTTTGAAAGGTTCGGCGAGTTGGGCGCGGCGGTTTCTATCTGGTACAACGGAAAACCAGTTGTCGATCTTTTCGGTGGCTTTTGCGACTCCCGCCACGAAAAGCCCTGGGAAAGTGATACACTTGTCCTCATCTGGTCTGCCACCAAGGGAATTGCCAGCGCGTGTGTCCTCCATGTGCTGCAGGAGCAAGGGATCGAAATCGGCAGGCGGGTGGCGGAGTTTTGGCCTGAGTTCGCTCAAGCTGGTAAGGAAAAAATCACGCTAGCGCAGTTGCTTTCGCATCAAGCCGGGCTTTGCGCTTTGGATGCGCGAGTTGATGTGCTTGACTACGGCGCGGTGATCAAGGCGCTCGAAGTGCAGACACCATTGTGGCCGCCGGGGACCGCGCATGGTTATCACGCTCGCACGTTTGGATCCTTGCTTGACGAACTCGTCCGTCGGATCGCTGGGAAAACGCTATCCCAATATTTGCGCGACGTTTTTGCACAGCCGCTCAATCTCGATCTGTGGATCGGTCTGCCGGAAGAAGAGAACGCACGTGTTGCGACCGTTTATGCTGCAAAGAGCGGCAGGCCGCCCGAGCCGAAGAAATTCTACAGCGACCTGACTACGCCTGGCACGCTGGCACGCAAAACGTTTACGTCTCCGTACGGACTGAATTCAGTCAGCGGGATGAACACTCCCGCTATCCGCGCGCAACCGATTGTTTCGTTTGGCGGGATCGGGAGCGCTTCGGCGCTTGCGAAGTTCTACTCCATGCTTGCGAATGGCGGCAAACTCGACGGGCAAACTTTCTTCGCGGAAGAAACAATCGCCTGGATGAGCAACACGCTGGCCGATGGCATGGACCGCGTTTTTCAAATACCGACGGCGTTTTCAGCCGGGCTCATGCAAGATCCACGAAACGCGACGCGAAAATTGCTCGGGAAGTCAGAGAACGCTTTTGGGCATCCAGGCGCCGGTGGCAGCCACGCCTTTGGCGATCCCGACAACAGGATTTCGTTTGCCTATGTCATGAATCAAATGGAGCAATCACTTTTGCCGAACGAAAAATCGTTGCGCCTTGTAGACGCCGTTTATCGTGCGTTCGAGATCTGACTTGTAGTGGCAGACGTGTCGGTAAATCTAACGCCAATAAAGGCTTGCTTTCCGCGCGAGTTTTTTGTTGGATTGCAGCGTGGTCCCTGAGGACAAGGTCACTCCACTGACCGCGATTGGCGGAAATGCTCTTCACGGCCCAGCGGCGTTTACCAACGCGCCGATCGTAACCGATAACTTATCACAGTCAGACGAGGGCATCCGATGAGTTGGATTACCATTGTCTGGTCGATGAATGCGGCCGCATGTTTGACGCTAGCGGCAATTTACCTGGTTGTTTGGTGTAAGCAGCGTCAAGTCTTGGCGCATCTGGTATTTTCGATTACTGCTGTGGCGGCGGCTGCTATCGCGGGGTTCGAACTAGCGATGATGCATGCCGGGACAGTCGGACAATACGAAGCACTCATTCGTTGGATACACGTGCCCGTTTGGGTGCTCACTGTCGCGTTCGTAGCTTTCGTGCGGCTCTATCTCCACGCCGGACGACCGTGGCTCGCGTGGAGCATCTGTGGCCTGCGCACACTGGTGCTGATTCTCAATTTCATTTTGACGCCGAATCTTAACTTCCAACGAATTACAAGCCTCCGGCACTTCTCGTGGTGGGGCGGTGAAATGATTTCGGTGCCGTTCGGCGTGGCAAATCCCTGGGGTCTTCTTAGTTCGGTGAGTCTACTGTTGCTCCTTATCTTTTTCGTCGATGCAACGATTGCCGTGTGGCGGCGCGGCGACCGACGACGCGCTTTAATTCTGGGTGGCAGCATGATTTTCGGCGCGATTCTGGCATGGCACGTGCCGCTCGTGATCTGGGGAATCATCGACGTTCCGTTTTTCCTTTGCTTCGCGTATTCGGGAATTGTCGCGGCGATGGGGTACGAATTGAGCTACGATCTGCTGCACGCGGCGCAGCTGGCGCGGCAGTTACAGGCGAGCGAGGCTGACTTGCGCGAGACCCAGGAGCGCATGGAACTTGCAGCAAACGCTGCCGCACTCGGCATGTGGATGTGGGACATTGTGCGTGATGAAGTTTGGATCACGGACAAAGGGCGCGCCCTCTTTGGCTTCGCGCCGTTGGAAAAAATAGACTTCAATCGTTTCCGAAACACCCTACACCCTCAGGATCGTGAATCGGTGGTTCAGGCTGTAGAGAACTCTCTCCGCACGGGCGAAGAATATGAATCTGAGTACCGAGCGGTGTTACCGGATGGGCAAGTGCGCTGGATTGCGGGGCGTGGCCAGGTGGAGTTTAACGGCGATGGTCAGCCTGCTCGGATGCGCGGCGTTGCAGTGGACATTACTAAGCGCAAGCAGGCCGAAGAGCAGGCGGCGCGACACCGCAACGAAATGGCGCACCTCGCGCGCGTTTTCACGCTGGGCGAACTTTCTGGCTCGCTTGCGCACGAGCTTAGCCTGCCGCTCACCGCCATCCTCAGCAACGCGCAAGCTGCGCAGCGGGTCCTTGCGCACGGCGGCGCCGACCTCGCCGAGGTCCAGGAAATTCTTAATGAGATCGTAAGTGAAGACAAGCGTGCCGGCGAAGTCATCCGTCGCTTGCGCCTTTGGCTGAAAAAAGGCGAGGTGCGGCAGCATTCTCTCCGTATCAACGAAGTCGTGGAGGATGTCTTGAAGCTGATCCATAG
>DASSFL010000237.1:0-3273 GCA_035694525.1 Candidatus Udaeobacter sp. | reverse complement strand
CGAGTTGTGCGCGCTGCAAGAGTGGGTCAAGAAACATGGTGAACGGGTGATTGTTGTCTTCGAAGGACGCGACGCTGCCGGCAAGGGCGGCATGATCAAGGCGATCACCGATCGGGTCAGCCACCGAGTGTTCCGCGAGGTGGCGCTACCGGCGCCGTCCGACAGGGAGAGATCCCAGCTCTATATGCAGCGCTACATACAGCATTCCCCGGCTGCGGGCGAAATCGTCATCTTTGACCGCAGTTGGTATAACCGGGCGGGCGTCGAGTACGTGCTGGGCTTCTGCTCGAAGGAGCAGCACGAGCGCTTTCTAAAGGTTTGCCCGGAGTTTGAACAGTACGTCGTGGACGACGGCATCAAGTTGATCAAATACTGGCTCGAGGTCAGCGACCAAGAGCAGAAGCGCCGGTTCGAGGCCCGCATCACGGATCCGCTGCGCCAGTGGAAGCTGAGCCCGACAGACCTATGCTCGCGGAGCCGGTGGTTCGAGTACTCCCGGGCGCGCGACATAATGCTCGAGGCCACGGACACGGAGTTTGCGCCTTGGTACATCGTTCCCTCGGACGACAAACGCCGCGCGCGCCTGAACTGCATCAGTCACTTGCTTAGTCTGATCCCTTACAAGAAGGTGTCGCGCGAGAAGGTGAAGCTCCCCAAACGCTCGAAGGAGAGAGCTTATGACGACCAGGCAACGCTCAAGGGTAGAAGGTTTGTTCCGACGAAATACTAACGCAAATACAACTCAAACGTATTCGGAATTTTCGCTGAAGTAAGATTGGCAAGACTGCGTCTCGCGCAAAGATCCAACACCCACCAAGCTCAAAGAAATGAGAAGAATTCTTTTTGACGTATCGACGAGATAAATTTTGAAGTCGTTTTGTTCAACGCTTGAGAAAGTAGAATCTAAACGCAGTCGATGAATGCTTCTGCCACGGTGACGCTCCTGGGTGGACTCGGTCTGTTCCTGCTCGGAATCCACCACCTCACTGAAGGCCTGAAGGGACTTGCAGGCGACTCGCTCCGCCGGGCACTGCAACGGCTTGTGTCGGGCCGCTTCAGTGCGGTCTTTTCCGGTGCCGTCTTCACTGCGGTGATACAGTCTTCCACAGCGGCGATACTTACCGTCATCGGTTTCGTCAGTGCGGGACTGGTCACTTTCACGCAAGCGGTCGGGATGATCATCGGGGCGACGCTGGGAACGACTTCGACCATCTGGTTAGTGGCAATCTTCGGTCTGCGTTTCAGGATTTCCGCCGCGGCCTTGCCCATGCTGGGCATCGGTGCGTTTCTCTGGCTAATCGCACGCGGCAAGACTCGATCCTTTGGAGCGCTCCTTGCCGGCTTCGGATTGATCTTCACCGGGATCGATTTCTTGCAGACGGGAATGGGAGGAGTTTCGTGGAACCTTGAGGCATTTGCCGGTCACGGATTCGGCGCGCGATGGATCCTCGCTGGGATCGGCGTCCTCATGTCGATCGTTATGCAAAGCTCGACCGCCGCTGGGGCGACAACCCTAGTTGCGTTGAACGCGGGTTCGCTGACGTTTCAGCAGGGCTGCGCAATGATCGTTGGCCAGAGCATCGGAACCGCGGCGACGACCGGGCTGGTGATGATAGGCGGCGGCCTCGCCGTGCGGCGCTCGTCGATGGCGCACATTGTCTTCAGTGTGATCGTCGGCGTTCTCGGGATCTTGTTTCTAGGACCACTTACGGTTGCCGCAGACTGGGTCGGGACTCGACTTTACGATCCGGATGGCGTCCTGGCGATGGCGACATTCAGTAGCCTATTCAAGCTCGCAGGCATCGTTTTGTTCTACCCATGGCTTGATGGCTTCGCGCGGTTCATCGTTCGGATCTCCGGCAAGGGCAGCGACTCGGCTGTCAGCCGCCTTGATCCCGCCATTGCCGAAGCGGGAGCGGCGGTCGCGCTCGAGGCCGCCTGGAGGGCAATCCTGGAGGTTGCTCGTGGCGCTGTCGATGCAATTCGCCGCCGACTCGGCAGTGAATCCGTTACGTACGACCCGCCCGTCGAAGAGGTTCAGCAGATCGAGCACTTCCTCGAATCGCTCAAGATTGAAACCACTGATCTAGGCACCATAGGTCCTCGTCTTGTCCGGCTCGTCCACGCACTGGATCATCTCAGTGAGCTCAATGACGATTTGAAACAAATTCCACCCGCCGTAACTGGCGGGCAGCCTCCGCTAGGCTTCGAAGCGGGCGCTCAGGCGCTGGGTGGTTGGCTCGAGGCCACCAAAGAACCTAAGGAGGCCCTACCTGACCCGTCGATCTTCAAGGCCATCGAAGCAGCCTCGAAACAGCTCAGCGAAGAACGCAAGACCGATCGCGCGAAGATACTGGAAGATATCGCCCTGCAACGCACGCCGACGGCAACAGCGCGCGCCGCTCTCGAAACGCTTGCATGGGCTGATCTAACCCTCTATCACTCGTGGCGCCTGACCGAATCGCTGAGAATCGCTTCCGCTAGATGACTAGAATTCCCAACACGCTCCTTAGAGCCGATGCGCGCAAGAACCGCGATTGCGAGTAGGCTTTTAGGGCGTTGGAGCCATGGGGCTTGAGACAGTTCCACGCGCGCGCGACTCCTGATTTTTCACGGTCCTTTCTACGGTCTGAAGAATTTTGGCTGCAAAACTGCGCAAGTCTGCGCAACGCACTGCGAAAGCGAAATTACGAATTACCTAGTGCCAGCAACGATATGCAAAGCAGTGAAACGCTGCGCAATTCGTTAGGTTTGAATTAGAAATCCGTTGCTCTCTCCAGCTGAGCTACGGGCGCAAAACTAGCACCGACATATACCGCGTTTCCTGACGAACAAAGGGGTACTAGAGCCGCGCAAAAGAAGGCTAACGGCGCAACAGTCTTGCCTCAGCCGTTCGTCAGGTCCGGCAACCGCTGCATGGGAACGCGCTTGTCGTCCCCCTCCCAACGTGCGGGGCCTGGCGAGAAGCTGACACCGGCAAAGCGGTTTTTGAGACAATTGCAGGGCCGATTGGTGCTCTTGCGTGTGAAAACGCCGTGGCAGGATTGGAACTGCCGATACGAAAAGTCTTTGGATAACCTTTCGTTTTTATCGAAAAATCAACGCAACGCTGCCCAGGGACGGTGCAGCACGCTCCGTTCGCTCTGTTCAACGAGGCGAATGCAAGAAACGGTCCAATCTTGCCAAGATGTTGTGCGCGCGAGCACGTTAAGAGACCGATCTTCGCAGCACTATGAACGAACTAACTAACATAATCGTCCAGAAAACTGGAAT
>DASSFL010000236.1:0-18852 GCA_035694525.1 Candidatus Udaeobacter sp. | reverse complement strand
ACGTCGCGCCCTCTTAGTTTTCGTCGCAGCAGCTCGGAAAAGATTTGTAGATGACTCGGGCCATAAATGAACGCCGCGCCCGGCTCAGCCACGTCCTGCAGTCGAATTGCCATGACATTGCGGTCGCGGATCGAAGCGCGTTGAAGACGTGAAGCGCCTTCAATGCCGTCGGTCTGGCTAAGTAACTGCCGGATGGTAATCTGCGATTTGCGCGGGTCGCTCTTCCATTCCGTAATCGTGTCGGAAACGGGATCGTCGAGCCTGAACAAGCCGTCGCGCGCCGCAGCGAGCGCTGCGATTCCCCAGAAGCTTTTTGTTCCACTGAAGATTGGCCACCTTCCCCGCGCCGACCCCCCATTGGCGTAATGCTCAAAAATTGTTCGGCCATTTTGCATGACCAGCATGGAAACACCGCGTTTGCTCTCGGAATATTTCGCGGCGCGCGAGCAATCAGCGGGCTGTATTTCAGAATTTGCTGACGTGGATGCTGCAAGCGTAAGAAACAAGAACCCGCTGCAGCCGCTTCGCTGTGCGAAGCGTAACCACGACAAACTATTCATGCGTCATCGCGTCGCCAGCAGGCCGACGGCTATGATTCCGGCATCGGTGACCCTGGTGAGCCGGCATCGTCGATGCCGGCTACAGCACGTGCCTTCGGCAAATGGCGGGTACGCAACTCTTCCACATTCGGCAATTCGTCCAGGTTCCGAAGTCCAAAATGATCCAGAAAAAATTGGGTAGTTTCGTAAAGGAGCGGACGTCCGGGGATTTCAGCGCGCCCAGCGATTTTAACAAGCCCACGCTCCATTAGTGTTTGCAGCACACCGTCGATGTTCACGCCGCGAACTGCTTCGACATCTGCGCGCGTGATAGGCTGGCGATAGGCAATGATCGCGAGCGTCTCGAGCGAAGGTGCGCTGAGCCGAGCCGGTTTCGGCGCCGGAAAAAGCCGGCGCACCCACTGGGCGTATTTCGGGTCGGTAGCCAGCTGCCACCCCTCCGTTTTTTCGCTAAGCTGAAATGCCCGCTGTTGTTCGATACACTCGATTTTCAGTTGCTCCAGTGCGGCGGCAACTTCTGCCTCGCGTATCCGCGCAAACTCGTTAGGCGAAAATTCATCCTCGGCGCCGGCCTCCCTGATAGCTTCCGTTACTTCACGCACTGAAAGCGGTTTCTGCGCGCTAAACAGAAGCGCTTCAATTACTCGGGACAAGGTCATGTCGTATAAGTCCTATGCTCCTATCGCGCTTTGTATCGCATCGGCGATTCGGTCCGCTTGTTTGTCGATCATATCGAGCTCGCGACCTTCAATGAGCAAACGAATTTTTGCCTCGGTACCTGAATAACGCAGGAGCACACGACCTTTGCCGGAGAGCTCTTTCTCAGCTTCGCTTACCAGCTTCATCACCGTGTTCAACTCCGCCAGGGGACGCTTTTCTTTCACGATCAAATTCCGTTGAGCCTGCGGGTATTTTTCCAAACACGCCTTCAATTTACTTAACGGTTGGCCGCTCTTGTGCATGACACACAGAATCTGGAGCGCGCTGACGATGCCGTCGCCGGTGGTGGTGAAATCGCGGAAGATGACGTGGCCGCTTTGTTCGCCACCGAGATTGAGTTTTTTCTTCGTCATCTCTTCAATCACATAGCGATCGCCGACTTTCGTCCGCACTACTTTTCCGCCCTTGGCGGCAAGTGTCTCATCCAGGCCAAAATTGCTCATGACGGTGGCAACGACCGTGTTTTGCTCCAGCCGCCCAGTATTTAGGAGATCCAGGGCCGCAATGGCCAGGATCTCGTCGCCGTCAACAATATCGCCATTTTCGTCACACAACAGGACGCGATCGGCATCGCCGTCATGCGTAATACCAACGTCCGCGCCGCTCATCTTCACGATGCGTTGGATTTCCTCCGGATGAATACTGCCGCAGCCGTCGTTGATATTAATACCGTTTGGTTGGTTGTGCGCCACGGCGACGTCCGCGCCAAGTTCGCGCAAAACGCACGGTGTCGATTTGTAAGCGGCGCCATTCGCGACGTCCACAGCCACTCGCATTTCCTCAAGCGACATTCCACGTGGAAAACTTGCCTTGGCGAATTCGACGTAGCGACCGAGCGCATCATCGATGCGCGTGGCGCGTCCGATTTTGCTGGCCGTTGGCCGAATGGAATCGATCTCGCCGCTGAAAATCAGCTGCTCGATTCTGTCCTCAATCTGATCATCCAGCTTGTAACCGTCGTGCCGGAAAAATTTGATGCCGTTGTCTTGATAAGGATTATGCGAAGCCGAAAGGACGATGCCGGCGTCCGCGCGCAGCGATCGCGTGATGTAAGCCACACCGGGCGTTGGCAACGGTCCGATGACAAGGACATCGACTCCGAGTGAAGTGATCCCGGCTACCAGCGCGTTTTCGAGCATGTAACCGGAAAGACGTGTATCTTTGCCCAGCACAATCTTGGGCCGCGCGCCTGCTGGAGTCTTGCGCGGATTCAACTGCGTGAAAACATACGCGGCTGCGCGCCCCAATTTCAGCGCGGTCTCCGCCGTGACAGGTTCAACATTTGCCACACCGCGCACGCCATCGGTTCCAAAAATTCTCTTTTCGGTCACGCCGTAATTGAAACTCTCGAAAGCTGATTCGTAAACGGCAAAATTTCACAAGTAATAGGTGGCCGGCTGCTCAAGCCGTCTCTCCTTGAGAACGAGTTGCGGGGCTTGAGATTGGAGCGACTCTTTAACTTTAATCGCAGCGTGGACGCGAATGCCGAGTCTCGTGGTGAAAAAGGGCTCCCCTCAGAGGATGTGCCCAGAGAATTCGGCGATTACGAATTGCTGGAGGAAATCGGTCGCGGCGGTCAGGGGGTGGTATTTCGCGCCTGGCAGAGGAGTCTTAGCCGGACAGTCGCGGTAAAGATCATTGGCGTTGGTCAGTTCGCCACTAACGCGCACCTGAAACGTCTTCGCCGGGAAGCGGAAGCAGCGGCGAAGCTCAATCATCCAGGGATTGTTCCCATCTACGAAGTTGGCGAGCGCGATGGTACGAACTACTTCAGCATGCGGTTCGTTGAAGGAGATCGGCTCGACGAAGCAGTCAGTCGCGGGCCGATATCGGCCCGCCGGGCAGCAGAGCTCATCGCGAAAGTCGCCCGCGCCGTGCACTACGCACATGAACACGGCATTCTGCATCGCGACATCAAGCCAGGAAATATTCTGTTGGACACAAACGGCGAACCGCACCTTACCGACTTTGGCCTGGCCCGATTAGTCGAACATGGGAGCACGGTCACGGGCTCACTGGAAGTAATGGGCACACCCAGTTACATGGCTCCTGAACAAGCGGTGGGTAACAACGCGGGCGTCAGCAGAGCGACAGATGTTTATGGACTAGGCGCGGTTCTCTACGAACTGCTCACCGGCCATCCGCCTTTTGCCGGAGGAACAACCTACGAAACGATCCACTTGCTACTGGATTCGGAGCCGCGACAACCGCGTTCGTGGAACCGAAAAATCGATCACGACCTTTCGGCGGTTTGCCTGAAGTGCCTAGAGAAAAATCCCAGATATCGTTACTCATCTGCACTGGAGCTGGCTGAAGACCTGGAACGTTGGCTATATCACGAGCCAATCCTCGCAAAACGCAGCGGATTTTTCACGCATTCGCGAAAATGGATGCAACGTAATCCGGCGATCGCCGCCCTGATCATGTTGTCGGTCGCACTCGCAGCTGGTCTAGGGGTGATGATGTGGCAACGTGAATCAATTCGCAGGATTCCCGCAGGAATCGCCGTGCTTCCGTTTGAAAATCTCAGCGACAGCAAGGAGGACGCCTTTTTTGCCGATGGCGTCCAGGACGACATTTTGACCAAACTGGCGAAAATCGCCGACCTTAAGGTGATCAGTCGGACCAGTGTCATGGGATATCGCGGAAAACGGGATTTGCGTCAGATCGGGCGCACGCTTGGCGTTTCGCATGTGCTGGAAGGGACCGCGCGCCGTTCTGGCGGCAAGGTGCACGTAAATACGCAGTTGGTGGATACCCGTACAGACACAGGGATTTGGGCGGACCAATACGAAAGGAGCTTGAAACAGGCATTCGCAATTCCCAGCGAGATTGCGCAAGAAGTTGCCCAGCAACTGCACGCCAAAATTTCAACTGCTGAGAAACAGGACATTGAGCGCAAGCCAACTGCCGATTTGACTGCCTTTGAGCTCTACGCGCAGGCCAGGATTCTTCTTTCGGCACCGATTTTTAGCGCCACCGGAGACGCGAACTTGCTGCAGGCAGTCGATCTGCTGAATCAGGCCGTCGGGCATGACCCGACGTTCTTCCAGGCTTACTGTCAGCTCGCATATTCTCACGACCTTCTTTACTTTCTTGGTCACGACCGTACTCCCGCGCGTCTGGCGATGGCCGAAGCGGCAATCGAGGCGGCCTCTCGGCTTTTTCCCGATGCCGGAGAAACCCATCTCGCACGCGCAGAAAATCTTTATCGCGGATATCTGAATTACAGCGACGCTATGGCCGAACTGGAAGTCGCTGGCCGGGCCCTTCCAAATGATCCCCGCGTTTTCGAGCTGGAGGGCTACATCCAGAGGCGTCAAGGGCGCTGGGAGGACGCCATACGAAATCTCGAACGAGCAGCTGATCTGGATCCACGCAATGTCTTTACGCTGGAGCAGCTTGCGCTGAGTTACCAGCTTCTCCGACGCTATGCAGAAACCGAGTCTTTGTTAGACCGCGTACTGACCATCGAACCGAACAATCTCGAGATAAAAGCAGCGCGCGCATTCGTCGAACTTGATTGGAAAGCCGATACCCGGCCTTTACGTCGCTTGATCGACGAAATCAGAGCGACGAATTCGGGCGCGACACAAACCATCGCTAATTACTGGCTCTTTTGCGCACTCGCCGAGCGTGATGCCGGTGGTGCGAATGATGCCTTAATCGCGACAGGCGAGAATCCGATTACACTGGCTAACGAAAATGTCGTTTTCAATCGTCATTTCGCAGAAGGTGTTATCGCTCGGATGACGAACGACGAAGCCAAGGCGCGGTCGGCGTTTAGTGCCGCACGACTGGAGCAGCAGAAAATCATCGATGCCCAACCAAATTACGGTCCCGCACTTTGCGTGCTTGGTTTGATTGACGCTGGTCTTGGCCGAAAAAGTGAGGCCGTTCGCGAAGGCTCGCAGGCAGTTGAGTTCCTCCAATTAACAAAGGATGCAGTTGGTGGCGCTGAACTAGTCAAGTATCTGGCGACGATTGCCGCGTGGGTTGACGAAAAAAATCTCGCCTTTGAGCAGCTTGAGATTGTGACTAATCGTCCCAGCTCAATCAGCTACGGTCAATTGAAACTCCTGCCGTTCTGGGACCCATTGCGAGGCGACCCCCGCTTCGAAAAAGTCGTCGCTTCGCTGGCGCCACAATAGACCGGGCTCGGAGATGGTTTTCCTCTGAATCTGCTTTCTAGTTTACAAGCCCGGCTACGACGTTTTCGTCGATTTGGCCAGGTTCATTTCGTTGATCTTTCGATGCAGAGTGCGGCGGCTGATGCCGAGCTTTTTGGCTGCGGCAGTCACGTTGCCATTCGTGGCTGCAAGCGCCTGGGCAATCAACTTTTTTTCCGTCTCGTGTAGATCGAGGGGACTTGTTCTTTCGCCGAAAGCCTGAGCTGAAACTCCGCTGGGCAACTTTGCCGTGGCGGCCTGTCGCACCGCCATCGGTAAATCGCGCAAAGTGATCTCTGGGCCGGTGGCCATCACGACGCCATGTTCGATCGCAGTCCGCAGCTCGCGAACATTACCCGGCCAGTCATAAGTCAGCAGCGCGTCCATCGCATCCGGCGTCAGATCGACAAGAGGCTTGTCATTTACCTTGCAGAAGTGACGCAAGAACCCGCGGACCAGAATCGGGATATCTTCCTTTCGTTCGCGCAACGGCGGCATGGTGATGCGTACCACGTTGAGGCGGAAATAAAGATCATCGCGGAATTTTCCTTCGCGCACCCACTGCTCGAGATTTTTGTTCGTGGCCGCAATTATCCGCACATCTGCGTGCAGCGTTTGATTACCGCCAACACGCTCAAACGCGCGGCCCTCGCTCATGACGCGCAGCAATTTGACCTGAGTGCTCGCGTCGATCTCGGCCACTTCGTCGAGGAAAATCGTGCCCGCGTTGGCCTGCTCGAACCGGCCGACACGCCGTTCGTATGCGCCGGTGAACGCGCCTTTCTCGTGACCGAATAACTCGCTCTCCAGAAGTTGTGGAGAAAGCGCCGCGCAATGCACCGCCACAAATTTCGCTTTGTTGCGCCGGCTCAAATTATGAATGGCGTGCGCAGCCAATTCCTTGCCTGTTCCGCTTTCACCTTCAATAAGCACATTGGCTGATGAGGGCGCAACCTGCCGAATCGTGTCGAGCACTTCATGCAATGCTGCCGAGTCTCCCCAGATGTTCTCGAGGCCGTAACGTTCATCCACTTGTTCCCGAAGCGCGCGATTTTCCTGCTCGAGCTTCCGGCCTTGCACGGCTCGCGCGATCAGCAACTCTACCTTGTCGAGGTTGAGCGGCTTGGTGACAAAATCGTAGGCGCCGCGTTTCATCGCTTCCACTGCGACATCGACCGACCCGTAAGCCGTCATCATGATACAGACAGGGGGACGCGGCATTTTCAACGTGCGATCGATCAAGGTCATTCCATCTTCGCTGCCGAGACGCAGGTCGGTGAGAAGCACATCGATCTGCTCGCGATCCAGCACGTTGATCGCGCCTGCAATATCCGGAGCCACGTACACATCGTAATCGTTCTCAAGCAGACTTCGCAGCCCGTCACGAGTGTGCTTCTCGTCGTCAACAATGAGGACGGTGGGCTGTAGGTTCATTGGCGATGCTAGATCCTAGCTGCTAGATTTTTATACAGTATCAAGGATCTAGCATCCAGTATCTGTGGCGCTTGTGATAGAAGAGTGTATTCTCGCCGATGCACCAGCGAATTTTCCACGGTGTGATGTCCATTTTTCTCGCTGGTTGCCCAATCGCTTTCGCTGCTCAAGAGTCCATTAGCACGGACGATTACTGGAAACTGTCCGCTCGAGAAAAAGACGTTGCGATCTACAGCCGCCTGCGTCCGGGTTCGCCGCTCAAGGAGTTCAAAGCTGTCGGCCCAATTGACGCGCCCACCCATGCCGTCTGCGCAGTGATCGACGATTTCCAGAACTATCCAAAGTTCATGCCGTACACGACCGAGTGCCGACTAATCAGACGAGACGGCGATTCGATCGTTGGATATCAGCGGCTCTCGCCAAAAGTTTGTGCGGACCGCGATTACACATTGCGCGTCTGGAAGAAATCATGGCCCACCACTGATGGTTTAGTTTGCACAAGTCATTGGTCCCCTGCGAATGAACTCGGGCCGCCTGAAAAGAAAGGCGTCGTGCGCGTAAAAATTTGCGAGGGCAAATGGCTGCTCGAACCCGATGGCGCAATCAAAACTCGCGCCACGTATTTCATCTACACCGACACCGGTGGTTTTATCCCGTCTTTCATTGCCAATCGTATTAGCATGACGGGAATCACGAAGCTCTTCGCAGCTGTCCGCACGCAGGTTAAGGATCCAAAATATGCTGTTGCGACGCCTGGCGGTGCACGACCGTCAGCTGGAGAAACAAGCGATGGCAAAAATGAGCAAGCACGAATCACGACTAACGAGAAAAGCCAGAAACCCGAATGACGAATGACTCGAAGACGAGCGTGATTCGCGATTCGAGAATCGTCACCCGAAGTTACGGTGTAACGATTTAACGACTTAACGAATCACTTCGGTGATTCGCTTTTTGCCATTTCTGTTAAGTTTCGCGCGATGAAAACCAATCGTTTCCTGTTTGTAATTTGCACTATTAGCGCGCTGACGTTGTTCGGTCTGCCCGCTGCCGAAAGTTTAGCGGAAACGCCGAAGAAACCTGTTTCGACCAAGTATCAGGGAGTGACTGTGGAGGATCCGTATCAATGGCTCGAAAAAGACGGCGAGCCGGACGTCAAAGCCTGGTCGGACGCACAGAATCAGCGGACCCGGCAATATCTCGATCAGTTGCCGGATCGGGCGAACATCGAAAAGCAATTAACGGAGTGGTACGCAAAAACTTCGCCCAGTTATTCCTCGCTTGCTTCGCGACCCGGACTGTTGTTTGTGATGAAATTCCAGCCACCAAAGCAACAGCCGTTACTGGTCACGCTTACGTCGGTTGACGACCTCAAATCTGAGAAGGTGGTGCTCGACCCAAACGTGCTGGATGCCAAAGGCACGACCGCGATCGATTGGTTTGTTCCGTCATTGGATGGCAAATATGTCGCGGTGTCGCTTTCCAAAGGTGGCAGTGAAGACGGCACCCTTCACTTTTACGAGACCGCCAATGGCAAAGCGCTGCCGGACACGATCGCCCACGTCCAGTATCCGACAGCGGGCGGCAGTGCAGCATGGAACGCCGACGGCACCGGGATCTATTACACACGGTTTCCCAGAAAAGATGAGCGGCCCGAAACCGACCTGAACTTTTATCAGCAGGTCTATTTTCACAAGCTCGGCACGCCCGACACCGAGGATACGTACTCCATCGGAAAAGACTTTCCGCGAATTGCAGAGATCGTTTTGGAAGGTTCTCGCGACGGCCGATACATTCTCGCGTCCGTCGCGAATGGCGATGGCGGCGATTTTGCGCATTACCTGCTCGGGCCAGAAGGATCCGCCCCAGGCGGATGGAAGCAGATCACAAAATTCAGCGACCAAATCAAGGCCGCGCGCCTTGGACGCGATAACGCGCTGTATCTTCTTTCGCACAACGCCGCGCCACGCGGAAAAGTTCTCCGTCTGCCCCTCGAGACGCCGGAATTGAGCAAGGCCGTTGAGATCGTTCCAACTGGTGAGCCGGTTATCCAACAAATCGTGCCCACAGCCGGCGCCTTGTTCGTTGGGGATTTGCTTGGTGGTCCATCTCAAATTCGCCGCTTCAGGCTGAATGGCAAAGCCGAAACAATCATCCCGATTCCAAAAATATCTGCTGTGCAGGAAATGGTCCCCCTCGAGGACGGTTCACTTCTGTTTCGCGACCAGAGTTATACCGAACCGGCAACCTGGTTTCATTGTCCAAAGGAAAAAACCGAGCCTGTAAAAACGGCGCTGCGGAACACGTCGCCCGTCTCATTTACCGATATCGAAGTGACACGCGAAATCGCAACCTCAAAGGACGGCACGAAGATTCCGCTCAATATCATTTTTCGTAGAGGAATGAAACGGGACGGGCAGAACCCAACACTGCTTTACGGTTATGGCGGCTACGGAGTCAGCATGTCCCCGAATTTTGAATTTACGCGCCGGCTTTGGTTTGATCACGGCGGCGTATATGTGGTGGCGAATATTCGAGGCGGTGGCGAGCTCGGCGAAGATTGGCACAAGGCCGGCAATCTGACGAAAAAGCAAAACGTGTTCGATGATTTCGCTGCTGCGGCGGAATATTTGATCAAAGAAAAGTACACGCGCCCGGAAAAACTTGCGATCCAGGGAGGAAGCAATGGCGGCCTCCTGATGGGCGCAATGATTACCCAGCACCCGGATTTGATGAAGGCGGTCGTTTCTCAGGTAGGAATTTACGATATGCTCCGCGTGGAGCTCGCACCAAACGGCGCGTTCAACGTGACCGAATTTGGCACTGTAAAAGACCCAGAACAATTCAAGGCGCTTTATGCGTATTCGCCATACCATCACGTTGTGGATGGGACGAAATATCCTTCCATCCTGATGATGACCGGCGCGAACGACGGGCGAGTTGCGCCATATCATTCGCGCAAAATGATCGCTCGCCTGGATGAAGCGAACAAATCGCAGAATCCAATTCTATTGCGCACGAGCTCCAGTGCAGGTCACGGTATTGGCACCGCCCTGAACGAGCGCATCAAACAATTGGCCGACATTTACGCATTTCTGTTTGCGCAACTGGGAATGACAAAAGAAATGACGAAGCAAGAATGAGAAAGAGATACGCTTCGGGCTTCGTGATTCGTCATTGATTCGGATTTCATCATTCAACATTCGTCACTAAGGCCGTTCTCGCCTTGCGAAGGAAAGTAATCATCTGCCTTGCAGCGATTGCGATTTTTGTCGTCATCATTGCTGCGACCGGGACGATCGTTTTCTTCAGTCCATTGGTCACTCATTACATTGAAGGTGATGCATTTCGCGCAGCGATGGAAAATGAAACGGCGAAAGGCTTGCATTTTCCTCAGTGCCGTTACTCTCCAATCCGACGCGCCAGTGGGTTCACCGCCCAAACCGAAAATTTCGAGGCGCAGAATGGAGAGAAAGCGATGAAGTCACTCGACGCTCGCGGCATCACGGCAACCTTTGATCCGGTGGGCGTCTTCATTCGGCAGTGGAGGTTCACCGAAGTGCACGTGCAATCGGGCGAAGTCGAGATCCAGGTTTACAAAGCAAACCCTGAAGCAATCGCACCCAAGCCCTGGTTCGCAATTTTTTTGCCAAACAAGGTGTATTTGGAGAGGATTGAAACGCCGCAGGCCAACATAACCTGGCGATTTCGCGGCGATCGGGCCGGATTTTTCGGCACGCAACTGCTGATTACGCCTCACGGTCCCGATTTCGAATACTTTGCCACGGGTGGAAAACTGAAGATGGCTTTGCTTCCCGATCTCGATCTGCGCCGCGCGCATCTTCTCATCACCAAGACGCTCCTGACGATTTACGGTATCGACCTGGCATCAGATTCGGGCAGCGCCGAAAGCATTCACGCTCAGGCGAACGCGGGCATCGGCCAGGATAAGAGCATCGATTTAAGAGCGAACTTCAATCAGGTCCCAATTCGCTCGTGGCTACCTGCTGAATGGAAAGAGCATTTGGCCGGCAGCGCATTCGGCGTTCTTCATTGGGCCGGAAAAGATGTGAAGTTGGAAAACTCCGCTGGCGAAGGTTCGTTGGCGGTCAATAACGGACGGATCGACAATCTTCCGGTTCTGGAAAAGCTCGCTCAGCTCTCGCAGAAAAAATCATTCGAACATTTGGCGCTGACTGATTGTTCGCTCAGCTTTGGATGGAAATATCCGAAGATTGACATCGAGAATATTGCGATCGAGGAACGAGGAAAATTCCGGATCGAGGGAGAAATGTCGGTCGAACAGCGTCGGTTGCGTGGCACGATCAGACTTGGGCTTAAGCGCGAATATCTCGATTGGCTTCCGAATCCTGAAGAAGTCTTTAGTCGCAAGCAGGGTGGCTATCTGTGGACCAATGTGCGCCTGTCCGGAACAATCGATGAACCCGGGCAAGACCTGAGTCCGCGCATTATCGAACTTTTCAAACAATCGCCCGGAGCTTACCTCCGACTCCTTTTTCGTCAGTTTGAAGCGTGGTTGAAAAAAGGATTTGGCGGTGATTAACAGCGTCTTGCGCACATTCAAGAAATAACGGCCTCTTGAAGGGGCATTTTACCTTCGCCCGCTTCCAACATTCGAATGCGCTTCTCGATGTACGGCAACCGAATCGTAAGCGTGAGACCTTTCTCCCGGCCGCTCTCAATGGAAAGTTCCCCGCCATGTTCGCGCACAATGCGACGGACGATTAACAATCCGAGGCCAGTACCGGACGGTTTGGTGGTAAAATAGGGCTCGAATACGTGGCTCAAGTTTTCTGGCGACATGCCACCGCCGGTATCAACGAAACTGACCAGTACGTATGCGTCGTCCAAGTCGGTACGAATGCGCAGAATGCCACGGCGCCTCATGGCTTCGAGGCTGTTTTTGATCACGTTATAAAAAGCCTGTTTCATCTGCTCACGGTCCAGTTGAAGCAAAGGCAGGTCCGCGCGGAGTTCCTGTTCGACCACCATGTCGCGGTCTTGAATTTCTGGAGTGAAAAAGCGCACCGCTTCCTCGACAATCGTGTTCACATTCTCCGGATGGAGTTGCGGATGCGACGGTCGAATCGCTCGCAGGAACTGCGTAACAATGGAATCGAGCCGGCGAACTTCGGAACGGGCGACGTTAATCGATTGTTGAAGTTCTGACTTCGCATCGTGGTCCAGTTCCTGTGCTTTGCGCTCCATCAATTGTAGATGGATGTGCAGCGAATTGAGCGGATTGCCAATTTCGTGCGCCACGCCTGCCGCCAGCAACGTAAGCGCATTCAGACGCTCTGATTCGATTGTTTGCTGCGTTGTGCGTCGGCTCTCGGTAATGTCCCGCAAGATCATCACGTGTCCGACCGGGCCCGCTACTGAAGCGGGCGGCCGGCCGCGATCATCACGTTTGGGTTCGACACGACCGGAGTCAACGACTCCGGCTACGGCTTCCCGATGCTCGATCATCAATGGAACGATATAAAAATTGATGAAGCGATTTTCCGGATAAAAAATCTCCATGTCACGACTGAGCGGTCCGCCACTCTGAGTAAGTGATCCCCAATCGAGGCCACGAACACGTTCGTCGAGCCGTTTTCCGATGGCGTCTGCCGCCTCCAAGCCAAACAATTTGCAGGCCGCCTCGTTCAAATAAGTGACCCGACCCTTTGAATCGGTCACAATGATGCCTTCATGGATTGCATTGAAAACGGTTTCCAGAAAACCTTTTTCCTGGGCCAGGCGCAGGAAATAATTTTGAACTTCTTCCGGCCCAATGCGCCCGAGTCGCTCGATCAGTTTCTCAAGAAAACCGGCCTTCATGACTTCGTCACCGTGAAATCGTTGAAACGTTGAATCGTTAAAGCGGAGAAGTTCTTACCGATTTAACTCCGAAAACTTTCGCGAACAGGCGATTCAACCAATTCAACCTTTTCCTGCACGGACCGCACTTCGACAGTCAGCATTTCCACGCGCAGATAATTCAGTACAACCGGCGCCAGGATCAAGCCAGGGATGCCCATGAGCCGCTCGCCGATGATCAGCGCGATCAAGGTCAGCCAAACCGGGTTCCGAATCCGGCTGCCGATGATCTTGCTGTTCAAGAAATATTCGAGCTTGTGAATTGAAACCAAAAAAATCAACGCCCCGATGGCCAGCTTCAAGGAAACCGTTAAAGCAAGGAAAACGATGATCGTATTGCTCACCAGATTGCCGATAATAGGCACCAACCCGCACAGAAATGTAACGGCAATAACCAGCGGCGCGTGCGGGAGGCGCACACCAAGCACGAAAATCGCTGTCAATATCGTGTTGATCAGCGAGATGGTGATCTGCGCGCCCATCACGGTGGCGAAGCTGCGGTAGAAATCACGAAAACGGATCGAAACTTCATCGCAGCAAATGGAGTAAAGATTGTTCTTCACTGCATGCATGGCCCGATATGGGTCCAGACCGGTCTTGAGAAAGAGACTCGCCGCCGCCACGATCCCGAGAATACTGAAAACCAATGCGGCACTGGCGGTTCCAGCGTAATGGGCCACGTTTCGCAGATAATGCGCTTCCTGCCTGAGTGTGTCGACGATCACCTGTCGCAGACTCTCAAAATCGGTGAAAGGTAAGTCGATCTGCCGCTTCTGCGCCCAGGCGCTGGCAGAAGGAATTGACGTGTCCGCCACGTCGGGAAATGCCAGGATGGCAGCGCGCGTAACATAAACTGCTGCCGCGACAATCCCAGCAACAACAACGATAAATGCGCTCAATGCGATCCACTTTTTCTTGGTGAGAGAATCAAGCTGGCACAACGCAAAGTAGGAGAACAATACGACCAGCAGCGGCGCTCCAAGATGGAGAATACCCGTCAGAACAAGTGTGAGAGCGAGTAAACCGTAGGAGAGCCGCGTGGGGGTGATCATGGGTGGCTTGGTTGCTTAAATGTAGCGCAACCGTCCCGTTCGCCATAGGACGAATCCGCCGTGGCGGACTTGCACCTGGAAAATCGCGAGACCTAACTGCGTCATCGATCAGCCGGCGCCGCCGACCCCAGCCACAGCTACGCGGCCTGTCCGGCTTCTTTTTCGGCACGCTCTTTCAGCGCGGCTTTGCGCGAAAGTTTTACGCGACCCTTATCGTCAATGCCTATGCACTTGACCCAGATGATGTCGCCAACTTTGGCAACGTCTTCAGTCCGTTTCACGCGAAAATCCGCGAGCTCGGAAATGTGCACCAGGCCATCCCTTCCCGGAAACACTTCGACGAACGCGCCGAATTCCTTCGTCGAGACAACGCGGCCCTGATACGTTTGCCCGATCTCAATCTCGCGCGTCATGCCGCCGATGATTTCCTTCGCCCGCGCCATGCTTTCGCCGCTGGTCGCGTAGATGTGCACCGAGCCGTCATCTTCAATATTAATTTCAGCGCCGGTTTCCGCAACAATACCCTTAATGGTCTTGCCACCAGGCCCGATGAGCGCCCCAATCTTCTCCGGATTAATTTTGATCGTCTCGATCCGCGGTGCGTACTTAGACAACTCTGGCCGCGGTTTCTCCAGTGCGCCACCCATGATGCCGAGAATTTTCGTGCGCGCTTCTTTTGCGCGTTGAATCGCCTCTACAATGATATTGTGGCTGATACCAGGGAGCTTCAGATCTAGCTGAAAACCGGTGACGCCGCCGTCGGTTCCGCAAAGCTTGAAATCCATATCTCCAAAATGATCCTCGGAACCAATAATGTCGGTCAGCAACTCGTAGCGTTTTAATTGATGATCATCTCCAAACTCCGTGACCAACCCGACGGAGATTCCGGCAACCGGCGTCTTGACCGGCACACCCGCATCCATGAGCGCCAACGTTCCCGCGCACACACTTGCCATGGAGGTCGAGCCATTTGATTCCATGATCTCGCTAGAGATCCGGATGGCGTAACGAAAATCATTTTCATTCGGCACAACTGGCTCCAGCGAGCGCTCCGCTAGCGCGCCATGGCCGATCTCGCGCCGACCCGGGCCGCCTGTCCGCCCCGTTTCGCCCACGCTAAACGGGGGAAAATTGTAGTGCAGAATGAACCGCTTCGATTGTTCGCCGCCGCCGTAGGCATCCAGCATCTGCGCCTCCTCGATCGGCGCCAGCGTAGCGAGGGCAACCGCCTGGGTTTCCCCACGCTGGAAAATGGCCGAACCGTGTGCGCGCGGCAGAACGCTTACTTCGCAACTGATCGGTCGCAAATCTTGATAGCCGCGACCATCGACCCGTTTCTGTTTTTCCAGAGTGCTGACGCGAAACGCCTTTTTTTGGACGTAGTCGAATGCCTGCGAAATCGAAAAGGAGTTGGTGTCTGGATATTTTTCCAGGATTGCCGTCTTCACTTCCTCGCGCAACGCATCGACCGCCTTAGCGCGAGCCATCTTGCCTTCAGTGTAAAGCGCCGCCACAATCCGGTCGCCCGCGACGCGGTAAGCGATATCGAGCAACTCCTGGTTCACCTGGAGCAGCTGCGGATCGCGCTTGGACTTGCCCACCATCGCAGCCAATTCCTTTTGAACGCGAATCATCTCGCGCGCATGTCCGTGCGCAAACTCGAGCGCTTTAACAAACTCGGCTTCCGGCAGTTCCCTGGCCGAGCCTTCGATCATGATTACATCGTTTTCAGTGCCGACATAAACAAGATCGAGATCGCTTTCAGCGCGCTGCGTGTGCGTCGGGTTCGCGACCAATTCGCCGTTTACCCGGCCGACTCGCACCGCACCGATCGGGCCGGCAAACGGAATATCCGAAACGCATAGCGCAGCGGATGCTCCATTCATCGCCAGAATGTCGGGATCATTTTCGCCGTCGGCGCTGAGCAAAATGGAGATGATTTGCGTGTCGTAAAAGTATCCCTGAGGGAAGAGTGGCCGCAGTGGCCGATCGATCATGCGTGAAGTGAGCGTTTCCTTTTCCGTGGGACGCCCTTCGCGCTTGAAGTAGCCGCCCGGAAATTTTCCAACTGCTGCCGCTTTTTCGCGATAATCAACCGTGAGCGGGAAATAATCCTGCCCTTCTTTGATTGTTGTGGCCGAGACGGCACTGGCAAGCACCATGGTGTCGCCGCACGTGACGACGACTGCGCCGTCGGCGAGTCTGGCGATTTTGCCGGTTTCGATTGAGATGGGAGTGGCCCCAATTTGGGCCGTGACCTTCTGTTGCATTTTACTTTTCCTGGATGTGCGATTCCAGGCCGGTCACCCTGACTGTAGGTTTTAAACCCGCACGATGATCGCTCGCCACGGCGAGCTCCACGATCCGAAACTAAAACCTAAAATCCGAGGTGATTACTGCACCTGGAACTGCTGGTTGTCTTCTGTTCTTAATTAATTACGGCTTCGAGCAGTTAAAACAGTTGGACGCGAACCTGGGGTCCGCGTTATTTGCGCAAGTTCAGTTTGTCGATCAGTTTTTTATAACGATCGGCTTTTGTTTTGCTCAAATAATCGAGCAGGCTCCGGCGTTGCGCGACCATCTTAAGCAAGCCGCGCCGCGAAGAATGATCTTTCCGGTAGGTCTTAAGGTGTTCAGTCAAATGCTCGATCCGGCCGGTGAGAAGTGCGACTTGCACATCCGCGCTGCCGGTATCTTTCTCATGCAATTGGAACTCCTTGAGACTCAACGTTTGGTTGCTCTCTGCCATAACGAAGGCGCTAATCTAGACGAAGACCGCAGTTTGGCAACCAGAAGCCTCGCGCGGCGGCATCTGTGTCATTAGCATGCCGCATCTCTTTCGCGTTTGCCATCGTACCACATACCCAGCCTCGCGCGCGACCGTGCCATGCGGGGTCCGCCGACGATCATAATAAAGAGCGTGCCAAGAATTTCTTTCGCTGAATACATGCGCAACTTCCGACCAGACGTGAGAACAGGTTCCCGCAAAACCTTGAAACGGCCAAGTTTTCTTAGCGCGAGGCTAAAATAAACCTCTTCTCCGGCAAAGTATTGCTCATCGAAACCGCCAGTTGCCCAGAAATTGCGTCGTGTGGTGAAAAGAAATGCGCCTGCGCCGAGATTGAGGCCAAAATAAAGGGTGCAGAACGCGTGTAACAGAATGCGGCTCCATAATGGGATGAATCCATCCATGACTCCGCGCGCGCCGCCGCCAGTGTAACCCGCCTCGAGCAGAGTCATCGCTTCGGTAACGTGGGTCCGATTGATTCGCGTATCGGCGTCAACGAAAAACAGATATTCACCCTGAGCTGCGCGCGCGCCGGCGTTTCGGGCAGCCGCAATTTGCCGTCGGTGGATCGACACGACACGGGCGCCAGCTTGCTCGGCGATTTCTGGCGTCGCATCTGTCGAGGCATCATCAACTACGATGATTTCGAACGGCAGGATCGCGGCAGAAGCCGCAGCGCGAATCGCTTCGAGTGTAGAGGTAAGCTCTAGCTCCTCATTATAGGCAGGTACAATAAATGAAATCATTTATTCCTACTTCTTGAGATTCCCTGGCGTCTTTGATCATACAACAAATTGTAGGGCGTTTTCTGTGAAACGCCGAACTATTTAAATTGGCGTCTGACACAGACGCCCCACAAAGCGCAAATCTGATGGATCGCTTGACTTGCCGTCCCCAAGATCGACATAGCGAAATGCTTGTCCGGGCGTTTGCAATTCTCATCGCATCCTGGTCAGTGTTTTCGGGCTGCGCAGACACAAAACAGGCTACGCAGGCAGACTCCAATTCCGTCCTTCGCCAACAGGAGAGCGACCACGAGGTCCACGGCGAAGTGGGCGTGCTGTACGGTCACAGCGCGAGATAAGCCTGCGGCCATTCAGCTCAGGCACAACGACGTCAATTTTCTACCTCGTCTTCGCGTAGAGGAGTGAAACGAGAAGCTTTCCGTCCTTGATGACGTTGTTCTTGAGGCAACCTTCGAAAACGAAGCCGGCTTTCTCGAGAACACGAGCCGACGCCAGATTGTTCGCAAATACCTCTGCAGAGATTCGACGGAGCGAAAAATTGTCGAAACAAAAATCGGTGAGAGCCGCGACCGCCTCAGTCATGATGCCGCGTCCCCAGAACTCCTCGCCGTGCATAGCTCCAATACGAGCTGCATTGATTATTTGGCGTCGAATTTGATACCCGCCTTCTGGACTTCGCCATAAGGCAAGAGCCAGACAAGCGATTCATCGTGAAGATCGACAACCTGGATCCGGTTGCCCCATGGATCGCGAAAATCGCAGCGAAAGGGCGGCTCCAGTTTGAGTCTATATTTTTCTTGGAGCTTCTTTCGAACTTCCGCCAGCTGCGCTTCATCGCGCACCATGATCCCGAAATGGCGAAGGTTTGCAGGCTGTACCTTTTCTACTTCGAAAATCGCGAGGAACTGATGTTCGCCCAATTTGAAAAACGCGTCGCCTTCGCCCCCACGCATCTGTTCGAGATTGAAAACGTCCTTGTAAAACGCCACCGCCTTTTCGATGTCGTCCACCTCGATGGCCACATGGTTGCATCCATAAACTTGCACGCTCATATCTCAGCTTAGCCGAAAAAGAAGCTGTACGCGCCGCGCTTTTTTTATGGGACCGAAGTAATCCGCGGGGATTGTAAAGAGTAAAGCGTTAAGCGACACTCCGCGGAACCGATTCTGCGTAGTCCAAGAAATTACTCGAACGATGCGCGAGGCGATCCCAGTAGCTGTGAGCCAAAGGCGCTCCGGCGCCGAACCAATTCTAATAATTCTCTTCAGCGCTGTAACCCTCCTGGTCCATCTTCTGACAAATGGGCGCTACGGCTATTTTCGCGATGAGCTCTATTATATCGCCTGCGGCCGGCATCTCGCTTTCGGATATGTCGACCAACCTCCGTTGTCGATCCTGCTGCTGCGACTGAGCGAAGTTCTCCTGGGCAACTCATTGTTTGCGATTCGTCTTCTCCCGGCGCTGGCGGGCGCAGCGACGGTTGCAATCACAGGTTTGATCGCG
>DASSFL010000235.1:0-13943 GCA_035694525.1 Candidatus Udaeobacter sp. | reverse complement strand
GCTGACCGGGAATTGGATCCCTCAAGCCTAACGAGTGCAAGATCCGTGTTCTTGTTTAATCTGCTCTCACAAAGATTAAATCAAAGATCACCGCTGACCGCATCTCAATGAAACCGGCGTTTTATGATCCAGGATTTCAAGGTTACGTTACGGCAACTTGTCAAGGCGCCGGGATTTACGGAGTAGCGGTATTGAGGGCTGGCTTGGCGATCGGAGTTAACTCCACGATTTTTTGCGCTAATATGACTTATTCGCAATCAAGAGCCAGGGTGGCGAAATTGGCAGACGCGCCAGACTTAGGATCTGGTGGAGAAATCCTTAGGGGTTCGAGTCCCCTCCCTGGCACGGCTTAAGAAGCAGCCAACGCTCAGCTACGGACGAAAGCAGTTTACCAAGCCGAATCAGGGCGAATCAGGCCAAATTATGTTGAAAATACGCTACTTACGAATCGCGGCCCATTAAACGGGAGGAGTTTACCGACAGCCTCAAATCGGCCTCCGGATCGCGTACAGTTTACCAAACTATCTACGGACACTTGACCCTACTTGTCGCCCGATGGAGCGACAAGTCAGCAACTGCGAAGTGCGTGGAGCAACTCGCAATGACGTATAAAGGAATGAAGACTGCAGCGACTAAGCGCTCGCGGCAGGCCAGTCTTCCGGAGCGAGTGCCGGTGGGCTTAGTCCATGGCAGAGCAGCGATTGGGCCGTTGTTGTATTCAACAACTCGCCACGCAATTGCGCGCAGAACTGTAACGGAATGGTCGAAAAGTAAAGACCTGAGTCGCGGATTGGTAAACTGTACGAGCTCGTTTGGTAAACTGTTCGCGACGACCACAGCTCAACGTCCAATTCAGACTGTGGCAATTGACCGTTGGACTTTGGATGTTCAGCGTTGGGCGTTGAAATCGCTTGTCACAGCACAAGCCACTTCAGTTCGCGTGAATGCTTCTTGGTTTCCCATAAACGGATTCCACCTAGAAATGCATTCTCATTTTGTCCGCGTTCTGTTCCTTCCGGCAAGCGACTCAAACGGTGCACGAGACCGCCGCCAAGAACGACATAATCGGTAACGAAGGATTTTCTTAACCGGGTGACCGCGTAAGCCACTTCTCGCTTCCATTTTTTTTCGCCCAACAGCGCCAGGCCTGGAATGCCGAGGTAATTTTCGATGATGTGTCCGTGTCGATATGGCAGATCGCCCAATTCGAGCGGCATCAAAATATTGTCCCAGGCCAATGCGGATCCCAGTCCAGTGCCGAGCCCCAGAAAGAGCATCCGCCCGCCGCGGTAACTCCCGAGCGCCTGCAGGGCAGCATCGTTGACACACGCACCGGTATGCCCAGCGCTCTCGCAAAATTGAAACCAATCCATCCCTTGCCCAAGTGCTTCGGATCTTTTGCGATTCGTCCCTTGCGCACCGGCGCGGGGAAACCGATGGCAGCCCGGTCAAATTTCCATCCGCGCGCGGTTTCCTTGAGTTTTGCGATTAGTTGTTGCGGTTTGAGTCGCGGGCCGGAAGGAAATTCACGCTCACCGCGAGACGACCTCAGCAGTTTCACGTATGTGCCGCCGACGTCGACGACCAAAACTTTTCTCTTCATGAGCGACGGCCCCGCCGCGTTCGGAGGTACTAGCGGTCGCGTCGCGCCTTTCGCCCAAAACGCTGGAAGATGCCCTGCTGTTCTGGTTTTGCCGCCGTGCTGGCTGGCCAGCATTCCACTATTTCAAGGGCAACAAACCGGAAGAGCATCTGCCGCGCAGATTTCAAATCGAGTCGCAGGTTCTTCGCAATTTGCTGTACCGAGCGGCTGCCATTGAATTGCGACGCGAACTGGGCCTCATCTGGAGTCAGCTTCAGCTTTTGGACACGCTCGAACCCGTCTTTTGTATAAGCTGGAATCGACGCCGGTTCGAAGTGGGCAGTCTCGTCGATATTCTCAACAAGGCGCAAGGTTTCCAACGCCCAGTCGCGGATATTCGGCTCCCCAGGCACATCGGCAGCATTCGCCAAAAGTTCGGCATTCTTTTCAAACATGATCCACACCCGCGGCGCCGCCCAAAGTTGCGAGAAAAGCTTTTGTCCATATTGCTGCATCAGTTCCAACGCTAACTCACGGCCTATCGATTCCTCGCGGGTAAGAGTGAGAACGAATGGGGTTCCAGTTTCTCTCTGTTGATCGCGCGCCCGCGCGACACCTACCACATCGAGGTCGGCAAGAGGCGCTGGCGTCTCAGGGCAATAAAGCTCTGTATCCCGGGTAGAGACAAAGATGATCTCGCCATCGCGCGCCAAAAGGTCGATTGCCTCTTGCTCCCAAAATGATCGCAGCAAGCCGGTTAGCTTCTCCTTTGAGATCACTTGCAAGGCGCGGTTTAATGGAAAGAAGGTCGTGTGACCGCAGAAATAGACGTCGGCTGTGCGCGGCTCCTTTGGAGTGACCTTGTCAGTCGGATCGCTGCTGGAAGGGTCAGCCCAATCACCAGCCTGTTGCGAAGCGCTCCACCAATCGTCGGACTGGGCCGCTTCCGCATTCGCATCGGTGTCTTGGCGCGGTTCGTCCGCCTGCGCAACGTCTGAACCTTCCGTTTGTTCCTGTTCCTGGTCTTTCTCTTGCTCTTCGCTATTCGAAGATTCGATTTCAGCTTCTATTGACTTGGGTTCATCGGATGATTTCCGCATAACCTAAGCAAATCCCATATAACGGCTTTATCAAGAACCCAATCATGGCAATGAGGAGCTCCGGCGGTCTGTTGAGAACCGTTGCGAGAGCTCGCGCCGGCTGATTTTTCCCCGGTCGTTCGCCGGGATTGCGTCCACGATGAAAATCTGCTTCGGGACCTGCCAAGTGCTTAGGCCGGCACGGCAAAACTGCAGGAGGTCAGTTTCGCTTACTTTGGGCGCTGTCACTACGCAGGCCGACACTTCTTCATTGCGCAATGCTCCCGGGCCAGCGGGACGACCAAACACGACTGCTTGCCGCACCCCGCTGAAGCGCAGCAAATGCGCTTCCACTTCTGCGGGGTTCACCTTCTTACCCGCGACGTTGATTAGGTCCGAGATCCTACCGACGATTTTGAACCCGGAACTTTCTCGCGCCAATAGATCGTCGGGGACAAAAATTCCATGGCTTAACTTTTCGTTGTCCGGTTCGGGGAAAAAGCCATCGCCCACAGCGGCGCTGCGCACGCGAACCTGGGTCGCTGACCCATTTGGATCGATCATCTCAAGATTTACACCTTTCATTAACTCGCCAACGAACCCTTCGCTCGGGTTAGTTGCTTCGCGATCGTAGCAAATCCCCCCACATTCCGATGCACCGTAAAATGAGTGGATTGCCAGATTAAACTTTTCCTGGAATCTCTTCGCGATTGTAATCGGAAGAGGCGCTCCGGCAGAAATGCAGAGCCGGAGCTTTGACAACGCGGGAACGTGTTCCATTTCACAAAATGCCTGATAGAAGACAGGCATTCCTGGGAAAACGGTGGCGTTGCTGCGGACAAGATCGGCGAGAATGGCGCGTGGTGTTCTGTCACGGCTGATGACCGTCGGCACGCCGCGCGCGATCAGCGGCGTGAGCAGGTTACTAAAACCGTAAGAGTGCGAGATCGGGATAACTCCGAAATTCAGATCGTCGTCGGCGATTTCCATGGTGTCGCAAATCTGATTGCAATCGGCCAAAAGTTGCTCGCTGCGAAAGCGAATCGCTCGTGGCGTGGCTGTTGTGCCGGAGGTTAATTTTAACAGGGCCGGACGTCGTTCGCCCCAATCCGGTGTAGTGCCGGTTGTCCTCAACCGAATGATTTCCGCTGAGCCTCCGCCGGGGACAACGGACACTACAACGTTCACGCGGCAAATCTTCAAGGCCTCGGCGCGTTTTTGTTCGCTGATTGATTGTTCGAGCGGAAGAACAACCAAATGTTTGCGCAGGCAACCAATCAAAATCGACGGCCAATCTTCATGGTTGCCGACTTGGACGGCGAGAACGTCGCCTTTGGGAAAGACGCCGATGTTTTGCAACAAATCACCCGTGCGCTGTTCGATCTCGCCGAACGTCCGGAGGACTTCGCCGCTCGGTGCAAAGATAGCTGGCGCATCGCGTTTTCGCGCCAGTGTTTTCTCCCACACTTCTAACAATGGATCTGAGGATTTCATCGCTTGCGCTAAGCTAGTTGCACGAGTAGATTTCGCGCTCCTTTCCAAAGATGAAGGCCGGTATTCATCCAGAGTATTACGTGACCGATATGGTGTGCGCATGCGGTGCGGTGTATCATACCCGCTCCACACGCCGCGATATTAAGATCGGTATTTGCGCCGCTTGTCATCCCTTTTTCACTGGCGAACAGAAGTTCGTGGATACGGCCGGGCGCGTCGAGAAATTTGCCCGCCGCTACGGCAGCACCAAAGCCGCACGGGCTGAAAAGAAAGCTTAGCTGATTTCTGTAGCCGGGGTCGTTGACCCCGGCCCGTCCGCGGTCAGCGACCGCGGCTATAACGCAATGGAATTTAACTCCCTAATTCAACTCAAACGCGAGCGCTTCGATCAACTTGAGCGCGACATTGCCGACCCGGGGCTTTTTTCCAATCGCCAGCGAGCCAAGGCGATCATGCGCGAGCACGCGGGCATCAAACAACTGCTGGCGAAATGGGACGAGCTCGAAGGTGCCCGGAAGCAATTGGACGACAATCGCGAGCTGGCGATGTCAGGCGATGTTGAGATCGCGGCGATCGCCGACGACGAGATTCCGGACCTCGAAAAGCGCGTGGCCGATATTGAACGCGAAGTTCAGATCGCGTTGTTGCCGCCTGACGAAAATGAAGACCGCGATGCCATCGTGGAAATCCGAGGCGGAACGGGCGGAAGCGAAGCGGCCATTTTCGCCGCCGACCTGTACAGGATGTATCATCGCTATGCAGAATCTGCCGGGTTAAAAACCGAGGACCTCGAATCGAGTTCGTCGGAGCTCGGTGGATTTAAGGAAGCGATCTTCCGGGTTTCGGGCGAATCTGTTTTCCGCAAGCTCCGTTACGAAAGCGGAGTTCATCGTGTGCAGCGCGTGCCTGCCACTGAGGCTCAAGGTCGCATTCATACATCGACCGCGACAGTCGCAGTCTTGCCCGAAGCGGAAGACGTCGATCTCGAATTGAAGCCTGAAGATTTGCGAATTGAAGTCTCGCGCTCTGGTGGCCCGGGTGGGCAAGGCGTGAACACAACCGATTCGGCCGTGCAGGTGTTGCACATTCCGACAGGCACAATCGTGCGTTGTCAGGATGGTCGCAGTCAGATCAAAAACAAGGAAAGAGCACTTTCGATCTTGCGCGCGCGGTTGTTGGAGCGAAAGCAGCGCGAGGAAGAGGAAAAATACAGTGCACAGCGCCGCGGCCAGATCGGTACCGGCGGGCGTGAAGAGAAAATTCGGACCTACAATTTCCCGCAGAACCGTGTGACAGATCATCGCATCAGCCTGACGCTCCATAATCTTGATCGCGTGATCGACGGCGATCTCGACGAGCTGATTGGCGCGTTGCAAGCCGCCGATGTCGCGGAGCGTCTGAAAGACTCAGCGGTGGCGGCTGGCGGGTGATCGTACCGGTGACTTGAAGATCAGCATTGCCTTCCGGGGCGTGATTTGTTAGAAACGATTCCCTGGACCCAGTCGAAGGTCATCGTCTTTCGGATGGTCGAGCGGATTCTTGGCCTCTGGCGTGACGGTGGTCTCAATGGTCGCGGCGTCGCGGAAAGCCAGGGCGACACGCCTTCGCGGCACTTGGGGAACTGGCGGCGCGAAGCAAGGCGCAGGCGAGTTTATTGGCGTACGGCAAAAACGAGACAAGACCTCGCCGTAAACGGACTCCAAAAGAACTTCGCATTCTGCCGCTTCGACTGAAAAGGAGCAATCGTTGACGTTTTCGCTTAATTACGACGCATGACCGTTCTCGAAGTGCTGCAAGCGACAACTGCGTACTTGAAGAAGCACAACGTCGAGAACTCGCGTCTCAACGCCGAGCACCTAATGGCGCATGCGCTGGGTCGGAAACGGATCGAGCTTTATCTGGATTTCGAGCGGGAGTTGACTGAAACGGAACTGGGGCCATTGCGCGAATTGGTGAAGCGTCGCAGCGAAGGCGAGCCGCTCCAGCACTTGTTAGGCACCGTAGAATTTTGCGGGCTCACTTTTCTATGCGACAAGCGCGCTATGGTTCCGCGGCCGGAAACTGAGCTACTCGTCGAGCTCGTTGAAGCGAGAATCGAGAATCGAGAATCGAGAATTGTGGATGTCGGTACAGGCAGCGGTGTGATCGCGATCAGCTTGGCAGCGAAATTTCCAGAGGCGAAGATTCTTGCGGTTGATATTTCAGATGACGCGCTTGCACTCGCACAGGAAAATGCCGCCATGCTAAATTTGAAGGACCGGGTCCAGTTTCTGAAAAGCTGTCTGCTCGAAAATGTCGAGGGAGCTTTCGATCTAATTGTTGCGAACCTTCCTTACGTCTCGACACAGGACAGACATATTCTTTCGCGTGAAGTATTGCACGATCCGGAAGTTGCACTGTTCGCCGGAAAACGAGGCGATGAGCTGGTGCGCGAACTGATCGATCAGGCCCCAACACGGCTCCACTCCGGTGGGCTGCTGGCCTTGGAAATAGGGCTCGGTCAGAGCGAGACGCTTCTTTCGGCTCTGGCGGAAAAAAATTACCGCGACATTTGTTCGAAGAACGATTATAACGGCGTGACACGGTTCATTTTTGCCAGGTATGGATAAGATCCTCGTCCACGGCGGTCATCCGCTTTCCGGTTCTATCAAGGTCAGCGGCTCGAAGAATTCTTCGCTGCCAATCCTGGCTGCGACCTTGCTTACTCGAGAGCCTTGTGTTGTGCACGGCGTACCCGACCTGAGCGACACGCATTACATGCTGCAAATCTTAGCTCACTTGGGTGCGCAGGTGGAGCGCGCCAGTGGCACCGTGAGCGTCACGGCGGAAAAGATCCACTCTGTGGCTCCCTACGACGTCGTACGCAAGATGCGCGCTTCCGTGTGCGTGCTTGGACCGTCACTGGGCCGTTGCAAGGAGTCGACCGTTGCTTTGCCCGGCGGTTGTGTCATCGGTGACCGGCCAATTGATTTGCATTTGAGAGGTTTCGAAGCGCTCGGCGCAGCGGTGCGCGTGGAAGGCGGCGACATCAAGGTTTTTGCGCCAAAATTGAGCGGGGCGGTTATCAATATGCAGAGTAAATTCGGCCCAACTGTCCTCGGTACTGACAACGTGATGATGGCTGCCGTTCTGGCCGATGGTGTGACAGTAATTGAAGGGGCAGCACAGGAGCCCGAGGTCGTAGACCTTGCAACGTTCCTGAATAAAATGGGCGCCAAGATCGAAGGCGCGGGAACCCGTCGAATCATCATCGAAGGTGTGCCCGATTTGCACGGCGCGGAACACCGGGTGATCCCCGACCGGATTGAAGCTGGAACGTTCCTGGTCGCGGGCGCGATTGCCGGAAAAGGAGTCACCGTCAACAGAGTGGAACCAGAGCACCTACGCGCAGTCACCGATGCGCTGGCGAAATGCGGTTTTCACATGGATGTCGGCGAACATGCGATTTCGATCCTGCCTAACGGAGACGCCAGCGCGCTGGAGTTAACAACGGCGCCATATCCAGGCTTCCCAACCGATATGCAGGCGCAGATGTGCGCGTTGCTCTCCATTAGCAAGGGCACCAGTTCCGTGACCGAAAATGTTTTTCCGCAGCGTTATATGCATGTGGCGGAGCTAAAGCGCATGGGTGCGCAAGTGCAGTTGGAGGGGGCGACCGCGGTAATTGATGGTGTTGATTGTCTCCTCGGGGCGCCGGTAATGGCGAGCGACCTGCGCGCGTCGGCCGCATTGGTGCTTGCAGGGTTGAAGGCCGACGGGATTACCGAAGTTACCCGCGTTTATCACATCGACCGCGGCTACGAACATCTCGATGAGAAATTGAGCGAACTCGGCGCACACATCGAGCGTGCAAAAGCAGCGTAATCGAATCTTTTTCCTTGCGCTTCTCGCGGCCAGCGGGCAGTCGTTGTGATACGCAAGTGAAAGGATAAATATGGATCAACCACCTTCGCCGCCTCCATCAACTTCATCCGATGTACGAACGTGGTGTGTCCTCTGTCACGCCAGCGCATTACTCGGATTGTTTTTTCATTTCCTGGGTCACATCCTGGGGCCGCTGATCGTTTGGCTCATGAAACGCGGCGACTCGCCTGAGATCGACGCCTACGGAAAGGAATCGCTCAATTTCCAAATCTCGATGCTGATCTATGATGCCGTCGCCGCGATCCTCTGTATCGTGCTTATCGGCATTCCGATCTTGATCGGGCTTTGGGTGTTGAACACGGTGCTTGTCATCATTGCATCCGTGAAGGCCGGCCAGGGAGAGTTCTATCGCTATCCCTTTACGATTCGGCTGATCAATTAAATCCGCGCCGTCATCCCGAGCGAAGTCGAGGGATCCCGTCGCGCTGCCTTTGAGATAATATCGCGGGATTCTTCGACCGCGCTTCGCTCCGCTCAGAATGACACTGCGTGGCTGGCGTCGCGCGTTTCTGCCAATCGGCTCAGCGTCTTTAGATTGGCCACATCTTCTCGTAAATCTTTGCTCTTCGGGGTTTCGAGTACTTTTGGGATCATGCGGAACCGGCGGTCGCGCATGATGAAGCGGAAGGCCGGAAGTCCGATTTTGCCCTTGCCAATATGTTCATGTCGATCCACCCGTGAACCGCGGGGAGTTTTGGAATCGTTCAGGTGAATTGCCACGAGACGATCCAGGCCAACCACACGATCGAATTCACGGAATGTCTTCCGAACCGAGGCGTCGCTGCCAATGTCATAATCCGCAGCAAAAACGTGCGCGGTATCGAGGCAGACACACAATCGATTGGGTTCACGCACGCGGCTGATAATGTATGCCAGATGCTCGAATTTGTTCCCCATGCATGACCCCTGGCCAGCGGTCGTCTCCAGCGCGATCCGCGTTTTGATTTTCGGCAGACCGGAGAGGACGCAGTCAATCGATTCTACGATTTTTTCAAGACCCGCTTCTTCACCCGCGCCGAGGTGTGCGCCGGGGTGCAACACCAAAAATGGGAGTTCCAGCTGATCGGCGCGAACCAATTCTTCCGACAGCGAGCGGATCGAATTTGCGTGAAACTGCCCGTTGGTGGCGGCGAGATTGATGAGATAATTCGCGTGCCCGAAGATCGATAACAATTCGCTGCGTTGCTGATGTTCGCGGAAGCGGGCGATTTCATCGTGATTGAGCGGGCGAGCGAACCACTGCATGTTGTTTTTCACGAACATTTGCATTGCAGTGCAGTTGATCGAACGCGCGCGCTCAATCGCCATGTCGACACCACCGGCAATCGACATGTGCGCGCCAAGGAGAGTTGGGTAAATCGGCGAATCAACGAATCGGCGAGCCGGTGAAGGCGCCGTTTGTCCGTCTCGGCGTTTCTTCGTTTTGTTTCTGTTCACTATGGGCTCTTCAAGACAGCCGGGCGCCAATCCGGCTTCTTCAAGCTGCCTGTGCCGGCGTATTCGAAAAGTTTGTACACCGGCGTGAGCACAAAGCCGGGCCCTTTCATGTTTAGCCGCACATTAAAATCGAGCTTGTCATCCAGAAAATGAACATCGCCGTGACCCAGCATGTTAAAGAGGGAGCCGGCTGCATCGAAATCGTCGGTATGAATAATCCCCTCATCGATCTTGAAGTTCGCCGTTGCTCTGTGCGCGATGCTGTAGCCGCTACCAGGAAGAATCCGGTTCAGAATTCCTGAGAGGGGCCCGAAAATCGGTATGGCGAAAACATCGCCGTTGGTGACTTCTACTTTTCCACGGCCCCGCATGGTGCGGGCATCGCTGCCGAGGCCGGTGAAATCGTAGGTGCCGTTGAAGAGGCCCAGCGCTGTCTTGTAATCGTAGTACAAGTTAGTCAGTAGCGGGAAATTGATTTCGCTTACCGAAATGCTCGCCTGGTAACGCGGGTCATTTTTCGCCAGTGAGATGTCGGCGTTCCCACGCAGCGTGCCTGAGAGAAACGCGCCACGAAGATCGTTGATTTGCAATCGGTCGTTACTGATTAGCATTCGCGCGGAGATGCGATCGAAGGGCAAGGTCTTTCCAAGAAAGACGTAATCCATCCCGTTCGCGCCCTCTACCTTGATTTCCAGGCGCGTGTTCTTTCCGCCGCGAAATTGATATAAACCGTTCGCTGTGACGGAGGGCGGCCGCCGAAATTTATATGGCACTACAGTGTTCCAAATTTTTGGATCAACCCAAAAGATTACCTCGGCAGGATTCAGCGAACTTTTAATATTGGAGATGCGTACCTCGTGTTTTTTAAAATCGTAGGTAAAGCTGCCCGTGCCGGAACCCTCGTTGCGCGTTACATGCAAATCCTCACAAGTAAGCGCGCCGTCGGCAAAATGGATTTCGGTATCCGCGCTGTTCATCCATGCGCCACGGAACCGACTGCGTCCCAAAATGACGCTCCCATCACCTTTCCAAGTTCCCGGATTGTGATCTTGACCCCGGATCGCGAGGCGAATTGCAGGCGAACGTTGCCATTCCCACTGCCGGAGAAATTCATTCATTTCCGGTGGTGCGATCCCACGGACCGCCTCCGGGACTATTGTGCTTTCTATGTTTAGACGAAAATCCGCCGGCGCATCAAAAAGGTCGGCCCGAACCTGGCCGGTTTGATGGCGCAGGCGCAGGTCCCTGACCAGTGTCCGTTCGCCGTCCCACGAAAAATCAGCTGTAAGATCGGAAAAAGAAACTTTCTTGTAAGTAAACCGGCCAAAGGCAAGGTGTCCGATGATCTCTGGCTTGAAGCGATCAGCCCCAAAATTTACCGAGCCGGAAACCTCGACGACTGGCGGCGCTTGAAATTCGACGCTCGCAACCGGCTCGCCAAGTCCGAATGCGTCCAGAAACGATTTCAAATCCAGACTGCTGCGCGCTTGCAAGCTCGCCCTGCTGCTTTCCACATTCCAACTGGCGCGCCCGGCAAAACCGCCCATACCATCACTCCATTCGCAATGTGCAATATTCAGCAGCTGGTTGTTCCATTCTGCCGCCGCCGAGAGGTCTCTCATTTCGTAGCTGCCCCGTTGCAGTCGATCGCCGCGGAGAGTCGCCTCGACGTGTGCCTTCTCTATCTCGGCGACGTCGCCGCTAAATTTTATCTGTAACGACGGAAGAGTGCCCGGGAACCTGAACTTTTGCAGTTCGTTCACCACGCGCTGTGCAATCAATAATCGCCTTTGCCATTCTTCAGCTGAAAGCGCAGGCGACGGTTGATAATTCTCGCGCTTGATCAGTTGCCCAGTCGCAGAAATCCGAATCCCGCAAAAAATTCCCTCTGCCTGGCTGACGTAAATTTGTTCTGGCGGGAAATAAACATGGGCGCGCAAGTTGGTGAGCACGGCTCTGTCGCCTTTTTCGTCCGCGGTCTTGAATGGAAGAATGATTTGCGCATCGCGCACATCAAGTGCGTTGAGAAAGGGTTCATGATGGATGAGCGCAGCGTAATTGATATCGAGCGAAACTTCGCTGATCCGGGCCAGCGTATTCTCGCGATTCTTGTAATCAAAAATCCGCACATTTTTTGCGACCAAACCACGAAAGGGGTCCAGCGTCAGACGCCCGATGCTGGCTTCGACTCCGTGCTTGCGCAATTCCTCCACCACGCGGTAGCGCCATTGACGGCCAAATCCTCTCTTGGCGAGGTAATAGCTTCCACCGCCAATCCCAAGAATTATGGCAAGAATCACCAGGCGCACGAGGCTAACGGCGATTCGACGCCCCCAGGTTGATTTCCGGCGTCGTCGGCGCGGCCGAACCTGAGGTGGCTCGAGGACGGGCGGCATGGCGTTCGTTAAAGCGTTAAAGCGTTGCAGCGTTGAAGCGGTAGACCATTGTAACTCTTAACGATTCAACGCTTCTACGTGATATCAATCTCCGATCTTCCAGCAATTAATGCTTCCCTGAATTTAATCAGCACGATTTTCATCTCAATGGGCTGGTACTTCATTCGGCATGGCGCCTGGCGCCGGCACATGGCGTGCATGATCGCCGCAGTGGCTTCCTCGGCTTGTTTCTTGACGGGTTACATCATTTATCACGCGAACGTCGGCGAAAAATCTTCGGGATACACGGGATGGATCGCGGCAATTTATTTCCCGATACTGGCGTCGCACGTTTTGCTTGCCTTTGTGACGCTGCCTCTGGTGATTATCACGCTCGTTCAGGTTTTTCGCCGCCGATGGGATCGCCACAAGCGAATCGCGCGTTGGACAATCCCAATCTGGCTTTACGTCTCGGTCACAGGCGTGCTCGTGTACTTGATGCTTTACAAGTGGTTTCCGCCAGGGACGTAACGGCAAATCTTGCACTTGACCACTAGTTGATGTTTGATCACACCGTGTTAATGCCGCGTATGCGACAAGATTTATGGTGACGATTGCCACGTTCAATGATTCGGCCAAGGCGAGGCAACTAAAACGGCGCTTCCAAGATGCCGGGTTACGCGCCGATGTTCACAATGAGGCGCCCTTGCAACAGGTTGGCTTCATGTCGCGCCCCCAGGCGAACGCGAAAGTATTGGTCGAAGACGCCGATTTCGAAAAGGCCCAAAATCTCATGGTCGAATGGGAGGCCACTGATCCGGATATCTCCGCGGCCCTTGTTCGTTGCCCGCAATGCAGTTCTTCGAATATCGAATATCCACAGATGACTCGAAAATTTATGACTCCTGCGCTGGTTGGTGTGCTTTGCGCGCTCAAAATCATTCCCAAGGAGTTTTACTGCCAGGATTGCCATTTTACCTGGAGCAACCAGGAAGAGCCGACGATCGGACGGCTCTGGCATCGCTTCTTTCCAGGGAGCGAATCTGGGACCGAGGCCTCCTAGGCAAGACCGATTTCAGTGCCGGCGATTGATTTCTCGTACACGATTCTTCTTGTAATGGATCCCGGATTGCCTTGGTGTTTTCTGGTTCGGCGTCGCTCTGGGATTTCGCTCGGCGTCTCGATCATGTTTTGCCGGTCATGAAGTGGCTCTTCGTGTTGTTGCTGGCGTTGATCATCTTCGGCGGCGCAGCCTGGTTCGGTTACAACACATTTGTAAAAGAAGAAATCGCGGTAAAAAAAGAGCAGCGTGGAGAAGTCACACCCGCGCCTGTGCCGGACATCAGTCTTCCCGAGTTTCAGGCGGCAGCGCAACTGCGACAGGACGGAAAATTGACCGAAGCTCGCGACGCGCTCATTGCATTGATTCAAAAATATCCCACCGGAAAACATCTCGAAGAAGCGAAGGATTTACTCGGCGAAACGAACGTCGCCATTCTGCTATCGCGTTATCCGTCTCCGGAAAAAATGGAATACGTTGTTAAGTCCGGAGACGTGCTGGCCAAGATTGCGCGGAAGCTTAAGACGACTCCCGAGCTGATCATGCGTATGAACAACATGAGCGGCACCATGCTCCGCATTGGCGACCATCTGCTCATCTCGCATCCTGATTTCTCGATGGTTATTCAACGGAAGGAGAATTCGGTTGTGCTTTTGAATCACGGCGCATTCTTCAAGCGATACCATGTTCGCGAGGCAAAGTTACCGGCTAAACAGCCAGCTAAAATCTCCGCAAAAGTTGCCGAAACGATGGCTTGGAAGGACGGGAAACGTGTGGGCATTGGCAGCAAGGAGTACCTCAGCAGCACCCGGTGGATCCGGTTGGCCGGCGCGGCAGGTTACACCTTGTATTCGGTGCCGGATTCTGCGCATCCCAATCTTGACCAGCCCCCGCCGCCAGTGGGTCTTGGTCTGGCGGCTTCGGACCTCGAGGAACTCAGCAGCCTTGTAAACAACCGCACCGCCGTCACGATTACCGACTGAATTCAGAGT
>DASSFL010000234.1:0-3257 GCA_035694525.1 Candidatus Udaeobacter sp. | reverse complement strand
GATGGCGATGTCGGCCCGAATCACTATGTCCAGTCGGTCAATAGCTCGATCAAGATTTTTGACAAAAACGGTAATCCGCTCAATGGCCCAAATGGAACGACCTACAACTCTTTCTTCCTAACCCTGGTAGGTACGCCTTGTTCGGGCTTCAACAATGGCGATGGGTTCGTTTTTTATGATCATCAGGCTAATCGCTGGGTGGTGAGCGATTTTGCTTTTCCCGGCACGCTTCCCGGCTCCGGACCGTTCTACCAGTGCATCGGTGTATCCCAGACCAGCGACCCTGTCAGCGGAGGTTGGTTCCTCTATGCGATCCAGCATGATCCGTCCAATCCCACTTGGGTCGGTGATTACCCGAAGTTGGCGATGTGGAACAGCGGCGGGAGCCCTGCACAAAACGCCTATTATCTGACGGTCAACTTGTTCAATGGCGTTACGCTTGGCTTTCAAGGCGTGCGGGTCTTTGCTCTCGACCGCGCATCCATGCTCACCGGCGGCGCCGCTAACACCATCGCCTTCAACATCACCCCTGCCGGCCTCGGCGATTCCTACAGTCTGGTTCCAGCTGGTTTTCGCGCGGGTACGCCTCCGCCTGCGGGCAGGGATGAGTTTCTCATCTCTGTCGATAGCCCCGCCACCGGCGGCGTGACTTTGACTCAGGTGCACGGCTGGAAATTTCACGTCGATTTTGGGACACCGGGTAATTCGACTCTCGGCCTCGGCGTCAACCATGCCCCAAATGCCAACGTCACCGTAGCCGGGTTCGTTGACGCATTTACCAATACCGGCACGCTCCTGGTGCCCCAGAACGGGACAGCACAAAAGTTAGACACCTTGGGCGACAAAATCATGACGCCGCTTGTTTATCAAAATAGATCCGGCACGGAATCGTTGTGGGCGTCGCAGACTGTTATTCTGAATTACCCGAACGGACCGACTGCGATTCGCTGGTATCAAATGAATGTTACTGGCGGCAATTTTCCCGCTACGCCGGTGCAACAGCAAAGCTGGACGAATGGCAACGATGGCTTGTGGCGGTGGATGCCCAGCGTCGCAGTGGATCAAAACGGAAACATGGCCATCGGCTATTCCACCTCCAGCCCGACGCAGGAACCTTCCATTCGTTATGCAGGACGGCTGGCTTCTGATGCGTTAAATAACCTCGGTCAGGGCGAAGCCGTAATGACTGCTGGTGGAGGCCACCAAACCCATTCCAGTGGACGCTGGGGCGATTACAGCATGCTGACTATCGATCCTCTGGATAATCTAAGTTTCTGGCACACCAACGAATATTATCCTGTCACCAGTAGCGCTAGCTGGTTTACGCGCATCGGCAAATTCCGATTCCCTGCCGCAAGCCCAACTCCAACACCAACACCAACACCAACACCTACTCCTACTCCTACTCCTACTCCTACGCCTACGCCCACCCCTACGCCCACCCCAAACCCGACGCCTACACCAACGCCGATTTCTCAATGCACTGTTCCTAATTTTATTGGTGTCCGATTAAATCGAGCCCAATCAATTTGGAGCAATGCGGGATTTACAACCAGGGTCACCACCGTTGGCCCCGGCGGCCACAACATCACCTCGCAAAGTCTTCCTGCGGGATTTGTCGGCTCTTGTACCACAACAACAATCACGGTTACGGCCAGATAGTCGGTTTGGCTTTCCGGATAACGCTTGTCGCCCGCGCGAGCGCTGTTGACGGCATGTTGACCATACCGCAGTCGCTTTTGGTCATATTGGTTCGCTGATGTTCACAACCGTGCGAGGGAGCGAATGTGCTACGAGGGGCAAACACCGGATTATGAGTCCCCTACTCTAACCGCTGAGCTACAGGCCCATAAAAGTCAATTATTCACTACGCGTTCATTTCGTCTAACGAGAAAGAGATAAGCCACGGCTAGCGTTGAACAACAATACGGCGGGAGTGCGTGAACGCGAAGACGCGAATCGCACTAGGGAAGCCGGGAGCATGGATGAAATCCAGGGTGCTGTGGCAAACACGCTGAACTTATTTCGACGTGGGGCCGTCGGCTTCATCGATCACCGTCGGTCTAAACGAAAATAAGATCAGTGACGGGTTAGCTACGTTTTTTCCTGTATCGTTCTATTCTCATATTGAAGTTTGTGACTTTCTCAGAGAGTTGCTTTTCAATCGCCCCTTTCTCGATCTGGCTGGTGCACGAATCCAAAGATTTCTTCAGGCCCTCAATCTGTTTCAGGAGTTCGATCTCTTCAGGAACAATGTCTGCGCTCTTTAGAATAGAATAACCCATTCTTAAATCTTCAGGCGTGGCAAAATAGGCACCCAGATCAAGAGGCTTGCCTTTACCGGGAAGATTGTCGAATTCACCCTTGGCGATCGCCTCCTTGATTTTTTCATCTGCGTTTCTCTGGAATAACATAAGTCTTGCGGTCACCGCGCCTGACCGAACTCTACCAGGTTGCCATCCGGGTCAACTACCAATGCATCTCGCTCTCCCCATGGCCGTGTCGTCGGACCTTCGATCTCAAAGCCTGCCTGCTTGAGATCAGCACATGCTGCGTCCAGGTCCTGACAATCAATTTCCAGATGGAACGGGCGCTTCTGATCCTGAAGCAATCCAATCGGCCGTTACCCACGCGCAGTAGCGCGAATGTGCCGGGCGTGTGATAAAGAATCGAACTGTCGGGTATTCGCTTGTAGAAATTCAAAGACCGCTCGACATCGGGCACGTGCAAGGTCACACCAACCAAAGAAATATTCATAGACGACTTGAAAACGGTCGGACCTCTATCTCTTTAACTCTCGGCATAGGCCTAATGAGACAGAGATAAGCCACGACAAGGTGTCGTGGCAATGGCGCCGAATCGTAAATTATTCTGACGGTCGTAAGGGTTTCCTACGTTTCGGCCAACATTGGGATGCGTTTCATTGGCGCCACTCAGCTGTGGTTCGAAACTTCGTTCCGTTGTTTCCGTAGAAAGACAAATGAGGACCGCCAGGCCCCCCTTTGCTCGCATGCCCCAAGGTTGAAACTGGGATTATGGCAGATCGATCTAATTTTTGGAAAATGGTCGGCCGCACTAAGCCTGGCAACCTTCGCGTCTTTGCCGAAAGCGAACTTCGGGATTGTGAAGATTATTTCCTGGAAATTCAGTCTGACCCGACGCTTCCTCCAAATGAAATCATAACTGCATCGGAACGACTCGCACTCATACGCAGTGAGATCGATCTAAGACATAGCGACGCCAAGCACCGGCAAACT